>JAKBQY010000011.1 GCA_021835025.1 Thermoplasmata archaeon | reverse complement strand
AAAGAAGGCATATGTCATTATCAATAGATGATAGGCCTGTGGTAACACCTGCAATGGCATATGAAGAAAAGAAGGTGATAGAATGAAGAATAAATATATAAGGGAACTCATTTCAGGATATCACAATTACTATATATTTCCATAATATAATATAATATAATATAATATAATATAAATTTTGGCATTATTAACGTTGTCAATTTTTGGTGGATAGTTACAGGAAATTCTAGCATGAAAGCATGCGAAGCTTTGCATTAATAAAAAAACTAACTAAAGTTGGCAATATTTAATTTTATAAAAATTTATTTACATTATCAATATTACGTATAAATGAGGGCATTTATAATAGGAAGATTTCAGCCATTCCATAAAGGACACATGGAAATTATCAAAAAAATCCTTTCGGAAAATGACTATGTAATAATAGGCATTGGAAGTGCACAATTATCCCATACATTAAAGGACCCATTTACTGCGGGAGAAAGATATTTAATGATCTCGAATACACTTGAAAAAAATAATATAAACAATTTTTATATAGTTCCCATAGAAGATGTAAATTCAAATCCAATGTGGGTTGCACATGTCGAATCACTAACACCTCCATTTAGAAGGGTTTACAGCAATAATCCTCTTGTAAAGAGATTATTTTATGAAAAGAGTTATGATGTAAAAAGTCTGCCAATGATAAATCGTGATGTATGGACAGGTACAAAAATAAGAAATAAAATGGTTAGCGGCCTTGACTGGTATAATGATGTGCCCAATACTGTTTCACAGATAATCATGGATCTTGACGGTATCAATAGAATAAGGGATTTATCAAAAACGGATGAAGATCCCATGTAATATAAATAGCGGAATAAGCAACATAAAAACAGATATTTTAGAATTTGCATCCGGGAAAATCAAGCCCGGACAAAGGAAAAACCCCGGGAGTAGAAACTAGCGAAACATTCGATACGAAAGAGAGAATATCACTAAACTATATATTTTAATTCTATATATATGGAATAAATGAAAATTATAATGAGACTGATAACTGCCTCATACAGGCAGAATGACGTTACAGTGGAACTCTTTGGCAGATGTTCTGATGGCAAATCCGTGGCAGCACTTTACTTTGGATTTAAGCCATATTTTGATTATGTCGATCCAGATGATACATGCATAAGAAAAATAGAAGAAAATTCTGAATTTTTAAGAATGGAAGATAAAACACTTTTCATTGACGGGGAGAATAAAAGCATTAAAAGAATTTACATAAAATCCCCATGGAAAGTTCCAGAAATAAGGAAGATATGTGATTGTGAGGCTTTATCTGCTGATATACCTTTCCATCACAGATTTTTATACGACCTTGATCTTGGGCCTTCAGTAGAAATTGAAGGGGATGAACTTGTGGAGGAAAAGAATAACTATACAACGGATATTGTGATTAAAATAAACAATATAAAAAATTCCAATTCCTTTAATCCCGATTTAAAAAGGCTGTCATTTGATATAGAAAATTCAATACAAACAAAAGAAATACTGGTAATAGGCTATTCAATATTTTTTAACAATAAAATAGAAAACGGCTCTATAACCGGCGATGAAGAATACATTCTTAAAAGTTTTAACAAGCTTATACAGGAAAAGGATCCTGATATAATAACTGGATACAACATCGATGGCTATGATCTTCCATTGCTGGAAGAACGTATGAAAAAATTTCATATAGCATTTAAAATTGGGAGAGATTATTTGCCACCAAGAAGGATCATGAATCAATTCTGGAGACTTCATGGAAGGGTTATAGATGATGCATGGTGGGATGTAAAAAAGGTCATACATCCAAAACATGAAAGTTTAAATTATGTTTCCCAGATGCTTTTGAATGAAGGAAAGGAAAATGTGGACCGGCTGAACATTGAAAAGGAATGGAAAAATAGAAGGGAAGATGTTATCAAATACTGTATAAAGGATGCATATCTTGCATTGATGATATACAACAAAACAAGGATACTGGATAGAAATCTATATATGTCTACAGTTTCCCTACTGCCATTGGATGATGTATCCAATGGTGGAACCAGTACATATGTTGATTCCATTTTAATCAGGCGTGCCGATAGAATGAATATTGCAGTCCCCATGAGTGCAAGAACTGCATCATCTGAAACATATGAAGGAGGTTATGTTCATTCAATAGAACCTGGATTGTATGATATGGTTGTTGTGCTTGATTTTAAAAGCATGTACCCTTCTATGATTATAAAATATAATATATGCTTTACGACACTGAACAATAAAGGGACTATTACCGCACCAAATGGTGCAAAGTTTTTATCACCAGATATTAAAAAAGGTATCATTCCAGAAATTTTGGAAGAATTGATGAAAAATCGTGATGAAGTTAAACAACAGATGAAAAAGGACACTGAAAACTATGAATATTTAAATGGATTACAGGAAGCAATAAAGGTTTTGATGAATACATTTTATGGTGTTTTGGGAACATCATTTTACAGGTTTACAAATCGGGAAATAAGCAGTGCTATCACTGCATATGCAAGGGAAACAATAACATCAATCATAAAGGATCTGGAGAATATGGGTATTACCGTTATCTATGGCGATACAGACTCCATATTTATTGAGTCAAACAAAAAAACAATTAAAGAGGCAATAGATTTTGGAACCATGTTAAGTTCAGAAATTTCCAAGGAAAAAAATCTCGTTCTTGAATTTGAAAAAATTATGGATCCATTATTTTCACACGGTGCAAAAAAGAGATATGCTGGAAAAATTGTATATCCATATGATCACGCTGGTGAAATTCTTGTAAGAGGATATGAAACAAGAAGAACCGATTCCTTTGACCTCCAAAGCGAAGCACTTTCAAATGTATTTGATTTAATACTTGATAGAAATGTGGACGGTGCAAATAAATATGCCGAGGATCTCATAAAAAAGGTATCAGCGGGTGATGTTGATTATGAAAAACTTGTTATATCTAGAAGTGTGAAAGATTTCAATACGTATAAAAATGCATCCTCAATGGCAAATGTGAATGCAGCAAGGAAGATGATCTCAAGGGGAGAAACTTTTATTCCGGGAATGAAGGTATCATGGATTGTGACAAATGCAAATAAAACACCACAGGATGTTGAACCATTTATTGACGGCAGTCCATTTGACTATAAACCAGATTTTGTATATTATTCAAAAAGACTTCAGGAAACATTAAACAGGGTTCTGGAAAGTTTGGGCAATGAAATAAAAATATTTAAAAATCCACAAAGTAAAATAACTGAATTTTCCAGTGAACAAAAGAAGGAAAAGAATTCCAGGAACATTGAGGATTATTTCAATTAATTTACAAATAAACATTTTACGAATAACACAATTTAAATATTATGGATAAATTACTTATGCATGAAAGATACAACCAGATCATTGATTTTCACATCCCTTGGGCATTTTACCAATGATGGGAATTTCCTTCTATTTCCAACATTGATAGCCTATTATAAGTTGATTCCCGGTGTTAGTTTACCACTGTTAGGAACAATGGCAATTATATACAACATAATATCTGGCTTTCTTGGTTCCCCAATAGGTAAAATTGCCGATAGAATAAACCATGATGGTTTGTTGATTTTCGCTGGAATATTTATAGAGGCTTCCTCGGTTATGCTCTTTGGTTTATCCTTTGTTTTTATAAAATATATAGATTACACAATTTTAACGGCTTCCGTGATGCTTGGGGTTGGTCAGGCATTTTACCATCCAATTGGGGCTTCAATACTGGCATTCACTTATGGAAAAGAAAAATCCCCCCTGGCAATGGGATACAATGGATCATTTGGAAGTCTTGGAAGATCTTTAATACCAATTATGCTTGTATATTCAATTGATTTTTTTGGGCATGTTAACGGCATCTTCATTATTGGGGTATACACATTTGCTTCTGGATTTATCATACTCGGTGGCCTGAGCTTCTTTAACAGGAATAGATACAATTTAAAAGCAATGAATTCAAATAAAAACATAAAATCCCAGAAAAACATAAAATTCAGGGACTATTCCAAGTTTCTTTATATACTTGCGCTCATTGTGTTTGTTAGGTCTATGTTCCTGGTTGGGACAGTTACCTTCGTCCCGGATTACCTTGACAATGTTTTGCATTCAACAATATTGATGGGTTATGTAACATCAATAAGTTTTTTAAGTGCCGTTATAGGTCAACCATATTTTGGATCCATGGTAAGAAAGCATGGCGGGAAATTCACAATTGCAATTACCTCAATTATCTCAACAGTATTCTTTGGTATATTTTTACTCGTAAGGTCATTTGATCTGCTAACATTGATATATATGATTTATGTTTTTGCCGCTTTCAGCGGATTTCCAGTACTTTTGGGTTATGTTGCACAGGTTATTCCCACCGAATTCTCAACACAGTCAAATGCCCTTATATGGAGCTTTGGAAACATTGTCGGTGGATCTGCAGGCATAGCTCTTGTAACCTTGTTATTATATGTTCATGTAACGCTATATGACTCAATGGTATATATGTTAATATTTGCTGTGTTATCTGTTGTATTACTGCCCCTGCTGCCATCAAAAACATCAGGCCAGGAAAAACAGGGTGCAGCAGCTTAAAATTTTATTTTATAATTTTTTAGCCAGTCAATATCACTGTTGTATATTTCCCTTATGTCATCAAGGCCATAATATATCATCGCAAGCCGTTCTAGTCCAAGCCCAAAAGCAAATACAGGATATTTTAATCCTATAGGCCCCGTGACTTCCGGCCTGAAAATGCCTGAGCCCCCAAGTTCAACCTCCTTGCCATTTATATTTACTATCACATCCATGCTGGGTTCAGTATATGGGTAGTACGAGGGTAAAAGTTTTATATCCTTGAACCCAAGTCTTGAGTAGAATTCGTGCATGAGCCATTTTAACGTTGATAAATTTGCATTCTTTGAATATACTGCTCCTTCTATTTGGTACAATTCTGACAGGTGTTTCCAATCCACGCTTTCATGTCTAAATACCTTTTCAATGGAAAACATGTATTGTGGGGCTTCCCTGTGATTATAAAGATATCTGATTGTATTAACTGTTGTATGGGTTCTCATAATAAGTTTTTTCCCCTCATTTAAAGACCATCTGTAGTTCCATCCAGAATAATCTTTATATCCCCTTTCATGAATCTTTTTTACAAGATTTAAAATTTCGGGATTTTCAAAATCCATCTCTTTTTCTGAAGTTATATAGAATGTATCCTGCAGATCCCTTGCTGGATGATCCTGAGGGATGAACAGCATGTCCATATTCCATGCGGTATATTCAATAAAATGTCCATGCATTTCCGTAAATCCCATATTTAAAAAAATGTTTCTGATTTTTTCAATTAAATATGTTAATGGATGGAGGCCAGCACCGTTTATTTCCTCAACCCTCATATTAAGGTCATACGGCCTGAATTTTTTATTTTTCCATTCTCCGGAACTGATCATTTCTGAGGTAAGTGCCTCAGCATAATTATTATTTTTAAAACTTTTCAGCGAATTAACTCCCGCCTCATTTATACTTATAACACGAATAATATTTTTTTTCTCCCTTACAAGGCCTCTCTTTTTTAGTTTTTCAAGAATAGTATTATCAATACCTTGAAAGGTTTTAATTGAATTTAATGCATTTCTCTCCCTATTTATTGCTTCTTCAATATTGGTTTCAGAATAATCTAGGTAACCATTGTTTGGTTTTATTCCATACTTTGATAGGTTTGCCAAGGCGATGCCAAATTCCTCTTTTAACTCTTCTTTTGCTTCATTTATTCTTAATTTTTTATTTATCTTCAGTAAATTATACAACTTCTCTTCAGGAAAATAACCATTAATATAGTTTTCTGCTTCCGATGTGATATAATACGTTTTCCTGGTATATTCCTTTAAGTTAATGAGCCCCTTTGATTTTAAATATGATATTGCACTTGAAATATTTCTCTGGTCAAGATTTTCTATTTTTATGTTATATTCCTCAAAATCACCTTTATCCTTGATATAGTCCAGAACAAGATATTCATTGTAACTTATTTCCATTATGGGAATATTGGATTATCATATTAAAATATTATATTTTTTAATTTTTCACGATATCTCACTTATTTTATCCAGGCCCAAACTCGATGCTATGATTACGGGGTCCCATACCGGACCATATTCAGGCTCATATCCAAGGTCAGAATAAAAGATATCAAGCAGATCCATTTTTGCAGATATTGCAGAAGCAAGTGTATTAAGGCGCCATGCACCATTGTCCTTGTCTATTATTTGTGCCCCAAGCAATTTCCCATCGTTTTTGGCAAACAGTATTTTTAGATGAACATCGTTTCCTTTTAAATAATTTGATTTGCTTTTGCCATGAATGAAAATAGTATCAAAATTATAGTTCATGGATTTTGCTTTTTTTTCGTTTAATCCGGTATATCCAACCTGGTATCCAAAGACATTTATAATTGTCGTACCAAGGGCACCTGGAAACTTTCGCCTATCCGCATTAATATTCAGGCCAATTGTTCGGCCCATTTTATTTGCTACCTGTGCAAGCGGAAAATAATCATCATTTCCAGTAACCAAATTCCTTGAAACTACATTATCCCCTGCGGCGAATATATCTTCACTGGATGTATGTAAATAGTCATCAGTTAAAATCATATTATGCCCGTTCATTTTTATACCTGCATTTTCAGCAATAATATTCTCAGGGGAAATGCCAGCTGTATAGATCACAAGATCAGAATGGTGTGTACCACTGGTTGTTTTAACAAGAGTTCCCTTGCTGTCAATTGTAAAATCTTCAGGAATTGAGTCAAATTCAATATCCACATTGAGTTTTTTAATAATTTCATTCAATGTATTTCCAATATCTTCGTCCAGAAATGGAAGTATTCTTTCATGCTTTGAGATTAATTTTACCTGGTATTTGTTGTTTAGCAATGAAAAAAGTTCCGTTCCAAGAACACCTGCACCTGCAATGGTTATATTTTTTGATCTTGCCATTTTTGATTTAATACTAATGGCATCATTCATGCTGCGAAGTGAATATACAAAATTTTTGAAATTATCTGGAATTTTGGGTTTAGCTCCTGTGGCAAGGATCAATTTATCATAATGGAAAGTTTTGTTTTCTGTTGTAACAATTTTATTTGCGGTATTAATTTCCTTTGCCTCTGTATTTGTTAGAATATTTATATTTCTTTTTTCAATAAATTCACTTAATGGATAATGCAATAAATCTTCATATTTATCGAAAAAACCAGCAAGATAATAAGGCATTCCACATTCGGCGTAGGATACAAATCCAGATTTCTCAATCACGGTTACATTATAATCTTTATTTTCTCTTTTAATTTTGGAAGCAGCCGACATCCCTGCGGCTCCCCCTCCAATGACAAGGATTTTCATTGTTTAATATTTATATTACATATAAATAGCTTTCAGGAATCGTCATCATCATCGTCTTCCTCGTCATCATCATCGTCATAATATTTAACGAATTTGACCATTTCAACACCCCCTTTTTAAGAAATATATTCTATTATTAAAAGTTTTACTTTTTGTTTATTCATGAAATCACCGCATATCTCCTTTATATAGAATAATTTTATTAAATATGAGCAAATTTAAATGAAATGAATGAAAATATTAAAAATAAGATAATTCCTGATTTTTTTACGGCAATTACAGTATCATTTGTTGTTTTGGTTTTTGATTTTATTTCACATAGTTTTTTCACACATCCTACAGCATATATAATCTTTTCATCAATAGCCGCCAGTACATATATATTATTCATACATAGAAAGTCAAAATTTTCTATTCAGAGGAAATTTGTTATCAGCTATCTTTTGGCTTATATAGGTGGCATTGTGGGAATAACAATAATATCATATACTGGTATTTTTATTTCTCTTGGTATATCGATAATTCTAGTTATTGTATTGATGGATCTTGTTGATTCAGACCATCCTCCTGCGATTAGCCTAACTTTTGCATTTGTACTTAGCGATATGGAGCTCCGGGAACTTTATTCAATTTTAATATGTATGGGCATTATTCTTGCTCTTAGATATATTCTTGATAATTATATAATAAAGGATATTTCAAAAGATCTGAAAAGGGTTATATAATTTACCAAAAACCAATAAAAAATATAATATATACCTAATAATTATAGGATTATGGGAGATAAATTGGCAGAAATTGAAATTTCCAAAGACGGGGAAGTATATTATGTTAGAATGACATTACCAAATGGGGACATGGTCACAATGGAAAATGAAAGCTTTGAAGAGATACTTGAGCAAATTGCCAATGACCTTGAAGATAGATATCCTGCATAATGCGGGGATGGCCCAGTGGTAAGGCGGCAGCCTGCTAAGCTGTTTCTCAAATGAGAGCATGGGTTCGAATCCCATTCCCCGCGCTCTTTTCTAAATAGTTAATTTTGGCTAGAATTATATTGTCACTCATTACATTATAAATTTATCACAGTGGGCGGGAAATCCCACACCATTTATGGGTGGAATGAAATCTAACCTTTTATATCACAGAAGAATATGATTCCCGCCCACTGGCAGGCATAATGAAAGAAGGTCAGGTCACATATAGCTCCATGCAAGCCTGTGGAGACTCCGCCAGTAGCCTTTGAAGCAGGAAGCCCACAAATTTATTCGTGGGAGGAGGTCACCAATTGAATATCCATTACCTTTTTACATTTTTTTATTGTGCCGCTAACATACACAACTTTGTAACCTTTCAATTCAATTTTTTTTATTATAGGGTTTTTATTGAATTGATTAGCAAGATAAATACGATAATTTTTATTTTTAAATTTTCTTTTTACACCAAAGGAAGAAAAAAGGTACTTATCTAGTTCCTCACCATTTTCAATCGCATATACCATGATATACCTTTTCCTATAAATTGATGATTTCAATGGATGATAATGTGAAGGTCATTTATCTATTTATTGCACATCTCTATTGTGACATCCTCTTCTATCCTTCGAAGGGAGCTTCCTGCTTCGACTATTACCAGCAAAACTCTACGGTATTGATTCTCATAGATCCGGGAGTACTCTGCCTTCTATGCTAAGCCATTTAACTTTACGGAAACAGGCATATATGGAATCATTTTTAATCTAGCATACTTCCATTTTGTCTGCTGGTTGGCATGTTACTGTTCTCTATCACTAAAAAAAGTGTCGTTTTCACCCGCTTAAAACCTACTGGATTTTCCCACTCAAGGTGTTAAAGTTTTAATGGTTCCCCATGGCCGGGTAAAATAAGTGAGGGTTTCATATCCATTATCCTTTTCACTGAGTTTTCTGCATCCTCAACATTCCATGTGAATGTTCTGTTAATGTCTGGCTTTCCATTCCTGTTAATTATGGCATCTCCTGAAAAAATTATATTTTTTGAGACCAAAAAATAAGATGTACTTCCAACAGTATGCCCCGGTGTTTCATAATATTCTAGGTCATCTATTTTCATATTATATGCGGGTTTTATGCTGGACATATGATTTACGGGTGCCATTGAGTATATTAATTTCTGTACCAAATTTCTGGCTCTGGGTTTTTCAGTACCATTTATTATTTTTACCTCAAGCATAGGGACGTATATATCTGGCTTGAATTTTGCATAAATTTCATTCAATCCTCCCAAATGATCCATGTGAAAATGTGTAATGAGAACTATTTCAGGTCTTTTGTTTATCCTGTTAAAATATTCTATTATTCTCCTGCCCGATTTTTTTGTGCCGGCATCAATCAAAATATCCATACCGTTAAGCTCAACATGGTAGCAGTTTGCCATTGTATGGTCAATAAGCTCAATACCTTCAAAAACTTTCATAATAAATAATTATAATTAAAGATTTATATTTATTTTTTATATTGATATAAAAATAAAAATGATCCTTAACGCATCTATAAGTTGTTTATTATTTCGTTATCGCTCATTTCCCTTTTGCAATAAGCGCATTTAACTGTTAGGGGGCTTGAAGATACTAAATTAAATTCGGAGTCTACAGGTTCGCCGGAGTTTGTAATACAATTTTGATTGTTGCATTTCAGTATGCCCATAATCTTCTGTGGTAAATCAACACTGAATTTCTCTATTATATCATAATTTTTTATGATGCTTATTGATGCTCTTGGAGCAATCATGGATATTTTGTCAAGTTCTATTTTTTCAAGAAACCTATTTTCTATTTTTATTACATCCTTCTCTTTCATTTTGCTGCTTGACACCCTAATCCCAATACTGATTGAATTATTTTCACAAATATTAAGAATATTCAATACCTTTAATGCTTTTCCAGCTGGTATATGATCTATGACAGTTCCATCTTTTATTTTTGATATTTTTAGGGTTTTATCCATTTAATCACCTGCTATCATTGAGATCAAAGCCATTCTAATTGGAATTCCGTATGAAGCCTGTTTAAAATATTTTGCCTTTTTCATAAAATCTACATCGGCATCGATTTCATCAATTCTTGGCAAGGGGTGCATGATTATGGAATTCTCCTTCATTTTTTCGGCTTCATCTTTTGTAATTTTATATGACCCTATTAATTTATAATATTCATTTTTATCAGTGAACCTTTCCTTCTGTATTCTTGTAACATATAGAACATCGCTTTGTTCTATAGACTGTTCAAGATCATTTATAATATTTATATCAAGTTTATTTTTAATTTCCTTGTAGACATAATCAGGAAGTTTTAAATTCGAGGGTGAAACAAGATTTATTTTTACATTATATCGTGTTAATGCCAGCAATAATGAATGAACTGTCCTACCATATTTTAGATCCCCTATAATGGTTATTTCCTTATTATCTATATCTCCAAGTTCCTTTTTAATGGTGTAAAGGTCAACCAAGGTCTGCGTTGGATGTTCCCCGGAACCATCACCTGCATTTATGACAGGTTTTGAGGAGAACCTGGATGCCAGCAATGCTGCTCCTTCCAGAGGATGCCGGATAACTATTATGTCTGCATATGACTCAACAATTCTTATTGTATCAGCCAAAGTCTCTCCCTTGGAAAATGATGATGTCTTTGAATCAGCCATGCTTATTACATATCCACCTAGGCGTTCCATAGCGGATTCAAAGGATAACCGTGTTCTTGTACTTGGTTCATAAAATAATGTTGCCAGTATTTTTAATTTCATTGGTTCATTTTGCCTCATATTGTTCATATTCTGGCACATATAATCGGCTTTTTCAAAAATATTCTCTATATCTCCCTCATCAAGGTCTGAAACAGATATTAAACTTTTATTTTTTAACATTTATTTGTAATTAATTATTTAATCTTTAACTTTTTGATTTATGATAACTATTTACCATAATTGTAAAAGTACGTATATCACATTTTTGATTTAACAAAATTGAGCGAGAAATCCCCTTTCGAAAGATAGGGTAGAAGGTCACATATCTGAATTTGATGATAAAATATTCCAATTCATAAAAGTGAAAGCCAATCATAAATAAAAATTTATAATATATTCTAATATGCAATTATGTCGGATCTGGAAAATATAGTCAAAAAATATTACAGTGCAGTGGATAAAAACGATCTTGTTACCCTGTTTTCACTATTTTCCGATGATATAATCTATGAAAGGCCAGGATATAAACCATTAAATGGTAAGGAGGAGTTTCAGAATTTTTACAGAACCCATAGAATAATAAAATCAGGGCAACATACCATATTCAATATAATTGTAAAGGATCAGTACGTGGTAGTCGAAGGCGAATTCAATGGCGTATTGAAAAATGGAAACAAGTCCTATACAAAATTTGTTGATGTTTACAAATTCCAGAATGAAAAAGCTTATTACCGGCACACATACTTTGATGGCGCAAATATCTAATCCCCACAAGGACCAAAACCATCCCCACAATATAAGGAAAATATTCTGGTAAATACAGGTTTTAATCAATTTCTGAACCTGAATATGAAGACAAATTATTTCAAAACACGTATTTGTTTAAAGTTTCTATCAACCTGATTATATCAATTGCCCATAAATTGAATAAATTTTCTCGGGGGTAAGAATAAAAACCGTATGGATGGAGTATTCTGGAATAATCCGCATAAATTTTTCCAAGATTTTTGCTATTCATATCCGACAAAAAGCCCAGTATGCCTATTATTGCTCCCGCCTTTGGCAGAGCTATTGTGAATTTAACTGCTTTTTTGTTGCATTTTGAGCATTTTTCATCAATTGATATATGACATCTTTCCTCGATGTTTTTAATATCCTCTGAATATTTCCTGAATTTTTTGGCGTGTATCCCGCATAATGGAATTCCTGTGGTATATACTGATATATTGTCCATATCAAGTTTTTTGCCAAAATAATGATTAAGTTTTCCAATAAACTGTGAAGCGCTATAGATGGTAAATTTATTATTTATAAGAATATGCCATTCCTTATTTATTAGAGCCGTTTCATATGGATTTTTTTCACCAGTGCAGGAAATTATTTTTAACAGTGACAATCTTTCAAGGAAAAATCTGCTATTTTCAAATGCTCCGCTGACAAGGCCATTTAATGCACAAAAGTATCCATTTTGAAGTGCACGGATTGCATCATTTTTAACTGGTGATTTGAATTTTGTATTGATTGCTGAAATTTCTGAATCAATTATTTTATTTATATATTCTGAGTAATCGCCATCAACCGATTTCCCGGCGATCAAAAAATCAAGTGTTGATATGTTATCATATTGTTTTATGTAATCATTCTGGGTATATTTTTGTTTTGGCAATCTTGACATTATACATCACCATTCATTTAAGGAATTTAAATTAATGTATAAAATAAAAAAATTATTAATATTATTAATTATATAGATTCATGAATTCTGAAATTCACAATTTCCATAAAATGACATTAAATGAAAGAAGAAACATTGTAAAAGAACTTGCATCGCTTTCCAATGAGGACATGGAAATTATGGAAAATTATACAAATATAAAAGATTTAGAAAATATGATAGAAAATGTCATTTCAACAATGGAAATTCCTATTGGTATTGCAACAAATTTTAAAATAAATAATAAGGATTATTTAATACCCATGTGCATAGAAGAACCTTCTGTGGTTGCAGCCTGTTCACACGGTGCAAAAATTGCACGGGATTCTGGAGGTTTCAGGGCATATTCAATGGAATCCATAATGAGGGGGGAACTTCAACTATATGATGTGCCTGATAGAGATAGAGCTATAATAAGTATTTACCAGAATAAGCAAAAAATCCTTGATATGGCAAATACCAGGTCAAAAACTCTTTCTTCAATGAAAGCGGGTGCAATAGATATTGAAATATCAACGATAAATAATTACATTGTTTTATATTTAATAATAAACGTTAAAGATGCAATGGGAGCAAATGTTATAAATACAATGCTCGAGTTCATCTCACCATTTATTGAAGATATCACAGGAGGGAAAATAAATTTGAGAATAATGAGCAATCTTACAACGGAAAGGATAAGTTATGCTTATACAAAATTCAAGAAGGAATTGATAGGCGGTGAGAAAATAGTTAATAGAATTGTTATGGCATCAAACCTTGCAAAGCATGATATTTACAGGGCAACCACACACAATAAAGGAATAATGAATGGTATTGATGCCGTAATGCTTGCCACACTAAATGACTTTCGTGCAGAAGAGGCAAACGCACATGCCTATGCTTCCATAAACAATTATCACTCGCTTACCGATTATTACTCAGATGAGAACGGGGATTTAATAGGAAGCATAAAAATACCCATATCTGTAGGGATAGTTGGAGGTGCAACCAAAACATCAAAAAAAGCAAGCACTTCATTAAAAATTTTGAATATATCAAGTTCACAGGAAATGGCTGATGTTCTTGCATCTGTTGGACTTGCACAGAATTTTGCAGCACTGAGAGCTTTGGCTGCTGAGGGCATCCAAAAGGGCCATATGAAACTTCATGCCAGAAATATTGCAATTTCTGCTGGAGCAACGGACAAAAATGTGGATATAATAGTTGAAAAAATGCTGGAAAGAAATACAATAAATTATTCCACAGCGAAAGAATTAGTAGTTAAATATAATGGTGGTAAAGATGGAAAGTTTTAAAGAATATATAGAAAACGGGGATAATTCAATGAAGAAGGAAAAATATATGGATGCCATAAGGTCATATACAACGGTATATAACTCAATAAGCGAAGACAGCGATGAAAAGGCAGAAGTTTGCTATAAATTATCCCAATCATATTTTGCTCTTGAACCTAAAAACATCGAGAATCCAATGAAATATGCACAGGAATCACTGAAAATTCATGAAAATTTAAAAGAGGATGATATGAAGGTGCTGGATTTTGTGAATATGGGATACATTAATCTCAATTCTGGAAAAAGGGATCAATCGCTGAAATATTTTGAGGATGCCATTGTATTATCTGAGAAAATCAAGGATATACAGCTTATGGCAATGGCAAACAATGCAAAAGCAGAGGCATTATCATCATTAAAGTCAAAATATAATGATGCCATGGCAATATATGATAAGGTCATTGCAATGACCGAGAAATCCAATGACTGGGACAATTACTTTGAAGCAATATATGGAAAATTAAATATTATGAGAAATAGGGATTTAAATGAAGCCTTTGAAATGGGAAAAAGAGCTCTTGATAAAATTGATCAAATAATGAATACAATTAAAACAAAAAAGGAGAAAAGAGAGTTTAAATCCAGTCTTGGTTATGTATATGATATAACCTCGGGTATTGCAATGGAACTGGAAAATATTGATGATGCCATGAAAATAGCGGCCAGATCAAAGGATCAATCCTGACACACCTTTTTTTATAAAAAATTTTAAATATAAAAAATGTGGGTTAAAACTTAAAATTAATCCTCTCTTAACCCGATATTTCATCTATTAAATAATTGTATATCTCAATCGAAAGCTGTGCCTTGTCTATATTCTTAAAATGCGTTTTATTATCCTTATGTATAAACACATAATCCTTTGTATTTTCTCCAAAGGTTTTATCATTTATTGAATTTAAAACAACAAGATCCGGTTCAGAATTTTTGAATTTTTGGGAATCGTATTCATTCTCACTTTCAAGGCTGAAAAGTACCATTTTTGAATCCTGTGCCATACCTCTTATACGATCCCTGACCTTGCTCCCTGGCTTTAATGTTATTACCTGTTCAGAAGAACTTTTAAGTTTTTCCATGCTTTCCTCTAGTTCAAAGTCCATCAGAGCTATGGGCATGATAATGTAATCATAATGATCCGTTCCCAGGAATGAATTTATTTCAATGATTATATCCTTTAAATTTACCCTATTGACGTAATTAACATATGATGGTATATCATATTCCGAATTACCAATATATGTGATTAACTTTGCACCATAACGAAATGCATTTCTTGCAAGCCAGTAACCTGTATAACCCGTTGATCTATTCGATAGTACACGTACTGGATCTATATTCAATTCGCTTTTTCCAGCAACTATAAAAATATTTTTATTTTCTAGCCTGTGTCCATATACAGACCTGCAAATATAATCTATTATCTTATCATTCTCTGCTAGTTTTGCCTTTGTCTCATCATATTCTGGGTCCGCAATTAAAACACCTATATCCTCCAATTTTTTTATATTTTCTTTATTTATATCGGAATTCATCATATCTTTATGCATGGCAGGAACTACAACCACAGAATTTTTATGGCCATGGGCATATGAAAACAGTAATGAAGGTATATTGTCTGCTATACCATTTGCCATTTTTCCAATTGTGTTATAAGATGCTGGTGCAATAAGAAGTATGGTATTTTCATCAAACAATGAAATATGTTCTATATATCCCGAAATTTTTGTGACAACTTCATGTCCTGAGGCCCATTTGAAAATTTCTGGGTTTAGCATTTCAGCCGCGGAAGAACTTAAACCACTTATTACATCTGCACCCTCTCTTTTGATGTCCCGTATAAGATCCGGAATTCTATATAATGATATGCTTGCAGAACTGGCAATTACAACCTTTTTGCCATGAAGCATATTTTCAAAATGTGATTTTATATAACTTGTCATGCCTTAAGATTGATTTATCGTTTAAATTTTTATTGTCTGGAAATGTTACGTGTTTCTGATAGTTTATTGCCTTAATGTTCAGTTCAAAATATCATATTTGGATGAATGTATTTCTGCATATGATAATATAACGAAAAAACTGTCCTCAAAGATTATTGCCCAAAAGCCCATACAATAGAAAAGATTTTTAATAAATAATGCATTTATTAGTTATGGAAGCTAATTCCGAACACATAATTAAAACTGCTGAAATGTTAAAAATTCTTGGTTTATCATCCTATGAGGCACAGGCTTTTTCTGCCCTCGTTTATCATGGGGTTGCCAATGCGGATACAATAGCAGATACAGCTGGCATTCCTAGAACTTCTGCATATAAAGTGATGGAATCCCTTGTTGAAAGGGGTTTTGCGAAGGAAACTGAGGGAAGACCTAGAATGTTTAAACCTGAGGAAATGTTAAAGATAAAGGAGAATTTTATTGATAATGTGAATAAATTGTTTGACCAGTTAAAGGAGTTGCAGGATGTTTTACCATCGAAGGGTGATCCACAGCTTGTGTATACCATTTACGGAAGGTCAAAGGTAATGGCAAAAATGGCAGAAATGTTTGATTTATCGGAAAAAGAATTGATAATTGCAACACCCAGAATTAAAGATATACGTACTGAATTGAAGAAGAATATAGAAAATGCTATAAAGAGAGGTGTTCACGTGACATTTATCACACCTCCAAATAAAAGAGTGCCACCAAATACTGAGGTGTACAGAAAGGAGGGTTTAATTGCAACGGATGTGGCGAGTGACGAATCCCGTGCCATGCTGGCTGGTGCCGATCTTGATGCCTGTGGTTATACTGATAATCCCATTCTTTCACTGCATGTATTGCAGTTTATTCACATGATGATAAATAATGATGAAGCAAAAATTTAAACTTGAAAAGTATAATAAGTTAATAGGTGGGCATGTATCAATAAGGGATCATATTTATTTTGCTCCTGAAAGGGCTAATAGTTTTAATTTTAATACGTTTCAGATTTTTGTAAAGAGTAATATGCAATGGAAGAAAAACGATAATTTATTGGAAGACGATTTTTTAAAATTCAAGGAAAATACAGAAAAATATGGCATAAAAAAGACAGTTGCACACGCATCCTACCTTATAAATCTCGCTAGCGAAAATGAGGAGTTATTGAAAAAATCGATTGATGATGTTAAATATGAACTTGAACTTTGCAATAAACTGGAAATAAATTACATGGTTATACATCCCGGTTCAAATTCGGATAAAAAAAATGCCATGAAAAACATTATGAATATACTTAATAATATTGATTATGGTTATACAGAGTTGCTCATAGAAAATTCATCAGGAAAGGGTAATACCTTGCCAGGGAGTGTTGAGGAGATGGTCGAGATGCTTGATTACTCCAAAAATATAAATCTCTGTCTTGATGTTTGCCATTTTTTTTCATATGGGTACAATATCAGGGATGAATACAATGAAGTTATGGACAATTTATTCTCAATGGTAAATCGTGAAAGGATAAAGGTTTTGCATTTAAATGATTCAAAATACGATGCCGGGGAAAAAAAGGATAGACATGAAAATATAGGTTATGGATATATAGGAGATAAAGGCTTTTATAACTTAATGAATGACAATAATTTTAATAATATTCCGATGATAATGGAAACTCCAGACGGAGATAATTACTATATAAAAAATTTGAGCAAATTGCTTGAATTTATAGGTGAATAATTTGATAATACAGGAGTTTGCACCATATTTATTCAATAAAAATATTGAAGATTTTGTTTCGCCACCATTTGATACTATATCATATGAACAGGAACAGGAATTTAGGCAGAAGAGATATAATATTGTTAAGTTAACTGTTCCGGAAAAAAAAGGAGAAATTACAGGTTCATATGAAATACTTAAAAAATGGATCGATGAAAATGTTCTAACAAAATTTCCTGAAAATTCAATAATAATAATGAAGCAGGAGTTTTATAATAATAAGGAGTTAATACAGAGATACGGGATAATATCACTTGTTGACATCACTGAAGATGTTAAATCTCATGAATATACCTTTTCCACCCAGGTAAAAGAAAGAAAGGACGTTATGTCTAATTTGAATTCCGAACTTGAACCAATTTTTCTAATTGTTGCCGATAATAATTTTGATAAAGTAATAAAAAGAGAATCAATGGAACTGGATGAAAAATATAAATTTTATCAACCAAACGGTGTATTAAACACTGTTTATCTTTTAACAGATAAAGATAAAATTAATAAAATTAAAAATTCATTAAAAAATGACACAGGCATAGTAGCCGATGGCCACCATAGAATGAGAGCAATTAAGGACTTATATGATAAAACGAATGATAATTTCTGGAGATATGCTATGGCATATATAACATCGGTATACGATAATGGCTTGATGATAGGAGGGGTACACAGGTTGTTATATGGTTTGAGCATGGAACCCTATATGAACAAATTGAATGATTTTTTTGATGTAACAGTTGACAATAACATGGGAGATCAAAAAAATATTTTTATTTATCACAATTCAAAATTTTACTGTTTAATTCCAAAAAATTACACTTTAAAGGAGCAATTTGGAAATAAAAGCCCATTGCCCACTGAAATTGTGAATAAAATTTTATTTGAACAGGTTTTCTCTCTTAAGGAAGAGGAATATAATAAAAAAATAATATATATTTACAATTATACTGACGCTATAAATGCAGTGGATATGCATCAGTGTGATTTTGCAATCCTCATCCCTCAATGGCAGAAAGAGGATTTTCTGAAATTTATGATGGAAAACAGATTAATGCCACAAAAATCAACATATTTTTATCCAAAAATACCATCTGGAATTGCTTTATACATAAAGCCACTGTAGCTCAGCAGGTAGAGTGGCTGATTCGTAATCAGCAGGTCGGGGGATCAACGCCCCCCAGTGGCTCTCAATAAAAACATTCAAATCCACAACAAATAATTACAATATTGATGTAATAAATTGATGTGCAAGTAAAAACTTCTTAATCTTCCTGTCATAGAACCATCCAACAGGTTCCATTATTTTAACACAGTGAGCGGGAAATTCCACACCATTTATGAGGAGAATGAAAGCGAACCTTTTTATATCACAGGAGAACATGATTCCTGTCCACTGGTAGACATAATGAAAGAAGATCAGGTCACATAACTTCCTAGCGACTCTAATTGAATCTTTCTGAGGCAATATCACATGCAAGTTTTATAGTTGATAATAGGAAACTTCACCACTTATTTCTTCCTAAATATAATGCCTATTTCCCCCTCATTTCTTTTTAAATCAATAAGATCGAGTTTAACAAAATTCAGAATTTGCCTGAATTTTTCCTCATCATATGGAAATTTATTCTCCATTAACAGAAGGTTTACCGTATCACCCTTATTTATGTCCAGGGCTATTCCTTTCAAGGTGCTTAAAAGATAATTAAAAGGGTCACCACCGCATGTGATTTTTCTCTGATCCTCGATTATCATAATAATATTATAACATTAAATAATATAAGCATATCATTTTATTAACGTTTTAAAATTATTGCACCTATCAAAAAAAATAATAATGATAACATAATTTGTTTACATGGAGACAATCGAAATTAATAATCTCTCACCTTCAACAAAATTGATCTACCATATACTGCTTGAAGTCAAGGTGGCCAGATTATGCCAACTCCAGGAAATGACCGGTTTATCCAAAAGAACAATATTATATTCCGTTAAAACTTTGAGTAATTTGGGATTAATTGATATAACAACATGCCTTAACGATACACGGCAGAGATTTTATTGCTTGAAAATAAAATTACAATCATAAAGCTTGTTATTAAGGATGAATTTACAAAATAATTCTAAATTAAAATATAAATTGCATAGAAAGGTGCAAATTCTGCACATTTGAATATATTATTATTTTACTTTATCTTTCTGAATATGGTGAAAATATGGCGGTAACAATAGGAGCAAAGGCACCGGATTTTATGGTGAACACAACCCGGGGGCCAATATCGATGTCCGAATATAAGGGAAAATGGGTAATACTTTTTTCGCATCCTGCGGATTTTACACCCGTATGTACAACTGAATTCATGGAATTTGCAAGAAGATATGATGACTTTAAAAACCTCAATACAGAGTTGATTGGGCTGAGCATTGATAGTTTGCAGAGCCATATAGAATGGCTCAAAGATATTAAGGAAAAATTTGGCGTAGAAATACCATATCCGGTTATAGCAGATATAAACAAAGAAGTCGCAAGAGCGTACAATTTAATTGATGAAAAAGCGGGGAATACAGTGAGAGGGGTATTTATTATTGATCCGGATCAGAAAGTGAGATGGATGATTTATTACCCAGCAGAAACGGGCAGAAACATTGATGAAATATTAAGAAGTTTAAAGGCTTTACAGGTTAACTTTAATAATAAACTTGCAACGCCCGTTAACTGGAAACCTGGGGACAAGGGTATAATACCACAACCCTCAACCCTTGAGGATGCATACAGGAGAGTAAATGAAGGAAATAAAGCGTGGTATTTGAAATATCAGGAAATATGAGGTGATATTGATGGATTCAAATAAAAAATTAAATGAGATAAATAATTTATTCAATGAAATAGGTAAGGATAATAACGATTTCCAGGCCTCTTTTATGAATTTTGTTGGAAGTACCATAAATGAAGGAGCTCTTGACGTAAAAACAAAAGAATTAATTGCCCTCTCTCTGGGTATAGCTTCAAGATGTGAATGGTGCATATCGTATCATGTTTTTCAGGCAATGAAGGCGGGAGCCACCAAAAAGGAACTGATGGAAGTTGGCTATGTTACAACATTGATGTATGGTTCCCAGGCATTAATGGAAATGAATAATTTGATGGATGCGATAAATCAATTTGAAAACAACAAATAAATTTACATTTTAATATTTGATTTAACTTTGGCATATGTTTTTAATTGTTTCTGGATTAATGCAAAATAGGGTATTTCTCAAATAATATAAAGCGATTTTATTATGGGACTTAATTTGAATTTTTAAAGTCATGCCGGGGTCGGGGATTGAACCCAAGACCTTCGGATATCTCAGCTTTTAGGCTTATGAGTCCGACGCTCTGCCAACTGAGCCACCCCGGCTTTTAAATATTTAATTTGCAACTGTTTCAGCGATCTGTTCATCTATGGATGGCTGTACCGTTTTTCCCAAAACCTCTGAACGGCGAATTTCTATCTTTCTGATTGGATAAATGTCCTTCAAAGCCTCTACAATTTCGCCATAAATATTATCGCCAATTATATACAGTGCAAATTCTGATAAATTCATATCACTGGATTTGGAGTTTATAAAATTAACAACGGATGACCTTACTTCTGACCTTTTTGTTCCAGTTAATTTATTATCAGAAACAAGAACTATTTTAACAACAACCTTAACGAGGTCTTTCGTAATTACGTCAGTGATTATATCTATCCTTTCCCTTCTTCTTCTGACCATCCTTCTTATTGTATCGTCACTTACCTTATGCCCAATAAAAGTTGTTGTGCATTTTTTTCCAACACAGTCATCTATTTTAAATAAAGCCATTGATGCTGATTTTTTAAAATTTCCAGTAAAATCAGATATGGGCACCGCTATGGTGCGATTTATAATAAATTTTGGATCTGCACCTGGAGTTAAAGCTATCTCCTTCTCGCCAAAATATGACGGTGCAACAACAGTATACCACGATTTCTCCTTCCATTTATCCTTTACATTACCCTTTCTTTTATCTGCCATTTAATCCCTCTTTTATCCATTCAAATCTTGAATTTAATTACCTATTGGTGAAATACGTTATTGTTTATAAATTTATAATGTTTTCGTATTTTATACATTACAATCAATTCCTATTTAAAGCAGATGTCATACAGTGAGCACCCCCGTAACCACCTGTTAACTCGCTCAGATCAATTTTGATCACATCTATTCCATAATCCAAAATTTCTTTATTATCAGGAAATACTCTATCTTTCTTTTCAATATCCTTTAAAATTGCCTGTTTGGTTATATCATCAAAAACATTTTCTTTCAATAATTTTTTAATTACCTTTTTTGAATCTATTGCAATGATTTTTTTATCCTTAAGAGTCAGAAAATTTGATGAATATGATAGTTGTTCGCTTATTCCAAGATTTATTATATTGTATCCCTTTCCTTTGATGTAATCATGTAAATTTGTTTCGTATTCCTTTGTATAGTGTCCATCATTTCTAACATATATATCAGCATGAGCATTTTTAATTAACACCTCCGATGTAATAGCTATTCCACTGGAAGGTATATTGAAATAAGTGTCCAGATGCATATTTATCATAATGTTATTAATATTGGTAAAATCATATGTGGGATTCCGTATAACTGCTATTTCATCAAAATTCAATGCACCTGAATTCATGACTTCCAGAGCCCCGGTGTAATCCGTCCTGTTTCCTATGCCTATCAATGCAAAATTTCCTGCCGGGATAAAATCACCACCCTCAAAATATCCATTTTTAATCTCTTTTACATTTTCCCTGAAAATATTTTTAAAAATAAATGAGGTTATTTCAGTTTCCTTCCTCCGCTGTTGCATTCTCATCTTGCCTATTATAACTCCATTTGATACTGCCTGCTGGTCCCTCATAAAATAAAGGTTTGCAAGAGGTAAATTCGAATATATTGTGGGGTATTCTATGCCGGCGACATATTTCTTAAGATCTATTGATAGTTCCATTATCAAAGCTTCAAACAGGGATCGAGAGTCAATATAATCTATATTATTATCCAGGTATCTCTGTGCATTTTCAAGCGATTCTACCGTCCCATAAAAGTGAATTCTTGACTTAACGACATTTTCCAGATTTTTCCTGAATTCATGATTGGTTTCTGCTGTTTTTTCCACAAGCTCACTTAATATATCCACTTTAATGCCATTATCCCTCAAAATTTGTTGTAGATTATGGTGCTCATTTACAGCTTTTGTATAATTAAATGGACGTTCAAATAGAAAGGCAGTAGGAGCAAACATTGCATATGTTATTTCATTTCCTGGCAAGTGCATCAATACATGGTTCAGGGGATCCCATTCAGCTTTTATTTGCATTATTGTACATGTTCCCAATATTAAAATTTTTTTTCATAGGCTGAAATAATTACCATTGTATTTATACAAAATTATTTCTCCATTTTCAAATTTGCCCTTGATTGACATAATATTAAAATTTTCTGAACTCATTATCTGGGTTTCGTTAGAATTTGAAGATAGAACAATAAACTTTTCTTTTTCGGGGAATTTATATATTATATTGAACGGTTTCCTGAAAAAATTTTTTGAGTTTAAATTTATATCCGTTCCCCTATCTATATCCAGGAGTTCTATATTATTTGAAGATATGGATTTTACCATATAATAATTTTTATCGTATATAACTGAACCCTTCAAAAGATCAAGTATTCTTATTAAGTGGGTGTATCTAAACATATCCTTTCCATCCTTCCTCCCTGCAAGTGATTTCGTGATTTTCAGGTTCATAAAATATATATCATCAAGATTCTTATCAATCTTTACAGCATCCTCTTTCCTGCCCAGAAGTATGTCAAGTCCTTCCTTTTTTTTCTCAATTCTTGAAATAAATGAATTTGGATTATTTTTATTGAGAGATTTGATATATGATACTATTGAATCCTTTGCAGAGTTTAAAATATTATCAAATTCCGTTGTAAAAGTCCTTAACTGTATAACCGCCTCATAATATGATCCTGTTACACGATTGCACACGGGGCAGCTTTCATTGATAATTTTAATATCCATGTCCGTCTCTTTCTGTATTTCGCCCAAGTTTTTATCATCAACAATTAAATCAATATTCATTTTCCTGTCATTCATGCTGTAATTGGTTATCTCAATTGATGATGAATTGTCTGAGCTGATATTTGCAGTAGCCTGCTTTTTTATAATATTCTCTACATTATCGTAATACCACTTTTTATTTATTTTAACAGCTCCGCACTTTGGGCAAAAAGTAATTTCCATTTTACTGGTTTTCAACCTGATTTTATCGGAAAGACAATTGGTGCACAACCCGAATTTAAATGCATCATTCTTGCCGCATACAATACACTTCATTTATATATCATTGCAAATTAATATTTAATCATTGATTATCTTAACCAGTTTTTTTGTATCCTCAACAATAAAACACTTATTTATATCGCAGACACTTATTTTTCCGTCATTTGATGAAATCACAAAATAATTGTTGGGATAATATTTTTTAACGGAGTCAAGTGTTTCCTTGCCTGCCTCTATTTTATAGAACCTCAATTTTTTGAAAAAAGCATCCACAGTTGCCGAAAAGAACATGGGTTTTGAAGTCATTTCCTCATATACGCTATTCAGTGATGCATCAACAATGGTGTCATATTTATTGTTCAAATATCTATATGTGACCAGATTATCTATGGCAATTGAAAAACCAGATGGTATAGCATTATCATAGCTTTCCTTCAATTTAACAACTTCTGGATGGTCAGTTTCATAGAACCCACCATATTCACTATCGTAAAACTTTTTAACCATCTCGTGTGTTATCTCCTCAAAATATTTTAGGTACATATCATTAAATGAAGCTTCATAAAGATATAAAAGCCCTGATGAGAAAAAGGCATAATCATCAAGAAAACCTTCTATTGAAACGTCCCCTTCTCTGTACCTATGATACAGGATATTGTTTTTGTACATTTTTGATATAATAAAATCAGCTGCCTTTTCAGCATATTCAAGCATATTTTTGTCCGAAAAAACCATTGATGATATGGCCAGTGCTTTTATCGTAAGACCATTAATATCCACCAGTATTTTATCATCTATTAAATGCCCCTTTCTTTTATTTCGTGTTTCATACAATTTTTTTATATTTAAATCCATCTTTTTACCGTGAATTTCCTCGGGGTTACCAGAAAAATAAAGTATGTTTCTCCCGGTTAAACGGTAATTATTATCATAAAAATTTCCAGTTTTAGAAACATCAAACGATTTAATGAATTCACTGTCAACAATGTGTGATATTTCATCATAAGCCCATGTATAGTATCTTCCCTCCTCATTTTCTGAATCTGCATCTACTGCCGTATAAAACGCATTTCCAAACATTTCACTCTTTAAAAATTGAAAGATTTCATAGACCACGTTTTTGTAGAAATCATTTTTTGTAATTGAATACATGTATGTATACGCCATTATGGCCATGGCCTGATCGTATGCCATTTTTTCAAAATGTGGTATTCTCCATAAGGCATCAGTTGAATATCTGTGGAAACCATATCCTATCTGATCATAAACACCGCCCAATCGCATAGTTTTCATGGTTTTTTCCGCCATTTCAAGTGCTTTTTTATCATTGTAATTTTTATAATAATCAAGTAAAAATATGATATGCTGAAATGAAGGGAATTTCGGGGCATTGCCAAATCCGCCATATTCCTCATCATAATTACCTTTCAGCGATTTAAATGTTGATTTGATCAAGCTTTCATAATTTATTTCTTCGTTTTTTCTTTTTACATTATTATGGGTTATTGCATCAATAACAGTATCCCCGTTTTTTTCAAGTTCTGGTCTTTTATTCTTCCAGAAATAATTAACAGTATCACATAAATCCATTAAGCCAATATTATTATTTCTTGAAGTTTTGGGTATATATGTAAATGAAAATACCGGTTTTTTATCAGGAGTCAAAATTACATTTAGGGGCCATCCACCCTGTCCTGTCATAATCTGGCTCATGGTCATATAAAGATTGTCTATATCCGGCCTCTCTTCCCTATCCACCTTAATACAGATAAAAGTATTATTCATTTTATCAGCGACATCCTTCTCATTAAAGCTTTCCAGATCCATAACATGGCACCAGTGGCAAGTTGAATATCCAATGCTTAAAAAAATAGGTTTATCTTCATTTTTTGCTTTAATGAAAGGTTCATCAGACCATGGATACCAGTTAATGGGATTTTTTGCATGTTCCAATAAATAGGGACTTTTTTCATTTATTAATTTATTCATATTTGAAAATTACATGTATATATACAAATATATTGTAATGTTTTATTTATCGATAAACTTATTTATTATGGGCTTATGATAAAAATGAGATTCAGAATAAATTCATTTATTTATATTCATAATATTAATGCACATAATTAACATTCAAATAATACATACAATTTTTAAACATTTTTAATATTTTTCGAATCCTTCACTACTATATAGGGAATCCATGACATTTTCAAAAAATTTTCTTGTTGTAGCAAAATCATTTATACTATGTCCATTGACACTCAAAGGTGTTACTGAAATATTGTTTTCATACATTACAGTATAATAATCTGTGTTTTTCTCATAACTTTTTGAAAATTTGTTACCAAACCAGTAATATTTAATCCCATTTGGGTCCTTATTTTCACTGATAGAATCTATAAAGGCATTAACATACATGGGGACAACATCTATTGTCGTTTTTTCATTTATTCTTGAGGGGAAATTGATATTAAGAACATCAACATTTTTGGGAAATCCATTTTTAACGAATTCATTTATGATGCTTCTGGATATTATGCCAGCCTTTTCAAAATCTGCTGAATTGTAATCGTTGGAATTTTCAAGTGCAATGGAAAATGCCATGCCTTTTATGCCTATTAATGCTCCAGTCATTGCTGCAGATATTGTTCCACTTGTGTACAGGGACCTTAAGGAGATATTAGATCCGTGATTTATACCGCTTGCTATAAGATCTATGTTGGAATCTTTTAATAATGTGTTTTTTGCCATAAAAACAGTATCTGCTGGATATCCTGATATTGAATAGCCCCTTATTCCATATCTATCAAGGGGGGTGGCTCTAAGGGGTTCCATAAATGTAATACTCATTCCTGATGCACTTCTAACCCTATCTGGTGCAACCATATATGCCCCCAGAGCAGTCTTTGATGCATTTGAATACAATTCCCTAATTCCCAGTGAATTATATCCATCGTCATTTGTTATTAATATCATTGAAAATGTATATTTAAATAGTATTTATGATTATCTATATATTTATTTGATTTCTATGGTTTCTATAGTGAATTGCCCAGCTAATTTTACCCTTTCAGGATGAAGTTTGTACTCAATTGCGGTTAGTATTGCGGCTATTGGAATCCATCCCACTCCTATATACACTGCAATGTTATATGGATATTTTTCCGGACTTATCAGTGTTCCAGCCATGACAATTAAAAGCAATAATATGCCAATTACAGGTATTATTATATGCTCAATAATTTTCAGTTTATTTATCCTTTTCATTAGAAATGGCAAACTTATTGATGCAATTATATGCTCTGTATACGCTGCATATGCATTCATTAAAAGCATCAGCAATCCACCTGCAACAGGTCCAAACTTAAGTCCAAAAAATATTGCCACAACTAAGGAAAATATGAATATAACAAGGGCAGATATATGTGGTGTGCTGTATCTTTTATGAACACCAGCCAGACTTTTCGGTAAAAATAAAATCCCATCCCTGGCAAATGCGTAGAATATCCTTGAATCAGCATTGCTTACAGATATATTATATCCCATGAAACTGTTTATTGTTACAATTATAAGGGCAACATACAGTATAAAGCTATATCTTTTCACCAGTATAATACCTGGATCAGCACTTTGGTAAAATGATACCATATTTGCTGGTCCCCACCCAATTGTGAATGCGTATGAAACAATCAAGAGGGTTATTCCTGATAAAATAACCGTTCCTATCAGTGCCCTCTTTATTGTTTTTTCTGGATCCTTTGCCTCTTCTCCCAGTGCGGTTATTGATAATGTTGTACCAAAATACAATGTTGTGGAATAGATCATCGAAAATATCAACTGTGAGTATCCGGATACATATTTTAATGTAAAAACATATAAAGTATTCAATTTGCCTGCGTCAATTATTATGATGACTGATGAGATAATCAATATGGCAACTTCAATTATTCCACCGGCTATCTGATAATCCGTTGATATTTTCATTCCCCTGAACGTGAATAAAAAAGAGATCAATGCAGCTATAAATGCTATCGGCACCCAGAAAAGGGCACTTGAGTATGCCGGATCAATCAATGTTATGAATGATGCAAGACCAAGAAAACCAAAGCTTCCATAGCCAAGAATTCCATAAAAGGCCATATTCCATGCCTGGAATGTCCCTATTACTCCACCTAGGCCTTTTCCCGCAAATGTATAGTATGAACCTGCAGAATTTACGTGTTTTGAAAACTGATATCCCGTATTCATAATAAACAAGTAAGCAAAAACCCCAAGCAAAAGCGACAGTGGTGTTGCACCCAGGGCAAATTCAACAACCCCTACAAGCAAATATGCAGCATCGGCTGCCACCGATAGTGTACCCATAGCCTGCCAGATTAATCTGAAATCAGATAAATAACCCCTTCTTAATCCTTCCATCTGGGATTAAAATAAATTTAGATATAAATCTTTACATTAAAAAACAAAATTTTCACAATATTAATTAATATTTTTCAAACGCATCTCCTCTTGGATCAAACCCTGCTTCAACGTTTTCTCCGAATATTATTCCCTGTGCATGCCCCATCATGCTGTTGTTGCTCTCGACCTTTATGTAGTTTTTTAAATTCAATGGTCTTTCATAATATATATCTGAATCACTGTATATCGATGCAAGATAGGCAAATCTAGGATAATTTATTGCATCCTGGATTTTCATATTTCTGTCAATGATTTTGGATAAAATCTGTACGTTGACCTCGGGTTGAATATCGCCTCCCATGGAACCAAGCATTATTTCATTTTTTCCTGAAGCTATTGTGCTCATTAAAGTGTGGAATGTTTTTTTGAAAGGTTTTAAAGTGTTGTTGTTACCCTCATCAAGTGAAAAATATGACCCCCTGTTGTTAATATTTATTCCTGTGCCCTTTACATTGTGGCCGGAACCAAAGCCCATGTAGTTGCTCTGTATTGCACTTATTTCTATTTCTCCATCAAAAATAGAAAATGCGGTTGTGTCTGAATTTTCTGAGTTTTTTCCATGCAACTCATCTATCTTAAATGATTTAAAATTGTCCACATTTAAGCTGGAACCATCATAGATATATTTTCTGTATTTGTATGACTCTTTCATGTTTTTGATCAATATATCATAATAATCATCATCATTCATAGATGACAAATCATACTTATCCATCAATTTTAGCCAGATAAGTTCAGTTACACCCTGGCTAACAGGAGGATTTGTAGATATATTATAGCCATGGTAATTTACATGCATGGGTTCCCTTATCTCGGCATTGTATTTTTCAAGGTCAGATAATCTTACCAACCCTCCCTTATTCTTCATATCTCCCTCAATCATTCTAGCTATTTTTCCATTATAGAAATCATCCGGATTTTTGCTTAAGTTTTCAAGTGTATCTCCCAGATCCTTCTGATATAAAATGCTTGAATCATTTTTGTAAATTTTATTGAAATCTTCATCACCATCAAAATTTTTTATGGCATTATCAAGTTTCAGAGATTTTCTAAATCCATTTCTAGCATATTTTATTGCTCTTTTAAAATCCTCTTCGGGCGTAAGATTTATTTTTCCCATGATTATTTTCCATGCGGAAACCATCCCGGGTAAGGAGAATGATGATAGATGCCCACTTTTCGGTATCTTGTCCAATTTTTTTGATTTAAAAAAATCCGGGGTAGCCATTTCTGCTGCAAACCCACTTGCATTTATACAATATATATTTTTATCCCTTATAGTGGCAAACATGTCACCGCCAAGACCATTTAAATGAGGTTGAACAACAGTCAGGGCTGCACTAGTGGCAAGCATGGCATCGTACGCATTACCTCCCTTAGCTAGGGCTTCTTCACCGGCCAAAGTGCTTAATGGATGACTTGACGCAACAGCATATTTACTCATAAAATAACATTATTCAATTATTTATAATTATTTCTATAACCTATGGAAAAGACAGTTAGATATATTTCCACATTCTTGAAAACGGACCAAAGAATTTGACGGATATGCAATGCATTAATATATATTTGATATATATATTCCTATCCGAGAAATCTGTGTTTGAACACATAGTACATTGAGTGTATTGACAAAATGTCCTAACAACGGAATGCTGCCATAGTCTATAACCAATTTATAAATGTAATACATATAATTTTTTGCGAAATGAGTTAAGTTTAAATATATATTTTTATTTGTATATTTTTATGAAAGGAGTAAAAATAATAGCAATAGCTGTTATAGCAATTATAATAGCAGGAATAGGATTCTACGGATATAACTATGAGACAACAGGAACAATGAAGATCGGAACTGAAGATACTTCTTCTGTTTTTTCTCCGGCAATAGCAAACGCCACTGGTGCTTCTTCCAGTTCTCAAATTTTGGATTTAAATGTAACAATTAGCACAATTGGATTGTATAATTCAACAACCGGCTGGCATAACTATACAATTGATAAAACAGTTACAGTATTCTCTACGACCCCTAGCAATTCTTCATTGTTTGATAATTTAAGCGTTCATGCAGGATCATACAGCAAAATACTTGTCAATATAACAGGAGTGAATATCTATTACAATAATAGCATTGGAACGATATCTGTTTCAATAAATCTTACACATCCAGTTGCTGTAATGCTACACACAATAACAATACACGCACATGGATCAACAACTCTATTCATTAACTTTAATGGATCGGCATTTGGTTATGCCGCTTTGCAACACAGTAAAGTTAACATAAAAAACAACGTAAATATCAACGTGAAATCAAAATAAAATATTGAATTTTTATTTTTTATATATTTTTGAAATAAATAATAAGCAATTATAAACAACGGATATTTTTATTGTAACAAAAAGTGAAAGCATTTAATTATATTTTAATGTTATTGACCTATTTTGATTATGTGATATCCTGAAATGAGTTCCCTTATATATTTATTCTTCATTCTATCACCTTCTTTTCTTCATATGCCATTGCAGGTGTTACCACAGGCCTATCATCTATTGATAATGACATATGCCTTCTTTTA
>JAKBQY010000028.1 GCA_021835025.1 Thermoplasmata archaeon | reverse complement strand
GGGTGGTAGTGTCAATAATGATGGATATCAACGAGGAGTGGATTACAGGAAGCAAATATATAAATATGGAGGTAGATTAAGGAATATGAAGGCCTTACAAATTTACAGCAATTATGTTACATAATCTAATATTTAAATATTTTAACAAGTAAGCCATTATCTGCAAAATAAAAATAAATATTTTTATTAATTAACTATCAACCTATAATACTAATTTTTAAAAAAAGAAGGAATTTCATTTTCGCTTATGTTACTCAACTTATTTTTTGCATCAAAATACACAACTATTTGATGTCTAACTAAAATTAAAATTACAAAATCATTTTATAAACGCTATTTTACCCTCAGTTCCTTTCTCTGCAATTGTAAATGCTTTTATTGCCTCTGAAAGTTTGAATCTATCCGTAATCATCTTACTGAAATCTATATTATGTTTGTCTACAAATCGTATAATATCATACATATTATGAATATTTCCAACAAGTATTCCAGATATTGTCACCCCCTTTTCCAGGAATTGAGTTGGTTTAATAACTGTTGATTCAAGCCCAGGCCCTATACCAACTAATCCAACTTTTCCAAGTGGTTTAACTATTCTAATAGCATCATTTATAGCATTACTGTTTCCTGTAAAATCTATAGTTACATCTATTTCGTACCGTTTGTGTGAAATTATATCTATGGAATCCCCCAGTTTTGATATATTATTCGCAGAATATGGAAGACCAAGTTTTTCAGCCAGTTTCCTTCTTTCTAAAGAAAGATCAATTCCAATTGGTATTGCACCCATTCCATTTAATATCATACTTGCAGTAATACCCAGAGGTCCAAGTCCAAAAATTCCAACAATATCTCCGGATTTAATTCCTAATTTTGTTATTATGCTATAGGCAGTTATTCCATTACAGCCTATAATAGAACCTGCTTCAAAATTTATACTATCAGGAATTTTAAAGCAAACATCTGATGGGCAAAGTATATATTCTGCAAAAGTTCCTGAGGATTTCCATGGGATAACCGATTGTCCCATGACCAGGGTAGTAGATTTTCCTTCCTTGCAATACTGAGGCCATCCTTTTATACAGTTTTCACATACTCCACATCCGTATCTATGAAAAATAGCAACTCGATCTCCCACTTTAATATTTTCTACATGATCACCGATTTTGTGTACAATACCTGACCCCTCATGACCTGCAATAAAATTTACACGATTTCCCATTTCTATTGATGGAGACCTATAAAAATGTAGATCGCTTCCACAAATGGTCGAAGCTTCTGTTTGTATTATTACTTGATGTGAACCTACATCTGGAATTGCAACTTCTTCAACACCAACATTGTAATTCCCTTTTATCTTAACTCCTATCATTTTAACTCCTCGTCTAAATAATCAAATCCCTGACTTTCCTCTAAAGTTTTACCGGTAGAGTCTATAGTGAAAAAATAAGTTCCTATACCAAATATTATAGATGTAATAATTACAAATATGAATGCATATTTTAATCCTACGGCAGCATAAAGGGTAAGTGCGGGCAAAGCCAAACCGAAAGCAAAAAGTTTATCCCACCCTATCATCATGCCTCTCAGATGAGTTGGTGTTATTTCAACGGATGGGATATACATAAGAGTTCCAATAAGCCCTACATTTATAAAGAATATTAATCCAATAGCAAGAACTGCAATGAATAGTGTAATTATACCCATTGTGTAAGTTATGAGGAACAGTGCTGATGGAATAACCGTTAAAAAAAATCCTAGTGTACCTGTTATTTTCCTACCAACTTTATCAACTATAAACAACATAAGTAGTATACCAAAAAGTCCTAAAAAGGCCGTAATTAAAGTATCTGCTAAGGCTACAGTACCACTTGCTCCAAGTTTTGAAAATATTGCTGTGCCGTATACTGATGCTATATTAACCGTAAGTGCATAACCCGTCCCTATCCAGAATATATAAAGTAATTGCTTTGAGTTTTTTTTGCTGAAAAACTCCGATACATTTTCCTTTAAAGTTCTCTTCTTACCAAGAGGTATCTTTGAAACATTTAAGGCAAGACCATATTTTTCCAATTTTTTATTTATTTCTGATACCTTTTTTGTATTATCTGTATCAAAAGCCCACCTGGCACTTTCTGGGATATCTCTGCGCAGAAAGAAAAGAATAAGTGGAACTATTGCTGCAGCTATAAAATCTATTCTCCATGCTATATTTTTAGGAATAAGTATACTTAAAGCAAGACTTAAGGCAATGGTAACAAGACCCCCTATCTTAAAAAAAACTTTTTCAACTGAAAGTACTTTTCCTCGTATTTTGGCTGGTGAATACTCAGAAACCAAGGGTACTGCAGCAGCATAGTCCAATCCAATAAATAATCCAAGTAGAAATCTTGTTATAAAGTATATTGTTCCATTAAATGAAAGTGCAGAAAAAAGGGCAAAAATAGCCATTCCCAAAGTATCATAAACAAAAAGTGTTCTTCTTCCTATTAAATCGGAAACTACCCCTCCTACTATACCCCCAACCGCAACACCTACCCAATATGAAGCCACCATTATCGCAACTAGTACTGCGGAAAGATGAAATAAAACTCCAACAGTTACAAGAGAGACACTTACTCCAAATTCATTGAAGGCATCGCTAAAAGGACCTAGAGAGGCTAGTAATAAAAGTTTTTTTTGAAATACCCCCATCTTGCTATTATCTAAAACGTCAAAAAAATCTATCTCGTTGACAACCATTATAATGTATTCAGAATTATTATTTAAAGTTTTGTATTAATAAATATATTAAAATATATTTTAATAGATACTATTTGTAATATTATTAATATTAAAATATAGTCTAGAAACTAAAAGCGGCCATATTATGATCAATTACACCATACTTTTTTCTTTGTATAAATAGTCGCATTCAGTGCATTATAATCCTACAAGTTAAAAATATACCATTCATTTTTAATTTATATTTAGTATCAGCAGCAGAATTAATTATAACTCAAGTTTAAGTACACACTGAAGTCAACTGTGGTTTTGGCCAAAGATTTGAAGAACGGGTTGAAAAATGCACTTGAATACTGGATAGATAACACATCTCCCAAAAAATGACAGTATTCTTGAATTGTTATAGTTAGGAGACAACCCATTCCTGAACAAACAGTTTTGCCTGGACAAGAACAGTATCGATGGCCCTCTGTTGCCCATCCGGTGGATAGTGATATTTCTTGAGAATCCTCTTCACCATGATCCTCATCTGTGCCTGAACGCTCTCCCTTATGGTCCAATCGATCTTGACGTTCTTTTTCAATGCCTTCACAAGTTCCCTTGCTATATCCTTTAGAGTATCATCTCCAAGTACATCATTCGCGGTCTTATGATCTGCTAAAGCATCGTAAAAAGCAACTTCATATTCATTCAGGTTTAGCCTCGCTCCCCTTTTCTGATCCTCCCTGATCTTCTTGGCGAGTTCGATCAATTCTTCCAATGCCTGAGCAGCCTCTATGCTCCTATCGATATAGCGCTTGACCGTCTTATCCAACAGTTCTGCAAAGGACCTGCCCTGTACCACACTCTTTTTCAGCCTTAACTTTATTTGATCTGTTAACAATTTCTTCAAGGCCTCAAATGCCAGATTCTTCTGTTGGATCCCCTTCACTTCAGAAAGGAACTGATCTGACAGGATTGAAATGTCTGGTTTTTCGATACCTACAGCCTCAAACAGGTCTATTACCCTATCTGATACAATGGCTTTGGATAGGATCTGTTTTATAGCAGAATCGGTATTTTTGTAATCTCTTTTGGAATCTTCGCTGTTTTTCAATATGGATGCTCTGACTGCTTGGAAAAAACCAATCTCGTCCCTGAGGTGAATGGATTCCTGGCTCGGTACGCATAAAGCATAAGCCCTTGAAAGTGAGAGTACATTTTCCAGAAATCTTCCCTTTCCTCTATCTACAGACAGGATAAAATCTGAAGCTTCAAGAATTATTCTCAGTTTATCCTTTGGTTCTGCTGTGAAGAACTTCTTGTATTCATATCCATGAAACAGTGCAGAAACGACTTCATATTTTTCCAGCATGACTGCAATGGCCTGATCCATTGGTATGCCAGTGTCTTTTTTATCTCCCTCAGTGTATATGCTAAGAGCCTTTTTCAGGTCCGAACCAATACCGATGTAATCAACGACAAGACCACCAGGTTTATCCCTGAATACCCTGTTCACCCTTGCAATTGCCTGCATTAGAGTATGTCCCTGCATCGGTTTGTCGACGTACATGGTATGCAAGCTGGGAACATCGAAGCCGGTGAGCCACATATCCCTTACGATTACAATCTTCAGTGAGTCATCCGGGTCCTTGAACCTGTCTCCTATTCGATCTCTCCCCTCCTTATTTCTGATGTGTTCCTGCCATTCAGGTCCATCTGACGCTGAACCAGTCATAACAACCTTGATTGTTCCCTTTGTATCGTCCCTATTATACCACGATGGTCTCAGTTTAATGATCTCATAGTGAAGTTCAATGGCGATTCTCCTGCTCATGGTTACGATCATGGCTTTGCCATCCAAGATGCTCAAGCGGTTTTCCCAGTGTTTCACGAAATCTTCGGCGATCTTTTTTATCCTTTCTTCAGTTCCCACTACCTTTTCAAGGGCACTCCACTTGGTCTTTTGCTTTTCCTTTCCCTCTATTTCTTCACCCTCGGTTGCAGCATCAAACTCGCTGTCTATTTTTGGAACCTTCTCTGAATTAAGATGAATCTCAACCAAACGATTTTCATAGTAAATTTTTACTGTGTTTTCATCCACCACAGATTGCTGAATGTCGTAAACATCCACGTATTCACCAAAAACAGCAGAGGTACTGCGATCTGCGTTTTCTATGGGTGTTCCTGTAAAACCAATAAAAGATGCATTTGGTAAGGCATCCCTGATGTACTTGGCATATCCATATTTCAGTAATGCCTCATCATCACTTTTCGGTACTTTCAGACCGAATCCATACTGAGTTCTGTGCGCTTCATCTGAAATTACAATGATATTATCTCTTTCTGACAGCAATGGAAATTCATGCCCCTTTTCTTCAGGGAGAAACTTCTGGATTGTTGTGAAAACGATACCTCCAGATGCAACCTTCAGGAGCGACTGCAAATCTTTTCTGGAATCTGCCTGTTTTGGTTCCTGTCGCAGCAATTCCTGGCATCTTGTAAAAGTAGCGAATAGTTGTCCGTCAAGATCATTTCTGTCAGTGAGGACTACAATGGTGGGATTTTTAAGTTCCTTTCTAATTGCAAGCATTGCAGCATAGAAAACCATTGTGAGACTCTTTCCTGATCCTTGAGTATGCCAAACGACACCTGCCTTCTTGCTACCACCTTTTGCTGACACAGTGGTTTTTATTGCCTTTTCTACAGCGTTGTACTGGTGGTAGGCGGCTAATTTCTTTACCGTCCGTGTTATGTTGTTGACCGTGTCTCTCTCCTCTTCATAGACAATGTAATGCCTGATAAGATCCAGGAATGTTCTTTTATTTAACATGCCCTGAATGAGAGTTTCATATTGGGGTATATTTTTCTCCGGAGGATTGAAATAGACAGTCTTCCAAGGCATGAATCTCTCGTATTGAGAAGAAACTGTTCCTGCTTTTGCCTGTATACCGTCGCTGATAATGATTATTTCATTGAATCTGAATAGTGAAGGTATTTCATTCTTGTAGGTCTGTATTTGCCTGTACGCGGAAAGAATTGTTGCCTTTTCATCTGTAGGGTTCTTTAGCTCAACTACAACTAAGGGTAAGCCATTCACAAAGATGACAATATCTGGTCTTCTGTCTGGCAGATTATTCCTCTTTTCCTTTCTTACGGTGAACTGGTTCAGGGCGAAGAATTCATTGTTTTCGGGGTTCTCGAAGTCTATTAACCATACTTTCTCTCCCTTTATCCGACCATCTTTGTCTTTGAATTCTACATCCAACCCATTGAAGAGAATTCTGTGGAAACTTCTGTTGTTTACCACCTGATCCTGTGAGTCAGTTCTTGTTATCTTTCTGATTGCATCTTCTATGACATCTCTCGGAACTCCCGGGTTGATGGATATAAGCCTCTGCCTAATCCTCTCCACAAAGACAACCTCATCGTTGGTCCTCTCCTGATAGAGGCTCCCTTCTGAGATGTTTGGAGCGTATTCCGTCCTGTAGCCAAGATCAGCCAGCATCTCCATGAAAGTTTCCTCAAGGTCAGATTCATAAAATCGGTCAGTCATTGGTATCCCTCACTGGAACTCTGATTTTGCCAGACATTAATTTAGGAAGCAGTAAATCTCTAATCTTACTCAGATTTCTATTTTCCAAAGTATTTATTCTAATTTTTTCCAATATTGTTTCAAATGAAATCGTTTCAGGAGTGAACACCTCCTTTGAAGGAACTATTATGGGGATCTTGCCAATTTCTTTACTGTTCGTTGCGTTAGCAATAGAAGATGTGCTTCCCACCTTGTTGAAGTCATAACTCTTTAGATAAAGATATAAATACGACGTGGACATTTTTTGGTCTTGAATCTTGAACTGGGCAATTGCCTCGTTCGATATACAATTCATAGCAGTAATGGCAACTCTTCCAACAGTAAGTTTGAAACTGAGCATAACGGTTCCGGATTTAATCAACGGAATTTTGAATTTATCTACCGACTCTTCAGTCAAAAATCTCGCTGTTTCTGTCACAAAAGTTTGAGCATTTCCAAGATCCTTGATAGAAATCCATGGTATATCCCTCTCATTAGTACTGAACCACTCTTTTTGGGATGTGGGGGGCGTTCTTCCAATTTTCAGGTCTACGATTTGGTTTAACTTTTTTATTTCCCAATTTTTAGGTATCTCCCCGAATTCAGATTCAACCATCTCCCCCCCACTTGACTTGTAAGGTTGACCATTTTCGTCAGGGAATTCAAAATCTATGAACCAATGCTTGAAGAGGGTTTGGGCAATGGATTCGAGGGTCTTGTTCAATTGTTTATTCACCTTGACCTTATTTTCCAATGTGGTCAAAATATGAGCCACATTATCCTGCACTTCTATTGAGGGCAGATTTATAGAAATTTTATTTAATATATTTTTTGTCAAGAATTTTGTTGCAGTTCCCTGCGAAACATCGTGAAGATAATTCAATCTCAGTTTCAATAAGTAATATAGGTAATCAAGTGAAACATCTGTTCTGGTTGTTGTTATAATGTAAGTTCTCTGGTATGCATTAAACTTACCATTATACCTTTGTATATGGTAAATTCCATTTGCGTTATTTCCAGCTAAGAGAATTGCATCCGCTTCAAAAGAGTACCAGTTAATTCTCAATGGTTCTGGTGCACAGGTAAAAAAAGGGTAAATACCATTTACATTGGATTCATTTGAATTGATCTTACCTGTAGAAATTGACACCAATTCTTCCAAGTTGAAAGTAGTATAAACCATTAGATACCTTCCATTTTTTTTAACAAACCGCCTTATTTGTATTTTATTTTTTCTGTGTCCCCGTGGAATCATTTGACACCACTGTTCTCGCCCTTTTTTCCAACTAATTCCGCTGAAATACCGAATGCTGCGGATAATATTTTTGCAGAAAATAAAATTTTTTCGATCTTAGTCTCCGGAAATCGAACGTCGAGTAATTTCTGAACCCCAGAGAGATAACAATCTTTAACCAGATCTTCGATAGAATTTATTGTGTTCTTTAAAAAATTATCTGAATAATTTTCATCAATAGGAACTAAATCTTTTTCGCTCTTTTCAAATAAACTTTCAATATTCTTTCTAAATATATCGCCATCACCCTTGTAAGAATCAGAATATTGGTGGAAACCTTTGACATTGTATTCATATGTTATGTAAAGTAGCTTACCATTATCAAAAGGGTAATTGTGACATCCACGTAATGGGATCAATTTTGAATGTTCATGAATTGTGTTATTCATGAAGGCTGCTCTAAATTTCGATCGGGACACCGTTTCCGGAGTTACGTAGTATATATTATGATTACCTAACTTCTGAGCATGCTCCCATAGAAATCGACGTTGTCGGTCGTAGTTGGATTTGTGCAAGTAAAACCTGAAATATGGATCTAAGTAAGGTCCCTCTGATATGTGCTTAGCATTACTTCTTTGAAGAAGTTCGCTTCGTTTGAATTGATAGTAATAATTAGTACCAACAGTCGGTAAAATTGCATCCCAACCCACTCTATTTTCATCTTGTAGGCTTGGGAGAAGAGGCACACCACATAGTTCTCCCCAATGTCTCCGTGTCTGTTCATAGATAAAAGAGAAGCCGAATGTAAACCCAGGTAAACCTAAATCCGCCATCCTATCACCTCCAAATTTTTCTTTATCTCATCGTCAAGCTTCTGGCCTTCATCCATCAGTCTTGCAAGTTCACGAGTTAGATTCTCCATCTTTTCTTCAAAATCTTCATCATCATCTACTTCCTCACTACCAACATATCTGCCAGGCGTAAGAATCCAGTTATTTTTCCTTACTTCCTCCAAGTTCACAGATTTGCAAAAACCAGGAATATTTTTGTATCCACCTTCAACGTTCTCTAATTGTTCTCCTCTCCATAGGTGATAAGTGTCTGAGATTTTCTTTATATCAGTATCAGTAAGTTCCCTGTGTCTCCTGTCGATCATATTTCCAAGCTTTCTTGCGTCTATGAAAAGAATCTGTCCTTTTCTATCTCTAAACTTATTGTTGTGCTTATCCCGCGAAATGAACCAAAGACAAGCAGGAATCCCTGTATTATAGAATAGCTTATCAGGAAGAGCAACCATGCAATCAATCAAATCAGCTTCAATGATATTTTTCCTGATATCTCCCTCATTTGAAGTATTGGAACTCATCGAACCGTTTGCGAGAAGAAAACCTGCGATTCCCGTTGGTGACAAATGACTGATGAAGTGCTGTATCCACGCGAAGTTGGCGTTTCCCGCAGGTGGTACACCGTATTTCCATCTGATATCACTCCTGAGAGATTCTCCACTCCAGTCAGAATCATTGAAGGGTGGGTTGGCAAGGATGAAATCTGCCTTTAGATCCCTGTGCAGATCGTTCAGGAAACTTCCTTCACTGTTCCATCTGACGTAATCAGAATCGATACCCCTGATCGCAAGATTCATCTTGCACAGTTTCCATGTAGTCTGGTTTGATTCCTGTCCGAAAACGTGAATATCATCTTTCCTCCCCTGATGTGCTTCGATAAATTTCTCACTTTGAACAAACATTCCTCCTGACCCGCAACACGGATCAAAAACCCTGCCTTTGAAAGGTTCAAGCATTGCAACAAGCAACTGAACGATGCTTCTGGGTGTGTAGAACTGTCCTCCTTTCTTCCCCTCTGCATCTGCGAACTGGCCAAGAAAGTATTCGTACACACTTCCGAGAAGATCCTTGCTCTTTCCATCCAACTGGCTGAATCCAATGTTGCTTATCAGATCAATGAGTTCCCCGAGTTTCTGCTTATCGAGTGCTGGTCTTCCGTAATCATGAGGCAGTACACTTTTCAAGACATTGTTGTCTCTCTCAATTGCATCCATAGCCTGATCCACAAGAATGCCAATGTTTGGTTGTTTAGCGTTACTTTTGAGGTATGGCCATCGCACCTCAGGTACAACCCAGAAGACATTCCTAGCAATGTACTCGTCCCTGTCTTCTGGATCTGACAACATTTCTGGATCGTTCTTAATTTTCTCATAAGTTTCATTGAATGTATCCGATATGTATTTCAAGAAAATGAGCCCAAGAACTACATGCTTGTATTCCGCAGCATCCATGCTGCTTCTTAATTTGTCAGCGGCTTTCCACAATTCCTTTTCAATTCCACGCTCGTTGCTATTAGTCTCACTCACATAAATAATATGAGTTTCGTATATATAAAAATTTGTCACATTTCAATGAGAGACATTGAGGATTAATTATGGAAATATTCGTCGCTATATGAATTGATTATACATCAAATTGAATGGTCTATCTGCTTTCTTCTTTGTGAATATGCTGAACCAATCATCTTATCATTGTATAGGGATTCTGATAATTAATAGTCCATAACTAATCTTAATATCAGTACTGAAATGTATTTTCATTTATATTACCTTATCCTGAGTAACGTCGTCTTCATTTTCCTGTCATTTTCAATAACAATCTTCGTTATGGGCGATATATCGAAATTAATCCATATCTTCTTCAAGATATCATGAGTTTCGTAACATATGGACGGATCTCTCCGTAGGATATCTCCATCTTTGACTTTGGATTCTTTCCCAGATATCCCACATATGTTGTCTTTCCCGTTCCCCTTCACTTTATGCGGTATCACTGTCATAGATGGTAATTACCCCATACACAACAAACCTTTCTATATACAGATATTTACGATGTCCTTGAGTGAAAATAGTGTGAAAATTCTAACCCTCAATGATTGCCATAGTTATTAAATCACAATGCCTAAGAATCTGACCCATTTACAAATCTCCTTTTATTATCTCATCTGGATCTGGTTTCCTTGATATGACCCTACCACCATCTATTATTATTTCATTGCCAGTCATGAATGAGTTTTCATCAGAGGCCAAAAATTTAAGAAGGTTTGCAACTTCTATCTTCCTGCCCATCCTTTGTAAGAGAGTTGCCGCTCTTGAATCAAGATTCTGTGGAGGGACCTCATTATCTGTTTTTGCATATATTGGACCGGGCATTACAAGTGTGCATAGTATATTATGTTCCCCGAGGTCCACGGCCAAACTTTTTGTTATTGACCTTAATGCACCTTTAACTGCAGCATAGGCAAGAGATGATTTTAGTGGAGTTATAGATTGAACAGCGCCAATATTTATTATTTTACCTGGTTTATTTTTACTGATAAGTTTATTAGAAAAATGTTTTGTTAAAAGCAACAATGAGGTCAGGTTTAATTCTATCATACTCCCCCACTCACTCATTTCAATATTGGATATATTATATCTTGAATTTCTGGAAGCACAATTTATAAGGACATCATATGGTTTTTCTGCTTTATCAATAAATTCGCATAATTTTTCAGTATCGTTTCTTACCGTTAAATCGCATTTAAAAAAATTTATTTTTCCACCACCTATAGCATTTTTCAGTTCATTTCCCTTTTCCTCATTCCTGCCTATCACAAGAACATCAGCACCATTTTCTTTAAAAAGCAAAGCAGTAGCTTCCCCTATTCCATGCGTTCCACCTGTTATTATAACTCTTTTATCTTTCAAATTCATTTTTTATCCCTCATATATGATATGAAATGACTTTTGATTCGGTCATTTCTTCCATTGTATTGGAAATTGATTCTCTTCCTATGCCACTGAATTTTGGACCACCAAATGGTAAATTATCCCATCTCAATCTGGTTGTGTCGTTTATAACTACGGTACCAACATTAATTTTTCTTGCCATTTTATATGCCCTGCTAAAATTACTGGAAAAAATTGCTGTATCCAATCCGAATTTTGAGTTATTTATAATTGAAATACACTCATCATCTGAATCAACTTTGATAATGGGCAATAGTGGTCCAAATACCTCTTCTTCAACAATTTTAGAATGTAAATTGTTTATGTCTACAACTGTGGGTGAGAAAAAGAAGCCTTCCTTTGGAACATCTTTTTTGAATACAATTTTATTTCCATTTTCTTCTGCATCCTTCAAAAATGTTGACATTTTGCTAACAACATCAGATGAGATCACAGGCCCTATTTCCGTCTCATCCTTTAGGGCATTTCCCACGGTCATTTTTGAAAGTTTTTCTTCAATTAACTTTTGCACTTTTTCGGCTATATTTTTTGAAATTATTATTTTTTTTGTTGAGTTACAAAATTGGCCAGCATAATCAAACCTGCCAAACGTGGCGGCATCCACGGCCTTAGTTATGTCTGCATCATCCAGTATTATTTCGGCGTCACTACCCCCAAGTTCCATTATTGATCGTTTACCATGTTTAACCGCCCTTGATGCAAGATCTAACCCAACATTTGTTGATCCTGTGAAGGAAATAAGTTTAATTTTATTATTATCTACAATTATATCCCCTATCATCGAAGAATTCCCAGTAACAACATTTATCGTGCCTTCGGGAAAACCGGCTTTTAAGATGAGTTTAGAAAGTTTTATTTGTGTCAAAGGAGTGTATTTTGTTGGTTTGTGTACAACTGTATTTCCAACTGCCAGTGCAGTGGCAACTTTATGCGCGAAACTCGCACCTGGAAAATTGAAGGGTGTTATTGTTGACACAACCCCCATTGGCTCTCTGACCGTAATTGCAATTCTTTCATCGTTTCCAGCAGGATAATCATATAGTTCCAGCGGAATAAATTCCCCTTTTAATACATGTTCCATTTCCCAGGCGGCAAATTTAAATATGTCTGCAGTTCTTAAAATTTCCCCCCTTGAACTCTTAATAGGTCTTCCACTTTCCTCCGACATGGTTACAGCAAGGTTTTCGTTTTCGCTTGTTATAAGTTCAGATACTCTCAAGAGGAGTTTTTTTCTTGATCTAGCTGGCAGTTCGGAATATTTATAAAATGCCTCATCGGCAATGTCAATGGCCTTTTCAATATCGTCACCACTAAGTGATGGCATTGAAGCTATAACCTTGCCAGTTGAGGGATTAAATACTTTAATTTCATCACCTTTTACTATTTCTCCTCCTATAATCGCTCCTTCTTGATCGGTTATCATATAATTTTACCATGTTGATATTATATATTAATTTTTTTATTATCGTATAACTAATAAAAGTAATAAATAGACATCTTTATATAATATATATTAATTCAATTGCATGAAAATAAAAGGCATTAAAACATATTTTGCGGCAGCCGTATGGAGAAATTTTGTTATTGTTGAAATAGAAGGAGAAAATGGGCTTAAGGGATATGGTGAAGGCACCCTTGGGGATTTTGAGAAAAGTATAGAAGCGGCAATTAACGACTTAAAACCATTTCTTATTGGCCGTGAGATAGAAATCAATGAAATTACAAACTTTTTTGTAAGGCATTTTTTCTGGCGTAATGGTCCCGTGCTATCCACTGCTGAAAGTGCTATAGAACAGGCACTTTGGGATCTCATGGGAAAAACTCTCAACATGCCAGTATATAAAATGATTGGTGGCAAAGCTGTAGATAAGGTGAAGGTTTATGGTAATGGATTTATCTCTGGAAATGTATCACCAGAGGAATTCGGTAAAGCTGCAGTTAAGACCGTTGAGAGAGGCTTCTACGCACTAAAATTTGATCCATTTTCTGGATCCGGCCCAACAATAAGCAATAGGGAGTTGGAACTTGCCTTAGAAAAAATCAAATCAATCAGGGACAATGTCGGTGATGATATTGACCTTATGATAGAAGCACATGGCAGATTTAACACTAGAACGGCAATTAAGATAGCTAATGAAATTGTAAAATATAACCCATATTGGTTCGAAGAACCAGTTCCTGAAGAAGATATTCTATCCATGGCAGAGGTCAAAGGAAACTCCAGGGTACCAATAGCTACAGGAGAGAGAATATTGTCAAAGAATAAATTCTGGGAATTAATGGTTGCTAGGGGTGCTGATATAATACAGCCCGATGTGTGCCACATGGGTGGTATTTTTGCACTGTCCCAGGTTGGGGCAATGGCTAATACAAATTATATAACAGTGGCACCACACAATCCCAATGGGCCTGTTGCTACTGCTGCTTCCCTGAATGCCCTCATAACTATGCCAAATGCACTTATTTTGGAATTCTGGCTTGATGCAGAAACGGTAAGGCACGATCTTATAAATGAATACTTTAGATTAAAGGATGGATATATATATCCAAGCAATAAACCTGGACTTGGAATAGAAATTAATGAAGAGGCACTGACAAAATATCCATATAAGAAAATGCACCTTGAATATTTTAGCTCAGAATATAAATATCACGGCGATATAAATGAAATTAATTAGACTTCTAAAGGGTGCTGGCATCTTTGGAAATTATGGAACAATGGGTGCGGCTTCTGTCACTCTAATACAGGGTGATAAAAATATACTTGTGGATACGGGACATTTTGGTAATAGGGACTTGCTTTTAAAACGCCTTGTTGAAAATAAAATATCCCCATCGGATATAGATATAATTTTTTTAACACATATGAACTGGGATCATTGCCTGAACCTTGATATCTTCGAAAATGCTGAAGTAATCATTGGAAAGAGTGAATACGAATTAGGTACATTAACCGGAATAAACGATAATATTAGTAAAAAATTTATAGAATACCTAAAGGAGAGAGACCTGAAACTTGTTAAAGGAGGAGAAAATATTTCCCCCAATTCAAGTGTTATATATACTCCAGGCCACACTCCTGGCCATATTTCCCTACTTTTAGAGAATGGCAATAATAAAATAATATTTTCCGGAGACGCCATTCCAAATAGGAGGGCATTCATTCGGGGAATACCTGATATTGTATTTTACAATTTGGAAAAAGCAAAGGAAAGTATTATTAAAATAAAAAATCTCCATCCAGATATAATATTTCCTGGGCATGACCCACCGTTTAATGAAAATGGATATATTGAAAATGATCAAGTAAATATTTTTATGAGAAATGAGGACGAAACTGATTTCTCGTTAAGTATTGGAAAGAATAAGGCATCACAACCGGTGATATACAATGAGTGAGTTTATAGTTCCGATAATAACTCCATTTAGGGATGACAATTCCATTGATCTGAAAAAATTGAGGGGGCATGCCAATTTTTTGCTTTCAAACGGTGTTGATTCATTATTATTGGCGGGTACAACGGGACTTGGGCCATCATTATCATTTAAAGAAAAACTGGAAATAATGAAGGAATTTTCTGACATCCCTGAAAAGGTTATACTTCAGGTAACCTCACTTGATTTAGAAGAATCAAAAATGCTTGCCAAAAAAGCAAAGGAATTTAATATTAAGTCTATTGCAGCACTTCCTCCATATTATTATCCAAGAATGCCCGATGAATGGTATACCAAATATTATACTGAAATTTCTTCTATTTATCCAACAATAGCATATAATTTCCCATTAACAACTGGTTATAATATTTCACCAAATATCATTAAAACAGTAAATAAAAGCAAAGGCAATATAATAGGAATCAAGGAAACATTGCCAGATATAAACCATATGTTAAATTTTAAATGGGAATTTTCTAAATCGTTTAGGGTATATTCGGGCCCTGATACCTTAATTTTACCAGCTATCAGGTCAGGACTTGATGGAGCTGTTGCAGGAACTGGGAATTATGCCCCTGAGTTGGTTGCATCAATTATGAATGATGATTTTGAACAGGCATTTCAATCCCAGAAATTTCTGGGCAAACTAGCTGCCCTATCTCAAAAATATGGGCAGTGGTCAGCAAATTATAATATGGTTAAACATCTATTAAAATATGACGTAGGGAAACCAAGATTGCCAATATACCCTCTTTCTGAAGACCAGAATTCCTTGCTAAGTAGGGAATTGGAAATATTAATAAATGAATATAAAAGGTGATAAATACAGATGGCCGGATTAAGAATTGCTGAAATTTTGCTCGAAGAAAAACCAAATAAATACTGGGAAATGTTGAGGGAAATCGGGGTGTCCGAAACAGTAGGTGTTTTACCAAGAGGATTTAATGACTGGAGAAAGGTAAAAAACCAGGAACCGTGGGATTTCTTACCACTTTTAAAATATAAAAACATGTTAAAGGAAAATGGTTTTAAATTGGTTGCAATAGAGGACAACCCACCAATGGATAAGATTCGGTTGGGGTTGGATGAAAGAGATTATGAAATAGAAAATATTTCAAAAATGCTTGATAATTTTGGCAAGCTTGGAATAAAACTATGGAGTTATAGCTGGAATGCCATAACGGGATGGACAAGAACATCAACACATATAAAGAGTGAATATGGAACAGTCTCTGGATTTGACTTACAGGAACTTAGGGATGTCAAATCTCATTATAAATATAAAATAAAAAAGGAAGACCTATGGAACAACCTTAAATATTTTCTAGACAAAGTGATTCCAATCGCTGAAAATAATGATATTCAAATATGTATGCACCCTGACGATCCACCTTTGAATTCTCTAATGGGTATTCCAAGGATAATGAATTCAATTGAATCCTTTGATAAATTGATCGAATTGAATAAAAGCCCAAATAATGGAATGACATTTTGCCAGGGAAATTTTACATTAATGACTGATAATTTACCAGCAGCAATAAAACATTTTGGGGATAGAATTAAATTCGTTCATTTTCGTGATGTGCTTGGTAATAGAGAAAAGTTCATGGAAGTACCATTGGGTAAAGGTAAAACCCCATTAGCCGATTGCATTAGATCATATAACGATATTAATTTCTCAGGCATAATGAGAGTTGACCACGTTCCGACATTATGTGGTGATGATACAGATGTGCCAGGTTATTCATATCTTGGCAGACTTTATGCAATAGGTTATATCAATGGGTTATATGAAGCATATAAAAATAATATACATTAATAATACAACCTTGGAACAACCTTTGCCTTAACATAGTTCCACACATCGGTCTGATGGTCATACATGACCTTCCTTGCCTCATCCGGATTGTTATTCAGTATTGCATTTGTAATTAGCAGGTGTTCTGCAAGCTCTTCCTGCTTTCTTTCCATGCTGGCAAACAATGAAATTCTAACAATTCTGAGTTTTAACCTCATGCTTTCAATATCTTTTCTAATAAGATTATTCTTGCTTCCCTTTGCTATTGCCTCATGCAATTCGCCACTTAAATTGGCTAATACAACAGGGTCTCCACTCTCTTTATTCTCTTTTACTATGAGATCAATTATTCTTTTTAATTCATTTTTATCTTCTGGTGTCATTCTTAAAGTTGCAAAATAGGCGGCCAATCCCTCAACCTCTCTCTTGAACTCATAAATTTCGTTTAATTCTTCCCTTTCCGGATATATAACAGAATATGACCTTCCGTTTTTACTTATTATTCCTTCAAATTCCAAAGATGCAAAAGCTTCCCTTATGGGAGTTTTACTCATACCAAGCCTGTTTTTCATTGCATCCTCTGTTATTATCTGTCCCATTTTAAGAGAGCCTGAGCTAATCATACCTATTATTTGGGCGTATGCCCTTGCGGAAAGATCTAAATTTTCATTCTCATCTTTATATGTTTTAACATTTTTTGGATTGTACATAATAGAAGATATTTTATTTATATATAATTTTTTTTAAATAAAAATATGCAATTTTGTCCAAAAGTATAAAACAATATATAATTTCTTGATAAAATTCCTAAATAATATTTTTAATAATAACACAAAATGACATTTGCATATCTATAATGCACATTAAAAATAGCGAATTTTTACAGATTTTTATAAATATGCAAATTTAAAATTTTTTAAAAAGGAATTTTTGGAAATATTTATGATGTGTATCCTGAGCAGCTTTGTATATACAAAAATAAAATGTTTTTAACTATATAGAATTTGTCAATACATTATATTATACGGTACATTGGGATTAAAAAATATTATCCATTCTTTTATGTTATAATTCAGAAATTGCTGTAATTTTTTTTAACAATATCCAAATTTTTTTCATTTTAATGTGTTAAATAGATATTATATTATTATCAATTTTTGTTAAATAAAAATCTAAAACAATATATCATATTAATAAAGTTTAAATAAATTAACATTATATATAATTATGGCAACAAAGTTTTTGGCACACAAAAATGGAGATTCTGTTGGTGTGGCAACCAACGACATCTCAAAAAATGAGGAAGTAGAAGGTGTATATATGGACAATAATCAAAGAACCAATGTTAAGGCAGTTGATAATATTGTTTTAGGGCATAAAATAGCTTTAAAAGATATTAAAAAGGATGAAAAGGTTATGGAATATGGGGAGCCAGTAGGCAAAGCCACACAGGATATAAAAAAAGGTGAGCATGTGCACGTTCACAATATAAGGACAATGAGGTGGTAAAAATGTCAACGTTTATGGGATATGAAAGGGAAAATGGAAGAATAGGCGCTAGAAACCACGTTTTGATAATACCATTGGATGATCTTTCCAATTCTGTTACACAAGCAGTGGAAAATAATATATATGGCACTAGAGCCATACCACATCCATATGGGAGATTACAATTTGGCAGGGATCTTGATTTAACATTCAAGACCCTGGCCGGTATGGGCAAGAATCCAAATATAGCAAGTGCTGTTGTTGTAGGTATAGAAGATCAATGGACACAGGAAGTAGCAGACAAAATCGCTGAAACCGGGAAAAGAGTTGATGCTATAAGTATAGAAGGCAGTGGTGATATAAAGACCATTGAAAAAGCATCAAGAGTTGCAAGGGATATGGTAAAGGAGGCAAGTGGAAAAACCAGGAAAGAGTTTGATGTTTCGAATCTTGTGGTTAGCACAAAATGTGGAGAATCAGATACAACCTCTGGTTTGGCTTCAAATCCAACGGTTGGTGTTGTTTTTGATAGATTGGTTGATGAAGGTGCTACGGTAATATTCGGTGAAACTTCAGAACTCACAGGTGCAGAAAATTATGTGGCCAGGAATTGTGCAACTCCCGAACTGAAAACAAAATTCCAGAAAATATTTGACGACTACCAGGCAGATATAATAAAGGAAAAAGCCGATCTTCTTGGTTCACAGCCAACAAAGGGGAATATTAAAGGCGGCCTATCCACTATAGAAGAAAAGGCGTTTGGTAATATACAAAAAATGGGAACAAGACCAATAAGAGGAGTGCTTGATTATGCTGAAGAACCAAGGGCCAAGGGGTTAAATTTCATGAATACATCTTCGGCAGCGGCGGAGGCTGTAACCCTGTTTTCTGCTGCTGGTGCAGTTGTGCATCTTTTCACAACGGGTCAGGGTAATATAATTGGAAATCCCATAGAACCGGTAATAAAAATTACGGCAAATCCAAAGACATATAATTCAATGAAGGAACATTTTGATCTGGACGTTTCAGGGTTACTCAACTTTGAATATGACCTGAAGGAAGCAGGAAACAGGCTTTACAATACCATGCTTAAAACAGCCTCTGGAACCCTTACAGCAAACGAAATTCTAAAGCATTATGAATTTGCAATAACCAAGTTATATATTTCCGCATAAAATTAATACAAAAAATTATTTTTATATAATAAATTTAACACAGCGAGCGGGAAATCCCACACCATTTATGGGTAGAATGAAAGCAAAACCCAAATGTGAGATATAATGATGATATTTACTTATAATGTCAAAGGGATATACTGCTTTGGAGACATCTATTCATTTTATGAATTACCATTTTGTATCCACACATGGACATGTTTCTTCACAAACCATAAAGAAATACGCGGAGGATCAGAAAGGGATATGAAAGCATATAAGTTCAAGCTGTACCATCTTCAGAGCAGGAAAGAATGTTAAACGACCAGATAGAACTCTGTAGAGAACTGTATAACTTGATCTTGGATCCAAGAAATACATCCAAAACATGTTCCTGTTGTGGACACATCAAGGATGACCTGAAATTATCACAACGCATCTTTGTATGTAACAACTGTGGATATAAGATCGATAGGGATCTCAACGCAGCGATCAATATCCATAACAGGGAACTGGAAAAAGTAGGGAGGGCCATTCCCGAAGTTACGCCTGTGGAGATTGGGGCACTACCCGCAAGGGCAACTCTGGTCGCAGAAGCAGGAAGCCTACGGTTTTAATCGTGGGAGGATGTCACATTAATTTAAGCATTATAAAATTAATAAATAATTTTCCATGGTAATATTTTTATTTATATGGATATATTTAATAACTATCATGTTTTAGTTCTACATGCAAAACAATACATTAAGACTGGCTAAAACAGCTGGATGGTTTACTATAATGGCTTCTGCGTTAGCATCTGAATATGGTTCAGGGATAAACGTTGTTGCGGAAAGTTCAATGTCAGTGTATCCGGGTATTGGAAATCTGGCACCACTTGCAATGTTTACTGTTGGCCTATTTCTTATACCAAAGGTTTTCATGTTTCAGAGGTATGGCAGTGTTGCCAGCAGCAGCGGCGGCGAATACACATGGATATCCCGTTCCATTTCACCCGCAGTTGGTTTTATAACCCATTTTATTTACTGGATAGGCGTGATCAGCGGCATATCATTTCTTGCTTATGCCACCGGAACAACATTGGCATCCACTCTTGTACTTCTTGGAATAACCTCAGGGGCTTATTTCGCTACAATTCCTGGCCACATATTTATTGGATTATCCATAATAATTCTTATTTTTGGAATACATTATTCCGGCATCAGATCATACTCATATTTGCTCTGGATAACATTTGTAATAATAGTTATCGCGGCTGCAATATCAATGATATTTGGCTTTGGTAATACACCATCAACATTTGAATCCGCATTATCATCCAATATTTTTCATGGTACTGTTCCATCATATAAACTTCCAAAACTAACATACTTTTCATTTTTTGGTACAATGACTTTGTTTGTTTTTGCTTATGGTGGTTTGAGTGCAGCCCCGATGCTTGGCGGTGAAACAAAAAATCCAAAAAAGAACATGCCTTTGGGAATAATTCTTGGATGGGGAATGGCACTTGTTTTATTTACATTGGTCACGTTAGCAATTTTCCACGTTGCCAATTCTTCACTGGTTTATTCTCTTCTGAAAAGCAATAAACCCTATTATACAACATTGCCGGGAATAATAAGCCTTATAGCTCCAAAAATCATTGGACTTATTATTTCAGTACTGATAACGATAATACTTGCAAAGACCATTTCCCCTGCAATGCTTGCCAGCAGCAGATCCGTATACGCGTGGGCAAATGATGGAATCTTGCCATCCATTTTCCTTCACGTGAATAACAGGAAGGCGCCTGATACTGCCCTACTTTTAACCCTTATGCTCTCAAGCATATTCCTGATATATACATCATTTATCGGAATTGCCGTCATAGTAATAAGATCTGTTGGAATTCTTATTGTCATAATGGTTCTTGGTTTTGGTGTACTGATTCTTAAGCGCAGGCAAAATAAGGAGGAATGGCAAAAAAGGGTGACAACATCTGCAATGGTCATTATGGCCATACTTGGCATTGCTATTTCATTGGTTCTCATACCATCGGTGATATATGAACCGGGAATTTCTCTATTTCTTCAACCATCAATACAGCTGTTTATAACCTTCCTCGTGGGTATTTTTATTTTTGCTTATAGAAAAAATTATCTTAAAAGGAAAGAAAACAGGGATATTTCGGAGGAAATAAGGGCAAATCTACCCTCTGAATAATTCTAAATTTTTAAAAATACCGATGCCCATATTCCAAGCAAGAATATAAGTCCTATTAATGAATTTGTATTGAAAAATGCCTTTCTTATGGATACTGCATCATCCCCATTTATCCCTATGTGCCCGTATATTATCAGGAAAATAATGGGTATAAGGCTAACGACATAGTATATTGAATTTACAATAAATGCTATAGAAATGAAAAATACTATTGTTAAAAGATGGAATATTATGGACACAATAAGACCTTTTCTCATTCCATATTTTACTATTATTGTTTTAAGGCCATTTTCCTTATCATAGATTCTATCTGGTATTGTGTATATTATATCGAAACCTGCAATCCAGAATGTGGATGCAGCTACAATTAAATATATAATAAGTGGTGGGAAGACCGGGGTTATTGCAAGAAATCCCCCTATTATTCCCAGGCCTATGGTGAAACCCATAAATAAATGTCTTAAACAAGTCACCCTTTTCAATAAAGGATCCACAATAAAAAAAGCAAGGACAATCGGTGATAGAATAAAAACAATATTGTTAAGCATATATGTAAAGACTTCAAATAAAATAATAAGAATAGTAGTGAATATTATTGCATCCTTCTTTTTTAACTCTCCTGTGACTAGAGCCCAGCTTTTTTTCCTTGGGTTAACCATATCATATTTTTTTCCCGTGATTCTATTTATGGACATAGCTGCTCCCCTTGCAGTAATGGCAACAAAAAGTATTAAAAAATATTTTATTATTTCTACATTGCCATTAGATGCGATCAAAGCCCCTGCAAAGATAAAAGGAAGATCGAATACAGTATGTTCCAGCTTGATAAACTCAATAAATGTTTTAATTTTACCCGTAAAGATACCTTCGTGTTGATATCCTATTTTTATATAAAGTTATTATTATTTCAATCAAAATATGCATTATAATATATTTATTGAACTTAGTAATGCATGTACATGTATAATGAATCTTACTTAAATATTGCAATAACATGTGATTTTAACCGAAGAGCATGACATTCCAGAACTTGAGGAAAAGAAATGGAGTAAATGGTTGAGCCTAGAAGACCTCATTTTTAGTGATACTAAGGAAAAAAACCAGATAATAAATTCACACAATCTATAAAAAATAGCTTTTTATAGATAATTTTTCATATAATCACTCAATATTCTATATGTCAATCCAAATATCCTGTAATTTTTGAATATATATTCCTCGCCATCCGGAAACAGATCATTGAAATCTACCCAAAAATACCGATCTATCTCGTTATCAATTCTTATTTCACCTGAAACCTTTTTTGATTCAAACGCCATTACACTTATACTCTGATTTAATGTATGATATATGCCCAGGTTTTTTGTAATATCTATATCAAGGTTTATTTCCTCGCGAACCTCTCTTATTGCTGCCTGTTCACAGTTCTCATCATTTTCTCTATGGCCGCCTGGTATGGCCATCTGCCCTGACCATGGATCCCCTTCAAATTCAGATCTTTTGATTAGCAGGAATTTATGGCCATTAACAATTAAAACAACAGAAGCATCACATAGCATAATCAAACAACGTTAACATATATTAAAAATTATTTATGAATACATTTAAAAATGGAAATGCCCGGAGTAAGCCTCCTTCTGTTCGCCTTTCGGTTGGCAACATTCGACTATGCGTCTTACCTGAATCTCATGGTCGAGCTCATAGATTCAATTTAGACTTGCTCCATGCTGGAAGAGTTCCCATCGGCCATCCGGGAAACGTCATCTTTTCGAATCATTCTTTATCCGAAGCCGTTTATTTCTTGTCTCTTTACCATCTCTCTCGGGATTCCGGTTTTCGCCGGAAGCATCTGACCAAGGAGGGGGGACTTTCCTCACCTTAACGGCGAAAGTTGCCCTCGGGCTTTTCCATACAATCATTAAAATTGTGTTAATAAATATTTTTAAAATTGTTTTATTATATTGGGCTTATTTTTAGATATTCATCCCCAAAACATATACAAAAATTTAAATCTATTTTTATACTTATATTTTATGGCACAGGATATTAAAACACTGGCTCAATTTTTGATCAGGTCATTAAAGATGTATGGCAATAATTTTATTTTTGGCACCACAGGTGCTGGAATGGCAGAACTTCAGGACGCAATTTCTGTTGAAAAGGATTTAAAATGGATCCAGGCACTACATGAATTCACTGCTGTGAGTTCAGCTGAAGGCTACGCACTGGCAAAAAACAAAACGGGAATAGCATTGATTGATAGAATTGTGGGAACCCAGAATTCAATAGGTGCACTTTATTCCTCATACCTGAATATGGCACCAATGCTTGTTTTATCCTCAAGGGATATTGCAGGCACGCATTTGCTGAAGGATCCAACAAGCCATTATTCAAGCAAGCATCTGCAGATAATTGAACCGTGGGTGAAATGGTCAAATAACTCCCAGTCAGAGAAAATGCTGGATGAAGACCTTTCCAAGGCAATATTTATATCACAGATAGAACCTAAGGGGATATCATTTATCACATTAAGGCATGACCTTATGCAGCGTGCATATAACGGTTCCAAAATAAAAATAAAGAAATTTTATTACAGCAAAAAGGTTCCCGATGAGGATACAATCAATATCATAATTAGCAAAATACTCTCATCCAATCATCCTGAAATGCTCATATCACACGCAGGAAGGAATCCTGAATATGTGGATACAATGGTAAAATTTTCCGAAATGATGGGAATTAAGGTAAGGGAAAGAAGATATTTCATGAGTTTTCCACTGGAAAATTCAATGCATCTTGGATTTTCTGCAAGAATGAAACCGCCTGATACAAGAAATGATGATTTGCTTCTCCTATTTGAATTCGGCATTCTTCCAGGCAATGCCTTCAGGGATGATATTGACATTATAGACTTTTCCACCGATTTTGTGAGAAGAAGGGATATATACAGCGGTGGGGATTACGGTTCTTCTAATCTTTTCAATTCAATGGACATAATTTCTGACCTTGGCCCAACACTCAAAGTTATTATGAAAAAAATCAGGCTTGAATCGAAGGATCGGGAAATAATAGCCGATAGAAAGGAAAAAATAAGGGAAAAACATGAAAAAATGATGCAAGAAATTGATGGGGAAACTAAATTAGATATGAAAAGTGGCAGGTTGACAGCCGCATCTATTGGATATACAATAAATAAATACTGGAAACCCGGAATGTCCTTTGTGAATGGGAGCATAACATCAAATACCCTGATAAATCAAAGGGTAATGTTGAATGAACCGGGGAGTTATTTTAGCAACCCAAGCGGACACCTAGGATCTCCAGTGGGCATGGCATACGGTATATTTCTGGCAAAAAATGAAAAAAATTATCTTAACGGAATCCATGATTATAAACCAACGGTTTGCGTTACAGGTGATGGGGACTCAATTTTTGGTAATTTAACTTCCGTTCTATGGTCAGTTAAGCATTATCATCTTGGTGTAATATATATTATACTTAACAATGGTTCATGGGCTGTAGAATGGCCATATTTTGAAAATACTTCTCAGAGATATGTTGCAAACCTGCATGATCGTGAGTTTATAGATATAGATGAACCAAGAATTAATTTCGCAACAATTGCATCTGGGTTCAATGTAAAATCATATCCTGTTGAAACAATTGATGAATTGGATGAGTCAATGAATCTTGCGGTGATTGATGCAGAGAAGGGTGAACCATCATTGATTGACATTAAACTAGAAAAATACAACCCATAATTTTTAATGTTTTAAAAAACCTTAAATATTGATCCCACATTTTATTAATATGGAAGTTAAAACATTTAATCCCTATACGAATAAACAGCTCGGTTCTTACAAAATTCAGGATATTGATGAGGTAAAGAGAATAATTTCAGGTCTAAATTCCAAGCAATCCCAATGGAAAATCAATATGGATGAAAGAATAGGAAGGCTTAAGGAATCAAGGAAAAATTTTGAAAAAAATATGAACGACCTGGCAATACTTATGTCATCTGAAATGGGGAAGCCAATAACACAGAGCATTGCTGAGGTTAAAAAAACATTATTGTTATTTGATTATTATATAGAAAATGGAAAGAATTTTTTGTCCAATGAATATGTTAAAACAGAGGCAAGTAAATCCTATATAAGATTTGATCCCTTGGGTACCGTGTTGATTATTATGCCATGGAACTTTCCCTTATGGCAGGTTGCCAGGGCTGCAATTCCCGCTCTTTTGGCAGGGAACACCGTAATTCTGAAACATGCGTCAATTGTGAGTGGAACATCGTTGAAGATACAGGAGCTTTTCAATCTTGAGGAATTTAAATCCGTTATAACAACAGGAGAAATAGCCGATGATGCAATAAAATATGTTGATGGAGTATCCTTTACAGGGTCAACCGCCGCAGGTTCAAAAATAGCTGCAGAAGCGGCAAAAAATATAAAGAAATTTGTAATGGAGCTTGGCGGTTCCGATCCTTATATAGTTATAGACGACTCAAATATTGAAGAAGCTGTGAAAAACAGTGTTGTGGGAAGGTTACAGAACAATGGCCAGAGTTGCATAGCGTCAAAGAGATTCATCATAAAGGATAATATATATGATAAATTTTCAAAAATGATGTATGAGGAGTTTCAGAAGGTCAGGGTAGGTGACCAATTGAGTTCAGATACATATGTAGGGCCATTATCATCCAGTGCCCAGACAAGAATTATCAATGACCAGATAAATCAGTTGAAATCATATGGTAAAATATTAACTACCGGTGAAAACAATGGCAATATAATAAGGCCAATGATTGTTAATCTTGATAGGGAATACAATGAAGAAGTTTTTGGCCCAGTGGCAATGCTTATGAACTTCAGGACTATTGATGAGGCAATTAAAAAAGCAAATGATACCCCATACGGCCTGGGTTCTTCCATTTGGGGAAATACGGATGAAGCAGAAAAAATGGTTCCATTTATTGATGCGGGTACGGTATCAATAAATAAAATTGTTGCTTCCGATCCAAGGCTTCCATTTGGAGGAACAAAAAAATCCGGTATAGGAAGGGAATTATCAAGATATGGCATTCTTGAATTCACAAATATAAAAACTGTCTGGGTAAATTGAATTCCTATATTTTTTATATAAATTCCATTAAAATTTTGGCCAAGGCATAAAAAATTTTATAAACGAAATTATGTTTATATCCTAAATGTATTGCATAGACTTCAACAATATTAAAAAAAATTTTGGTAATAACACGGCCTTAAACGATCTAACAATAAATATCAATTGTGGCGATAGTGTATCATTAATTGGTCCAAATGGAGCAGGAAAAAGCACAACAATTAAAATACTTGCTGGATTGCTTGAACCGGATTCAGGGGATGTCCTAATATCTGGATACAAACCGGATGCCGAAGAGGCAAAGAAAATAATAGGTTATTTGCCAGAAGACGCCTCACCATATCTCACTCTGAGCGTTAGGGAAAATCTTGAATATCTGGGTGCTTTGAGGGGGATTGATGATTTAAATTATAAAACTGATTTTTTTCTGGACTTTTTGAAGTTAAGGGAATATGAAAGGAATAAGGTAAGTTCATTATCAAGAGGAAACAGGCAGAAATTGTCCTTGGCACTTGCAATAATGCATGAACCAAAGATATTATTGCTGGATGAACCATTAAATTATCTTGATATACCATCTCAGGAGGACGTTATAAAATATTTCAAAAAAATGGATGCAACATTTCTTGTTTCAACACATATAATGTCAATTGCTGAAAGATTCACGGACAATATTGTAATAATAAATAGGGGCCAAAAAATCTGGGAAGGCCAAATTAAGCAGTTAAAAAACATGGGTGATGAAGAAAATGCCAGCATGGAAGCCGTAATATCCCAAATAATGGGTGGATTATGAATGTGAAATTATTGAAATTTGTCCTCAAAACAAGAGTAACATCAGGATACGTAATACTCATCTTTATATTCTATTTCCTTGAAATTCTATATGCAGTGCTTGCATATTTTATTGGAAAAACGGTTAAATCAGAATTTTTAATTGCAGCTTCCATAATAGCATCCATTTCATTAATGGAAATATTATTCGCTGGATTCTATTATAAAAAATCGGATTTTGATTTTTTATTCATGACCCCTGTAAACAGGAAAGAGCTTGCAAAATCATTTTTTACAACTTCAACACTTATATCCTCTTCATTCAATTTTTTTATGTGTTATATACTTTTATTCACGGAACATGGATATTTTGCTTTCCTGGGCTTAATTGATATTTTTGCAATTCTTGTTATTAATATATCAATATCAACAATAATGAGGAAATATTCGACAAAAACAAGAATAATAACAATCGTTACCCTGATTATATGGTATATCATCCCTGGATTTATTAATTTTCCATTTTCACCTGTATCGGCGTTCACAGGCCATATATATTCCGGGACAATTATAGGTTTAGTTCTATCCCTTTTATTATGGTTGTACGTTTACAATAAATCTGGAAACCTGCCATCAACATATTATAATTTTATGGCCAAAAAGTCAGCCCAGATAAAGGAAAATGTGAAATTTTCCGGCATGTCTCCTGAAAAAGCAGTTTTTTCATTTAATTTAAAAATGCTTGGTGGAATTTCCGTAATGAGGGTGGGTTCAACGGCCAGGGTCTATGCACCAAGATTCAAATTAACATATTCATTTATATTTTCTATAGGAATTGCAGCGGTATATACCATATTATTTTTTTATCTGCCAAAATCACTGTATTTTCAATTCCTTGTTGGTATATATTATTTAATATACGCAGTTATAATTTATCCATTCACCAAGGGATATGCAGCTTCCTCAACTGAGAGATTATGGCTTTCACTAATGGCCATGCCATCCTATAAATATTTCAGGCTTAATGCAATAGGAAAATCCTTGTCAACAGAAATTTTTTTGATACCCCTAATTATAGGGAATTTGATTCTGTATTTCATTTTTGGGCATATATTATTTTTAAGGATGCTTATAATTACCATGGTATTTGGTATGCTTTTCACCATTATTGGTTATTATATCGGTGGCTTCTACAATACAAGACAGATTACGGATCTCGGTGAATTATCCGGCCATGCAAGATATTCTATAGGTAATATAATTACTGTTATAATTTTAATCCCATTTGTTTTAATTACAATAATTAGCTTATTTATAATTCCAGTGCTCTATATTGGTATTATTGCACTATTGATAGTTTCATTTTCATTAATTCTAAGCAAAAAAATTAACAAAAGAATGCAGGATAGCATGGTAAAAAGGGATTTTGTTTAATTCATTTTCTTTATTTTCAATAGAATTTTAACACTTTGAGCAGGAAATTCCACCCTATTTCAGCAGATCAAAAATTTAGCCAGGCAACATTCTCCTTGTACCAGTGTATTGTAGAAACAAAAATGCTAGAATTTTATACATATTTGCAACAAACATGAAACTGTAATAGAAGGATATACTGGGGATGTACAAAAAGAGAGGGAGATCGAAAAAGGATACTGAATGACCAAGAAGTTACTTACAAAGACAACATCAAAAAGGCTAAACATTAGGCTCTTCTACGTTTATCTTGCAATCATTGTTTACAATCTCTGGTTTTCATGAATATCATAACCGGTATTTGGGATAATATCTAATGTGATGAAAGCTTTAGCACAGGCATCGATGGCAAGGGTTAATCCATCCGTTACAAATTTAATTCCGCCAAATAGCCAGTCTGGAAGTGATTTTTGATCCACTGTTTAGTCGTGTGAGAATGTCGCGTGTGGGAGAAAATTAAAAAATTTATGTGTATTAATATTCTTATTGTTAATAAAATGTTGAAAAAATTAATAAATATATTTTGATAATCTCGGAATATGGAAACAAAGATGCTTGTTATTGTAACATCTGGTGAAAAAGATAAAACAAAAGCCATGATTGGATTGAACCTTGCCCTTCATTCAAACGTTGAGACAAAGGTTATACTCTTTGGAGAAAGTGAAAAACTGGCAGCTTCTGGCGATAAAGATATAGATTCTCTTCTAGAGGGCCTGAGAAATAAAAATATTTTGCCAATTGCATGCCAGAATATAGCAGATTCAGCAAATATAAGAGAAAAACTTATGGAATTAAAAATAGATCTGAAACCCATATCATCTGTAATAACCGATTTTTTGGGTAAAGGCTATATACCGGTAACCTTTTGAATATTTTTTTAAATTTTGTATATTATTTTTATATATGGCCCCCTCTTGATTGCACCACTTTATAACTTCCTCATCGAATACTCAATTTAATCACAATTTATTGCTCCTTTTATGAGATAATTATTTTCAACAGAATCTAGATCTTTTCAGGCATTTTGCTATACTCTTTTGAGTCTCTAAATATTTGATTAACTATTTTTCGAATTTTTGTTGCTAAACAATTCCTTATAAAAAACGCAATCAAGGTTTACTGTAGTTCACCTAAAATAAAAATGAAAATAAAATGCCATGCAGAGGACGGGATTTGAACCCGCGAACTCCTTCGAGACCAGACCCTTAATCTGGCGCCTTTGTCCTAGCTCGGTAACCTCTGCACCACCCCTATTATTTCAAAATATATTAAGTTTGATTTTTTTTAAGATATATTTCCCTAAATTTTGTGGCCATATATAGTATTATAATGCTAATTATGAAAAGTGAAACCATAACAATAAGTATATTCGTATCATTCTTTATATTTATTAAAAGAAAGCCTGCAACTACTGCCCCCGCAAATACACCTGCGTGTTGCATTGATGTATAAAATCCAAGATTTCCACCATAAGAATTTTCAGAAGCTACTCTGGTAATCAATGTTGGAAATACCGTTTCGCTTATTATGTAGCCTGAATAAAACACAACGACACCCAGATAGAAAAAATAAACATCCTTGATATATACATTTAAAAAATATACTGGAACGCTTATTAAAAGAATTATCAATGAAATCACGGAAAATAATACAGTTTTATTCTTGTCGGCCGGCCTGGCAATTGCGATGCCTATAGCGCCTGCTATAATCACTGCTGGTATTAAAAATGTATAAAATCCTGAAACGGGGACATATCTTATTGAGAAGAAAGGGAGATAGAAATAAAAAACTATCATATAGAAATATATGAAAAAGCTTATTATTGAAACCATGATAATTTTTATGTCGATTCTTGATTTTGCTTCAAAATTAAGCTCTCTTTTTCTTTCCTTGACCATAAATACCGGGACCAATGATACAATTCCAAACAATGAAGCAATTATAAACAGCGCTGAATAGCTTAAAAATACAGCCAATAACGGTCCTATTATAACACCAATCATGAATGATAACCCTATTGATATCCCTATTATTGCATCGGCCATATTTCTCTTTGTTGGTTCAATATTTTCATGTACCAGGGCAATGCCAGTTGAACTCACTGCTCCTGCGCCTTCCATGAGCCTTCCAATAATAAGGCCAGTAATATTAACCGGGAATGCACATATTATATTTCCTATGGTAAATGTAATTATGCCCAGGGATATAATAAGTTTTCTCCCATACTTATCGGACAATATTCCCAGAGGTGTCTGGAAAATAGCCATAGTAATGCCATATGCACCAAGTGCAAGCCCAATTAATAAATATGAACCTGTAAATTTTTCGCCATATAATGAAAAAACTGGTAATACCATGAAAAGTCCCAAAGTTCTCAATCCTATTGTTGTGGAAACCAGTGAAATTATTTTCATCTGGGGCCTTGAAAAAACTCGTAACATATAACTTAATTTCAAAATAATTAATAACAGTTATTGTATAAAAAATTAATTTTTGAAATAATCAATAGCCTCCTTTAAAAATGAACCCATATTTTTTTCATGTTCCTTGAAATCATTGGATCCGTATATAAATTCATCCCTCTTATTTTCCCTGAACTGTTCAATGAGGTTCTTCTCAGGAGAGAGAATCATTATTGATGGCCCAGTATCTGCACTGAAATAAAAGCCCTCATTATTACTTGAGAAGTTTATTATATTTTTTATCAGGTTTATGCTTTCCTCCGTTTGCAAAATCATTCCCTGGGAAAATAAAACAGAATGCAGATTTAGTGTGTCTTCAATGCCCCTTTTCAAAAGCAGGTCCAGGTCAAAATCTCTTTCAATATACTTTTCTATAAAATTATACTTATTCCTTATCCACGGTTCATAAAATTCTGATTTAACCGCCAACCTATGTGCCTGGTCTGTTTTTTGGTTGGTAAATTTTGGAAATATGCCATAATATAATTTTTCTGGCATTCCAGATATTTTAACTGCGGTGCAGTAATTCAAGTCCATATCCGGATATGATAACCACATGGATATTCCGTTATGCACAGCCCTGGTGCCAGAACCAGATACAAGCCTGGCGTATTTGGATATTAAAATATCGTCAGCATCGTTTCCAAATACATTTGTAATAAGGGATCGCGAAACAGAGGCAGCAACCGCAGCGGATTCACTCATGCCCTTACCCCTATCATATTTTCTATATCTTTTTATGTAAAAATCAAAAGTTCCCTTGATACCAAAATCATTTCTGAAATAATCAAGGGCATATTTTGCCTTTTTATCGTAGTTTTCATCACTTATTCCATCTACTATTACTGTGTCCATTTTTCCATTTTTATTGTATTTGCATGCCGATAGGCAGTATGAAAAATTGGTGCTCATGGAAATAGATGGATTATATGCCACCCTGTTGGGAGAATCGTAATATCCAAGAAACTTTTCAAATGCCTTTATGGGGTAACCATACCCCGATGAAATGTTTCCATCAATTAAATTTGCATTATATTTTTTATTATTTTTAAAATAATCTTTTTGGATTAGCATATCCTTGATTGAATCTCCCAATTCTTTAAGCCCTGTTATTTTCATAGATGTATATTACATTATTTATAATATATGTATCACTTATGCTTTACAATTTAGTCTTTGTGCTTGTTCCCCAACTGCAAGGTCTAGAGTTATCCCCTTTCCTACTGTCCAACTTCCTGTACACAACACAACATTCTGTACCACTTTTCCTTTTCTGGCCCCTCATATGAATAACCTGTAACTCTTCAAATACTTCTTCATCCGTTATGTTGCCTGAAAACCATTCTATTAACTTTTGCCCTCTTTAAGATCGAGGGGATAACTCTTTCAATACATCATTTAGGTTTTCCATTTTGTTATCTTTAGCTGAATATGGAAGGTTCCATAAAATTTAAAGCAATTATGTTACATAATTAAATATGATAATAATGTAAATTATTGCTAAGGGAAAATTGGAACATATATTTTATAGTCCGTCCTAAAATTTATAACCAATTTTACAATTAATATTTATGGCTAAATTATTTGTTGTATCCACAGCGGGAAAGGATGATATAAACAGGGCAAATATGGCAATGAATTTTGCATACAATGCGGTGAAAAA
>JAKBQY010000003.1 GCA_021835025.1 Thermoplasmata archaeon | reverse complement strand
TCGTGGGAGGATGTCACAAACAATACACCTTATACAACTAGAGCCATAAGAATCTTATGATTGAAGCTATGCAGGCAATCTGTTGTTAGAATTTTAGAATTATTTTATATTACAGACCTAATTGTTTTCTGGATGACTGAAAAATTAATCCGTATAATATATATAATATAACATGACAGTGGTTCCGAGGAAAGTAAAGAGAGAATATTGAGAATATTTGGAACTTGTGGACGTGAAAAGGGTTAGCAGAAAAGTGGTGCGGAAGTATGTCAGGCATTTAGGTAAAAATCCCAATGCCATGACAGAAGTATCCTGCAGTGAGGCCATGCCATACGTGAACAGGCTGATGGATTTGGAAATAAGTGATGCAGAGATCCATGATAGATTAAAGAATACGGGATATGTACTGATATATCACCTATAACGAAGATTATACTTGAGAATGATAGGAAGCTAAAGAAAACATTTCTGAGGAAAAATGGGAATTATTTACAGGACTCAACAGAAAAGATACATGGACTGCAACAAACATCTCCGTGCACATTTGACCGAACAGTTACATTGAGGCAAAATATATTTATACGAGTTTTATCTTAATATGTTGTATTGTGATCAATCATGAAGGATGAAATGGATTTGTTAATGGACAACATAGTAAATTATTCAAAAAAATTGAACCTGAATGTCTATTATTCAACTGATGTTGACATAGTTATCAGTTTTGAATGGGATAAACGGATGGGAACATGGAAAGATTTTCTGAACAATTCTAGATTAAATGGCACAAAATCAATAATACTATCCATTAAGAAATTTGAGGATGAGGATGTTGATGTGGAAGCTTCATCATCAAAAAAATTTTTTAACAAAATAGCGGAAATTGATATAATGTATATAATGAATGATATTGGTTATAAATATCATGAAGAAGCAGGCTGGTATAATGAAATAAATTCCTATAACTTTGATGATTTATTTGATGAAATGGAGGATAAAAAAATTCTTTCGCTAAATAAGGAGGTAAATGAAAAATCCATTGAAACATTATCACAGGAAATGATTAAATTTCTCGATGAAGAAACATCAGGTTTTCAACATTCAAATATAGATGAATACATAAAATCGTTCTGGCTTTATAAAGGTATCAATCTTGACTTTGGAACGGAGAATGAAATTAAAATAAAAATTGATAAAGTAAACAAAAAAGTGAAAAAATATATTGAAATGGAGGATCATAAAAGGGAGAGGGAAAGACTTTATAAAATAATACCAGATTTTATTTCAGTGATAGCAAAAAAACCACAGCACTCAATAACGCTTGAAGACCTCAAATCATACCTTTCACAGAATAATGTTAAGGTTAAATACAAATCAAATATAAACAGTTTATATAACCAGATTTTAAAGAAAATCAAATTAAAAAATGATAAATAAACACTGAACAAGTACATAAACGTTGATTATTTTTAAATATTTTTTTTATAATAAATTAAGTAGCTAATAGAGATAAAAGTATTTCAAAATAGTTTTTTAATAATATTTAAAGAAGATTTTTGTATTATTGATTGCTACTTAGTGATTTATCATATTAGCATATATTAAGACAAAAGATATATATTATTCCGAATCCTTATCTTATTTAGTTAAAAAGGTGAAATATATGGTAATGACAGAAGAAAAGAAAAATTCCGAGGTCAGACTAGCGCATGACTTTGAAATAAGTAAAAACGCCCCATTTAAAACAGTGGACGAATTTTTAAGTGAGATGGGCCACCTTGTTACAGATGATATGCTTGTATTAAGAGTAACTGAAAGTTTATGCCCACTATGTGCAGATGAGGAAAAATTTGATCAGATGAGGATACCTGCGATTGTATATGAACAGGGAGGAGAAGTGGATTTAATAAAAGAATGCACTGAACATGGTATAACGAAGGAGAAGTATTGGGAAGACTATGATATGTACGAAGAATCAAAGAAATTCCAGGACAAGGAAGGAACACAAATATTGAATCCTAACGTTGCAGTCTATGCAGATAAAATTATATGCCCAACTCACTGTGGTCTCTGCGTGAAACACAAATCCCATACGGGTCTTGGGAATGTGGTTATAACAAACCGCTGTGATCTATCATGCTGGTATTGTTTCTTCTACGCAAAGGAAAACGAGCCAATATACGAGCCATCTCTCGATCAGATAAGATTAATGCTAAGAAGAATGAGAAATGAAAAACCAGTTGGGGCAAATGCAGTTCAGATAACGGGTGGAGAACCCACGTTAAGGGATGAGATCATAGACGTTATTAGAATAGCAAGGGAAGAAGGCTATGAACACGTTCAGATGAATACAAACAGTGTAAGAGCTGCATATGACCCTGACTTTGTAAGAAAAGCCAGAGAAGCAGGATCAAATGTCGTGTACACAAGTTTCGATGGTCCAACACCCAGGTCAAACCCAAAGAACTTCTGGGAAATCCCGATGGCATTAAACAACTATAAAAAGGCACCGATGGGTGTAGTTCTGGTACCAACAGTAATTGGCGGCATCAATGATCAGTATCTTGGAGATATGATAAGGTTTGCATCATCAAACATTGATGTTGTCAGGGGAGTTAATTTTCAGCCCGTAAGTCTTGTCGGTAGGATGTCCGATAGGGCAAGAGCAAGGCAAAGAATAACAATACCTGGAGCAATAAAGAAAATTGAACAGCAACTTGATGGCCAGATAGGAAGGGAGGATTTCTTTACAGTCCCCGCAACAACAGAGGTATCAAACTTTGTAGAAGCTTTAAAGGGTCATCCAACATACAAATTATCAATACATTTTGCATGCGGTATGGGAACATATGTGTTCATTGAAGATGGAAAAATAACACCTGTAACAAGATTTGTTGATGTAAAAGGAATGTTCGAATATCTTGGATCACTGGGCGAGGATATAAAATACTCTAAATGGAAGACCGCAAAAAAGGCAGAATCAGTAACAAAACTATTAATGCATATGAAAAAATTCGTAGACTATGAAAAAGCACCAAAGGATTTCAAACTAAAGGATATGGTATACAACGCATTTACAGAAGGCGATTATCATGGATTGAAAGCATTCCATTACAAAACGTTATTCATAGGATTCATGCATTTCCAGGATCCGTACACATATGATGTGGATAGGGTTGAGAGATGCGATATACACTATGCAATGCCTGATGGAAGAGTAATACCCTTCTGTGCATTCAACGTTATACCTGAACTTTACAGAGATTCAACACAGAGAAAATACTCAATTCCCGCAAATGTTTATCAGGAAAAAACCGGTGTGGACCTCAAAAAAGACAAATACTTCAGAAAATATACAAACGAAGAAAAGAAAAACATAGTCAATTTCTATGAGAAGAGCATTGGAAGGAAACTGACTCAGCAGGAAATAGGCATTGACCTTGACAGAGATGAGATACCAATGATCTCATCCGTTAATCCTGAAGAACAGTGAAATAATTTTATATTATTTTTTGTTTCAATAATATTTTTGTATATCATGGATTTTTAGGTAAGTTTTATACAGAAATTCCGCCGTCCAAATAATTTATATGCTGTTTTAATGATTATGGGCAGTGAGTTTCATTCTGCAATGGGTGTGGTGAAGGAGAACAAAAAGTTTATGGTTAAAACAGATTATATATCCATGACTTACGATCTCGATAAGGGATGTGATAATTATAGCAATATAATAGATAGTGATTACAATGTGCCACCTGTGGAAATCAGGCCAACACCAGCAAGGATGGGAAGATCGCCTAAAAAGATACCTTCCTGCGTTAACTGGGGACAATGCCACAGGTTAATAATGTTATAGGCATAAAGGGAGATATTATTATGGTAGACAAAAACCCAAAAATCAGGTATGAGGTTCTTGATCACACCGGGGATTTGAAAATAAAGGTGTATGGCAATTCTTATAAAACTATCTTTGAAAATTCCATATATGCAATGGCAAATTTAATTGTTAAAACCGGGAATTTTATTCCAGATAAAATTCTTAATATAAAGATTGAAAGAAATAATCATTATGATCTCCTTATTTCTTTACTATCAGACATTATATTCTACCTTGAAACAGAAAATACCCTGTATTTTGCTTCAGATCTTGAAATAAAAAATATGCAAATTACCGGAAAATTATATGGAACCGAACTCCCTGAAAATGTTGAATATGAATATATTATCAAGGATCCAACATATTACAATCTGGAAATATATCCAGATAAAAATTATGCCACCATTGTGTTTGACATTTAAATTATTTTTATTGTGGGTCTTCCTGGCCATGGATTTTTCTGTTTCACTTCCTTGCTTTTTAGTATCTCTATTTTCAGGCCTGTGGCATTTTCAATATATGATCTATTTTTGGATAATACTGCATATTCATTTATTTGTTTATCAAGAATTCTGTTCCTGTTTTTTATATAATCACCTATCATTATTTTATATTCGGGTTTTATGTCTTTTCTGTTGAACATTTCTATAAAATCGTTTTGATATTCACCATAAACTGTTATAATTGCAGTTTCCCCCTTATTTTTTATTATCCTCGAAATTTCTTTTATATCCTCTACCACTCTGCCAAGATATTCCTCAGACGCAAGAATCCCATAATTTATCTTATCCTCAACATTGGTATCCAGTTCTTCCATGCTCACAAAGGTATCATTAATGTACATGTGCCAGAATTCCTCACATGAATACGGAATCACAGGTGACATGGCAATTAGCCAGTCATGCATTATCATTTTTAATCCACTATTTATATTTCCGCCCCTATTTTCCAGCGTTTTAAAATCGTTGAGTACGCTGTAAAATATGGATATATATGCATCCCTTATTTTCATCGATTCCATATTGATTAGATATTCCTTTAAATGGTTATAAAATGATGAAACAAACCATTCGTATATATAGTCTTCATTTTCTTCTGAATCCTTGTAGTCCTTTAAAATGTTTATGAAGTAATCATATCTTTTTGAAACGGAGGCAATGTCTTTCTCATTCCAGTCCAGCAGGGATGAAACATCAGCTCCAACTGCAATAAACAATCTGTAGAGGTCTGCTGAGTATCTCCGGGTAATTTCAAGCAAGGATACTACATTGCCCTTGCTTTTAGAAATTTTTGACCCGTTGGATATGACTATTCCTGAAAGCATAAGGCTACCCGGTAAATTCTTGCCTTTAAAGATGGCGGCATGGTTCATTATAAAAAAAGCCAGATGATTTGAAATATGGGGAGGAGCAGTTATTCTTAAGTCATTTCCATACCAGTAGTTGAATTTTTCCCTTGCATCAATTATATTTTTACGTGTTTTATCATCATACTTATTAATATCTATATTTTTATTGAGATAAACATAATCAAGAATTTCATCATCAATATCACCAAGACGATCATATATTGTCCTCATTTCATTTGCATTTGTGTAGGTTATCATGTAAATTGTTGAGTCTGACAATGATTCAATAATCCATCTATCGTCAAATGGCAACCTTGTTCCTATACCTCTTTTTCTGGCGCATGGCCTCTCCCTTAGCCAGTCAATGGCATCATTCATCAACTTCCTATATAACTCGGGGTAAAATTTCATCGAATTAATCAAATCATGCGCTTTTTCCTTAAGCCATACCTTTGAATAGTCAATGAACCACTGATCTTTTAAAATGGCAACAATTACCTTTGAACCACTTCTGGTTTCTGCCTTTCTGGTGGTTTCATAAAACATAATGCCCTTATCCTCGTTTAGGAGGTCATTTTTTATCATATCCCTCCCTTCACTGACAGATAAGCCCGTGTATTTACTGGAGTTTATTAACGTTCCCTTATAAAATTCCTCTTTGTATAATTCCTGCGTTGCCCCCTTCAGTTTTTCTGAATCATTTAAAAGATTATATTTTTTTACCAGGTTCTCCACATTTATATCATTTCCAGTTTCAACAACTTTTTTGATGTTAAAATCAAGGTTATTCTTCTTAAAATATACATAATCAAATATTGAATGCCCCGGAACAGAATATACAATACCTGTACCATTATCCGGATCGACAAAATCGGCAGCATATACAGAGATAACCCGATCATAAAATGGGACCTTGAACGTTTCATTTAAAATATCCTCTTTGTTTATACGTTTTTTAAACTTTACATTTTCATGCTGTAATGAAAATTTTATGTACCCTAAATATGAAATAGCCATATCCTTGTTTTCATAGTTTATGATTACATAATCTGCATCTGGATTTATCCATAAATTTGTAACACCGAACAGTGTTTCCGGCCTCAAGGATGCCGTTATAAGATCAAAATTTTTGCCCTTGAATAATACACCGGTAAATTCTTCCACGCTTACCTTATCTGTATCGCCATCCTTTATATCATCCTCTCCCACTGCATTCTCATCGTTCATGCTGTAAAGAATAGGATATTCGCCCTTTTTCAGTAATCCAAGCTCCTTTAAATGGTTAAATTGCCACCTAACAACACATTGGTAAAAATTATCAGCAGACGTGAATTTTCTTGACCAATCTATGGAGTATCCAAGATCAGTAAAATCTTTAATTATAACCTTTGAAAAATATTCAGCGATATTTTTTGGTTCTCTGAATGAATATATAATATCATCAATATTTTCTGCTTTTTCATATTCCATTAAATAGTTCCTATATAATTTTAGTGTATCCTTGTCCTTATTTGCTATTCTTTCTGAAAATGCAAGTATTGGGGTGCCGCTTTCATGAAATGCCATTGGGAAAAGTACATCATATCCAATCATGCGTTTATATCTGGCAACTATATCACCAAGTGTGTATGTTCTTCCATGTCCCACATGCAGTGAGCCATTTGTGTATGGCCATGGCACTGTAACAAAAAACTTTTTTTTTGAGGGGTCGACTTTTGCCTCGAAAATGTTACGTTTTTTCCAGGCATCGCGCCATTTCTGTTCTATTGAGTTGTCCATGTTCATACCACCAGTACAGCCGCAGCAATAACCGTTGCCCATTCATCCGGTTTCAATACAACGGTTGTTGCAGCAATATTTTTTGTAGTTAAAATTTTATCATCAAGAACGTATTCATTTTTAGATTCATCCCATTTTAGATGCTCATCCAATCCCATAGTACTGGCAAGCATTTCTGCTGCTAATTTTTCAGCAAAATACCCCGAATCATTTTCTGTTTGGCCAAATGAATGGTGCTCACTTAAATATCCCCATTTCCCCCTATCTGCTGGAACGGCAAAACCTATAGCAGAGGATATCATTCTATTGAGTTCATTTGATGAATTTCTTGCAAGAACAGTAAATAGTATCTGGCCATAAGATAGCAATTTTAAACCCTCAGATTTCTCTATTATTTCGGCATATGGGGGAAGTATAGAACTTACATTTACAAGGTTATATGGGGCTATGTCCGCATCTCTCAGGGCATTTTCAAACGATTGCAACTGAGTTTCACCCCTGCCTATACCACGTGTAAAGAATATCTTTTTTGGAAGTAACATAGAACTGTATCATTATTTATTTAAAATATTTATCTAATGCGTTGTTTTTCATGCGTTAATAAAAATGTTAACATACAAAAATAATGTCATTTTAATTTATAATTGGTGTATCACTGTAAAGATTCCTGGCGTTATTTCACCAT
>JAKBQY010000047.1 GCA_021835025.1 Thermoplasmata archaeon | reverse complement strand
TGTCAAGCCCAATGGTGATCATTTCTGCCTTTTTTTCTTCAATGCACTTCATTGCTTCTTTCATTACAATATTGTCCATCTTCCTACTTCCAAACGTTCCGCCCATTATTTTATTTCCAGAGATAAGCATTTTGAACCCGGGTTTCGCTATTGATGAACCTGACGTTTTAATTACTGTTGCCATAGCGTAATCTATTTTTTTAGACATTAAATTAGCCCGAATATCGAGATAATCGTTATACATAAATTAAGAATGTTTTTACATTAATAATATTTTCTTAACGTGCAAAATTAAATTAATGAATGTGAATAAATTTATGCAACCTCTTTTGGAATATGCCATGCCACACTCAATGTTATCGTTTTCCTTTCTTTCCCCCTGCGGTGCATTTACTAAGAATATAAAAACCGCAGATACCATAAATGAACCCTAATTTATCAAAAATACAAAGACTCTGGAAATAAAAATATTATCTTTCATGGCGATTCTTTATTTACACAAAACCGTTGTATAAGGATTATATTATTTACACCTTGGAGCATAAACGCTTCTGCACCAAGCTCTTGATATAATTTTGCCTATTGCCATAGATAATATTGTTATCACTAATGGGAGGGCAACCACTGATAACAGAAATACATATTTAGGCGTGTTTCTATTTTATAGGATAAACCTGAAAAGATCAATTCATACGATCCCGATATGGCCAAAGTTATATTTCCCCCGGAATATTTTATTCCTACAGTAAAAACATTTTGTATCCACAACCTATTTTCATTTTACAGTAATAAAAATGAAAAAACTTGTTTTATATTTAAATTTTAAATTTATAACATTACATTTAAAAATATTTTTCACCGAAATAAATAAAAATACATTTAATATTAAAACGGAATATAGATTAAGAGGAATAATATGGACGATTTTAAATATGTTATTATGGATGCATTGAAGCAGATTAATGGCAAATGGGATACTATTATTATCAAATTACTTTCAAATAAAGACCTCCGTTATAATGAAATTCTTAAAAATATAAATAATATTACTCCCAAGTCCTTATCTGAAAGCCTCAAAAAATTAAATCAACATAATATTATCGGAAGAAATGTTGTTTCCACTCAACCATTTACAGTTATATACAGCCTTACGGAAAAAGGCACAGAACTTATAAAACACCTAAATGGCCTTGAAGAATGGGAAAATACATGTGAAAAAAAGGGAAAGGGGTATAATTAAATATTTAATTTTCTTTACCTAACTATGTTTAAAAAATATATTTCAAGCAAACATTATTATGATAATGATACAATGAACCAGTTTACAGCAATAACTAAATTGTTGCTTTTGGCTTCAATATTTCTTGTCATAATTTCATCATTTATTTACAGTCTATACGAATTTACCAGAAATATTGGCATATTATTTGATGTGGGCATATTTTTCATAATCGCCTCGGATGCGGTATATGCACTTAATAATATAATGTTTTTTCAGAGTGATAAATTTAAAATTTCCGACAAATTTATTTTATTCTCTTTTCTAATGTTTTTCCTAATTTTTATTAGCGATATATTTATTTCAATCTCGCTCAGAATAAATATAACCTCGGGTATAATTGGAATTATTGGAGTGATTCTTGGTGTTTTATATTTTTACTTCAAAAGCGACAAGATAGTTTCCAGAATGTTGATGATTATATCACTTTTTCTGGTTTATCTATCCATAGTGGGATTTCCTATTCGCATATATTCTGGTATTTTACCATTTTATATGAATTCCGCAACATGGGCACAGGCATTTATTATATTCCAGATATTTATGCTCCTTTCTTATTTATTCCGGGAAAATAACATAATAAATGATTTTTTGATAAGCAGCGGCAGAGATATTTCAATATTTATTTTTGGCATAGGAATGCTCATAGCAGGTTCTGCATTTGTAACATTTCCATACTTGAAAATAACACTATTTGTAGCAATACCAGAACAAATAATTCTTGTCCTTGCGGGCATAGGTATTCTTATAGCTGGGATATTCACGGTGATAATATCAATTATGGACTTCTACTATGAGGTAATTAAACCAAGAATCTTTATGAGATAAAATTATATTTTATTATGTTATCATAAGGCATGGCGTTCGATGATTTAAAGGACTATCTGAACTTTCAGGAAAAAAATAATAATTTAATTCATATCAAGGATGAAGTTGACCCTGACCTTGAATTAACATATATATTGAGTGAGGAGGAAAGAATAGGTAAGAAGAGAACAATAATATTCGATAATGTTAAGGGGCAAAATATACCGGTAGCTGGAAACCTTTTTTCAAGTGACAGATACATTGAAAATATTCTTGGTGATTCCCCATATAATGTTGGATTGAGGCTGAAAAATCTTGTAAGATTGCCAGATAATACCGAATCAATGATTTCGAGGGGACTCGAAATGATGAAAGAACTTGGTGGAATCAAACCAAAACTGACACAAAGAAAATCATCGGAATTTGATATTATTGATAGAGTTGATTTATCCAGCTATCCCATAACAAAAAATTGGCCTGATGATGGCGGAAAGTACATTACAATGCCAATGGTTATCACAAAAGATCCAGATACCGGGCACAGAAATGTCGGTACTTACAGAATGCAGGTATATGATAATGAAACTGCAGGCATGCACTGGCACATTCATAAAGGAGGGGCAGAACATTTCGGGGAATATAAAAATGAGAAAAAAACAATGGATGTGGCCGTTGTTATAGGTACAGATCCTTTAACATTTTTCTCATCAATAGCTCCTCTCCCCAATGGTATTGATGAGTTCTCTTTTAGGGGGCTTTTAGCAAAAAAGCACATGGATTTAATTAAAGGTGAAACGGTTGATATTGAATACCCAAGAAATTCAGAGATAATTCTGGAAGGGTATATAGACCCAAATGAAACAAAAATTGAAGGACCTTTTGGTGACCATACCGGATATTATTCACTTGAGGAGGAATTCCCCGTATTTCATATAAAAAAAATTATTCAAAAAAAGAATCCTATTTATATGACCACAATAGTTGGAAAATTATGGCACGAGGATGTAAGAATAGGTAAAGCCATAGAACGAATGTTCCTTCCACTGATTCAAATACAGATTCCTGAAATTGTTGACATGAACATCCCGGAAGAAAGCGTTGTGGCAAATTTAATGATAGTCTCCATAAAAAAGAGATATCCAGGCCAAGCTAAGAAAGTCATGTTTTCAATCTGGGGTACAGGCCAGATGATGCTTACAAAAATAGTAGTTGTTGTAGATGATGATATAAATATCCATGACATGAAGCAGGTTCTCTGGGCAATGACCACAAGAATTGACCCATCAAGCGATGTTTTCATAATTCCAGGAGCACCAACAGACAGCCTCGACCATCCAGCTAGAACATTCAATTATGGTTCAAAAATGGGAATAGATGCAACAAGAAAGGGGCCTGGTGAAAATTATAATAGAGTGTGGCCAGAAACTCTAAAAATGGATAAAAATATTGAAGAAAAGGTTGATGAGCTTATTAAAAAACTCAATAACATGGACAAATAATTATTTAATTCTTTTAAATTTCAAGGCTATGAGATTATTTTGGGTATCCATAGTTTTTTCATAATCTTCAAAATTCAACGATTCTGAATATTCCTTTGACAATGAATGTTTTTTATGTTGTGAAACATTCGATTTATAGTATTCGTTCAGGAACTCGATTATAATGAAATACCCATTAATATTCAATTTAGATAAAATGTGGCTTATACTTTCTTCCTGCCTTTTCCAGTGATGAAATGACAATGTAGTGTAAATTAAATCAAATTTATTTTCAAAGGGAATTTCTCTGCTACTCCCCTGTGCACAATTACAATCAATATTTTCCTTTTTAAAGTTCTTTTTTTCCACTTCAACCATATATTTTGAAGGATCTATTGCATATATTTTTGCATTTTCGTATTTTTTTGCCACCATAATCGTCAATTTTCCGGGACCAGCACCAATATCAAGTATCGTTTTGGGGTTTATACCATTAAATTCTTCAAGTGCAAAATTATAAAGTTTTTTCAGCATTCTCCATGCAAATAGGGAATAAAATGTTGTTGTAAATTTACCAAATTTCTCCTCTCCTTCTATATAGTAATCTTCCATGGTATGATAATATGTTTTTATAATTATAATTTTCCTTTCAATAAATAAAATTAAAATTCAATATGCAATAATATATCGATGAATGTACTTGTTATGGCAGGTGGAAAAGGAAGCAGGATAAATAATAAGAGGAAAATGCTTTTGAAAATAGATAATAGGACATTGATTGAAAGATCACTGGAGATTCTTCATAACCTGAAAATGAATATCCATATTTGCATAAATGATAATACTGATTTTCTACTGGATATATTGCATAATTATAATATCATAAGGGGTACAGGTGACTACATAAGGGATCTTAAAAAATCCCTGGATACTATGGATTTACCTGTACTTGTTATGCCTGCGGATATCATATATTCTAGCAATATCATAGAAGAATTTATAGTATCAACAAATAAAATAAGTCAGGGAATTGTTAATTTAAAAGTAAATGGTAAATTATCTGGCATATCCATATTTTACAAAAGGCCTGATAATGAAGTGATTAAATTCAAGGATATATCAATATTGTCTGAATCTTTTTTTAATATAAATTATCCGAAAGATTACAACAATGCAGTAAAATTTTATTCTCGCCAATTGTAATATTTTATTGTATATTGTGAACAACCTAACACCAAAGCCGAAAGATTCTATCCCACCTATTAAACCCTGCAGGTGCGTATAGAGTGCTTTTTAGAGTATTCCAGTATGTCAATGGAGGTTTTCATGTCCATATGTGCGACTTTCCTGCATTCCGCTGGTAAGCTTTTCCTCTTTGTAATTGTAGCATGCAACATATTTTTTGCACTACATTCACATCCCAAATTCAGTGGCTTTCCAGTACAACCATTTGTAATATAGATAAACTTTTTTAGCAAGATATAATTAAGGATTGCTGGACTTGACCGGAGGGTTAGGCTCTCTCTGTGACCCGAAGCCTAAATGCGGGGGTGACTACCAGACGAGGGCAACCAGGCCTTTGGCAGTCTTCATGGAATCGTAGAGTTTCTGTCCTCTTGGATTGGAGGTTTATATTCCCAGCCTCAAAGGAGATTGAGAATGTAATCTATCGAAAAAATCCGCCAGGCCCGGAAGGGAACAACGGTATTTCGAACTATCGATGCTGAGAGGGTGCGGGGAGGAGAGGAAGTGGAGGACGCTACCAAAACACTTGGTCTGAATCTGGTGTGTCCAGCATTTAGTGATAAAATGTACAAAATAGTTCAGGATCCGATTAATGGCCCTATAAAAATTGATGGGATTTTTTTGGAATTAATTAATTCCTTTTATTTCCAGAGATTACGCTATGTAAAGCAGCTCGGCCTGTGCAATCTCGTATTCCCAGGAGCAAATCATACCAGATTTGAACATTCCCTTGGAACAATGTTCATGGCAAATGAAATATCAAATTATTTAAATATAAAGGATGAAAAATTGCAAATATCTGCATTATTGCATGATATAGGCCATACTCCATTCAGTCATGGAATTGAGGACGAATTCTATTCTGTTTATAATGTTAAACATGAAGATTTAACAGAGGATATAATAAACGGCAAGAATGATTACTATGATAGCAACATACCTGATATTCTGGAAAAATATGGTTATGATAAAAATGAAATAGCTAAATTAGCCACAGGTTCTGATACAAAAAATAAACTTTTATCTGTAATTATAAGTGGTTCAATGGATGTTGATGAACTTGATTATTTAAGAAGGGATTCAATTTACTGTGGAGTAACAATTGGAAATATAGATTATAAAAGAATATTCAACACAATAAAAATAGAAGATGATACTATAATAGGTGAAGAAAAATCGGTGCCCACAATTGAGTCCGCAATAATAAGCAGAGTAATAATGTATAAATCAGTATATTTTCATAAGACGTGCAGAATTGCCCAGAAAATGATTGGCAAATCATATTTATTGAATGATGATAAAAATAAAGATGACCTTAAAATGAATGATTTTGAATTTATGAATAAATTATTGAATAATGATAAATCAAAAAATCTAATAAAAAAAATATTATCAAGGGATTTGTACAAAATTGTATATAAATCCCCATATACAAGGGAAAAATATGATGAAATTTCGGATAAAATAAATGGTTTTAATGATAGTTCGTATATAATTGATATAATACCACCGCTGTATTTTGATAAGAAATCAAGGCTTAAAAATGATTTCATAGTTTATGATAATAATAAAAAATACGAAATAAATAAGGTTTCTGATATAGTCAATTCATTGAATAAGGATATAAATAAAAGATCTATAATAGTGTCTACTGATAAAGATAATTATGACAAAATAAGGAATTTATTTTAGATAATTTCTATAAATTGTAATTCTTGAAATTAATCTCTCTATAATTTTTGCCGGTTTAACAAAATTGAGCGAGAAATCCCCTTCTGAAACAGTAGATCAAAAATTTAGCCAATTTTGTACATATTTGCAACAAACACAATCCTGTAATCGAAGAATATATTGAAATTTTTTAAGAAGGGGGTGAAGGATCGAAACCGGATACAAGATGATCAGGAAGTTCTTTGCTAAAACCACACCAAAGAGGTAGAACATCAAGACCCTCTACTTTTATCTTGCAATCCTGTTTTACAACCTTTGGGTTTTCATGAATATTGCCAACAGGATCATGATAATATAAGATGAAATGAAAGCTATATTATCAGCATCACTCATAAGGGTTAACCCATTCGTTACAAGTTTAATTCCGTCAAATAGCCAGTCTGGAGGTGATTTTTGATCTACTGGAAAGGGAGGGGATGAAAGCCTATGGAGATCATTGAGGGTTTGGGATTTAAGTTATTTTCTCATCTGGGTACAGTGAAATCCTAAGTGGAGAAATGTTTGTAGTCTAGTGAAACTTACATCATACAACATTAATCCTTTTTCTATCCTGAAAATTACAACGCCTGCGAGAAAATTTTTCTAACCCTCAATGATCGCCATAGATGAAAGCGAAATCTTTATTTACTTTTTTGCAATAGTATATTGCCAATCAGCAGACATAATGTAAAAAGGTAGGATCACATATAGCTCCATGCGTGCCTGTGCCCGTAAAGTCGAATGGCTTAGCATGGAGGGCAAAGTACCCTCGGGCCGAGGGGAATTCAGGCCTGTGGAGGTTCCGCTGGTAACCGCCGAAGCAGGAAGCCCCTTTCGAAAGATGGGGGAGGAGGTCACTTACTGGTTACCCTTCAAAATTCAATATGCACTTAATAACATATTGAGTGAAAGAATATCCAAAAAATGCCAGAAAGGATTTTTGAATTTGCCTATACTAATTTTTTAATCATTCTATATGCATTCCTTGATTCTTTATAAGGCAGGGAATAATAATCAATTAAAAATTGCAAAAATTTATAGCCATGCTCTATGTAAAAATTATACGCAGTACGATTTTTTTCCCTTACTTCAAGTATCGATATCTTATAATTTCTTTTCACCATTTCATTTTCAATACTATTCATCAATAAGGAACCATATCCCTTCCCCTGAAATTCAGGTATTATTGCTATGCTCTCTATATCCATTGATGAACTGTCAATTGCTGCTGATGTGGCATAGCCTATCAAAGAATTATTTTCTTCAATTACCATTGTGAAACTATTTTTTGAATGAATCATTGAATTTATTTCAAGTCTTGAATATGCACCCACATCAAAGGCTTTTTGTTCTATGATATAAATAGTTTCAATGTCTTGATCATTAAAATATCTTATTTTCATATATAGATATTTGATAATTAATAATATCTTTATTGTTGCATTAAATCCATTATATCTTCTTCATTCCCATTTATTATTTTAAATTCATCATATTTATTTATGATTTTAATTATGTCTTTATCAGTTATTATCAATGTTTCTGGTTCCAAATAATCAATTACCTTTTTTATATAATTTTTATATAAATAATCAAGAACGTCAGAAATAAATACAATTCCATTTAATTCGGTTCGATTAAACATTGATTTAAATGTTTTAA
>JAKBQY010000032.1 GCA_021835025.1 Thermoplasmata archaeon | reverse complement strand
TAGATTATCCACGTGTTGCTGAGCAGTATGCCGGCATCTTACGATACCTTGACTCGCATGGCTTAGTCGGAACTTGATAGCAGTGGCCGCCGGCAGGATCAACCGGAGTTAATCCCACCTCCACTTTTATTAATTGTAAGAAATTAGCGGCTTTGCCTTACATATCGGAACTCATACATTTATGAGAACTTCATCTTTTCCAATCCTGGATCATAGATTTCATTTACATATTGTATATATTATCCATCTATTCGTTTCAGATTGGTATTGTGCTACTATTCTTAATTACTTATCTATATTTAAGGATTTTCAATTTTTATAATATTATATTATTTTAATAAATTATTTTAAAATTTATAATTTTTTATAAATATATTTTTCATAACTTTTTTTCAGTGTATTTTATTCGGAAAATATGAATGATTTTGTAAGGAAACGTGGTTTTATTGTATCATAAATGTAGTGAAAATTATTATTTGAAATCATTTATTTTGAAAGAGAAGGAATGAATGTTACTTCTGCACCAACTTTTTTCAAATCGTTTAGGAATTCCGGGTATGACTTGTTTATTGCTTCTATGTTTCCGTAAAGTGTGTCAGATTCGGCTATCAGGCCCGCAACTATGGCGCTCATTACCATTCTATGATCATCATATTCAATGAATTCTGGTTTTTTAATTTGCCCTTTTTTTATTAATATAGAATTATCGCTAACCTCAGTTACGGCTCCAAATTTTTTAACCAGGTCAAGTATATTCAGGAATCTATCTGACTCTTTTTTGGAGAGCCGTTGATAATTGAGAATTCTAACACCATTAGTGGAAAATATTCCCAGAGTTGCAATAATGGGTGCAAGATCTGGTACACTTGCAACATCGATTGTTATACTTTTCAACTCCCCTACCTTATGAATTTTTATATAATCGCCGAATATTTCTATAGCATTGCATGCATCGTTTATTATATGGACGATAGACGAATCGGGCTGTAGGGAATTTTTATTTAAATTTCTTATGGTAATATCCCCCTTAAAAATGGCAAGTACAATAAAATAGGATATTGAAGAATAGTCACCTTCAATATCTATAATTTTTTTTGGTTTGCCCAAGTTCTCCACAATATACCCATCATTCTGCCGGTATACTGATATTCCAAAGTCATCCAGGCATTTTATTGTAATATCTATATAATTTTCTGAGACCGGGTTTGTAACGCTGAATTTACCTCTATCAAAAAAGGAATAATAAAATAACAAAGAACTTACATATTGTGAACTTATTTTTCCATCAATTACACAGTAATTGTTCAATGCATGTGAAGCATTGATATTATAGAATTTTTTATCATTCTGCGAAAATTTTATGTTAAGCTTGGAATAACATTTCAACAGATCATCTATAGGTCTTCTGGCCAGTGATGCCTCTCCATAGGTTTCAACATTGCATTTTCTGCCAGATATCAATCCAATACCTAATCGATAGGATGTTCCAGATTCTCCGAAATAAATATCATTTGGGCAGATAAAGTTGGGTTCAATGGTAATATTTTTTTTGTTATATTTTACAGTTGCATTGCATTTTTTTGCTATATCAATGGAAACGATTTCATCATTGCAGAATGATATATTATTAAGTGTTATTTTCTTATTCGAAAAGGCAGAATACAGGACATATCGCTGTGTAAAGCTTTTTGAGGAGGGAGCTATGATCGTGCCATCCAAGGAGGGTAATTTCATTCTGACATTCATGATTTAATGATATTTATTCCATCATTATTAATGCTACTCTTTATAATGTTATAATCTTTAAATTTAAAATTGTTGAATGACCTTAACATATCTCTCTCTGAATCAAATATTGCAAAAATTGCCGGGCCCTTTCCACTGAAACCAGAAAATATAGCTCCTGAATTGAGGAAGAAATTTATTATATTCATATTGTAATTGAATAATGAAGCAAATAAATACCCATTGAGAACCATTGTTTCAAATATATTGTTTCCATTTAATAATAATTCCAGCCTTTTTTGATATTTTATATATGCCCTGAAATTGATATTCCTTATATCGTATGTTTTTTTATAAGCATTTGAATAGGCTACGATAATATTGTATTTTTCAAGTTTATTCCTGTGCAATAAATGAAAATTAGAGTTGTCAGTAATGGCGAGGCCGCCATAAAAACATGATGAAAGATCATCCATTGCTCCAGTTATGGATGTTTTATTTTCCATTGATATCTCAGCAGAAATTTTTAAAATTTCATTATCATCTATATTGATTGAGTTCAATTTCAGCAGTCCATAGATTATAGATAATGTCATTGCACTGCTGCTTTTCAATCCCATTGCTTCAGGAATGCGGCTATCTATTTTTATCTCATAATGGTGATTTATATTGAATCTTGACCGGAAAATATTGACCGTGTTCCGTATAACCTCATTATCCATCATATCATATTCTGATTTATTGATATGTGTATACATGGGCATATCTATGGAAACAGCTGATCCTATTCCATCAACGAAGGCAGATAATACCGATAAACCACCATTAGTTTTTATTATCATTGCTTGTAATAATATTATTTCATTTATTTATTTTTTCATAAAAGAGTTTTTTAAAATCACCATGGGGTACATCTAGGTTATATATTTTCTTCATAGTATCAATTCCTTGTCCAATAAAAAGATCGACACCGCTTACAATTTTGCCGTGCTTGTTTTCAATGGCGTGCAGAAAAGGTGTTTTTACAGGATTGTAAACAACATCTATTCCAGTTGTGTTCTCTCCAATTAATTCGGGTTTAATTGGGATATTTTCATCCGGATATGTGCCCACAGGTGTACAGTTTATAATGATATCATAATCATTCTTTATTGAATCATATGGAATGACCTTGCCCAACATTCCGGATTTTTTTCCATCTGGATTTCTTGACGCCTCATCTATGCTACATTTAAAATTATGCAGGGCATATACTATTGTTCTTGCTATTCCCCCAGTTCCAAGCAATAAAATGCTTTTATTATCCGGATTTATATTGTTGTTTTTCAATAGAAAGAGGAAACCTTCATAATCAGAATTATATCCGTAGAGCCGGCCATAAAGATTTTTTACCAGATTAACAGCCCCTATATTTTTTGCTGTAATATCAACATCATCAAGGTATGGCATAATTTTTTCTTTGTAGGGGGCAGTTATGTTGAATCCAAGGAAATTTCTTTTTGCGTATTCAATAAACTTTTGAATGTTTTCTGGATCAAGGTCTATGGATAAATATAGGGAATCGATAGCGTATTTATCAAACAATTTATTATATATATACTGCCCAACGGAATGAGTGACCGGTTTTCCAATTAAAGCACTGGCCATCATTTTACATCACCATTAAACATTTTTAGGTATTTTTTGATTTCATTGATGTCGATTTTCTCAACGTGGGATTTTCCAATATCATCAAGCATAACCATATTTAATTTTCCATCCTCCATTTTTTTATCATTTTTTATATAATTTATTAATTTATCAACGTTGTATTCCTTAATGTTGATAATATCAATTTTATATTTTTTTAAACTATCTTTAATTGTACCATATAAATCCGGGGAATATCCCATTTTATACGCTATATAGCTTTCAAGCATCATTCCACCAGCTACAGCCATACCGTGTGAGATCAAATTTCCAGAATAGGATTCAATGGCATGCCCAATTGAATGCCCAAAATTCAAATTAAACCTTAATTTTTTAACATCGTAGAAATCTTTCCTTACAAAATCCAATTTAATTTTTGCTCCCCTATAAATTATCTCTTCAAGCATTTTTTCATTGAATATCGAATCAAGGTCATTCTTCATCAAAAGGTCAAAAAATTTGCTATCCTTTATTAAGGCCATCTTAATAATTTCAGATAACCCTTCTTTCAGTAGCAGCTTATCCGACCCAAGCAGAAAATCAATATCATCAAAAATATATTCGGGATTGTAAAATGTGCCCGCAATATTTTTTACATTGCCATAATTGATTGCATTTTTTCCACCAATTGAGGAATCAACCTGGGATAGCATGGTGGTTGGTATGGCACACAGATTTACCCCCCGTTTGTAAACGGATGCTGAAAATCCGATTAAATCGCCAAGTGTGCCACCACCTATATAGGATATTGTACTGTTCCTTTCAATTTCCCTTGAGATTAATTCATTCAACACATAACCAAAATGTTCAATATCCTTGATTTTTTCTCCGTCATCCATAAAAATTTTAATCGACTCAATATTATTTATCTTGCGTTTATATGTTATGAGATTGTTTGAAATAAAGTTTACATGCTTTGTCCTTATGTTCTTGTTTATTAAATTATCGAGCCCGGATCCTATATATATCTTGATATTTTTTCCAATTAAATTTTCATCGAGAATTTGCATAATGTGTAATATATTTATCCTGTATTTTAATTTTCAGACTATTTTTATAAAAACATTGTATAATATTATGTGTTTAACAAAATGTTAAAATAAAGATTCATCATTTTATCGTAAATGTTTCCGGCTGATAATGTTAAAAATAACATTAATTTTGAAAAAATATCAGACCATGGGGTCATATTCAACAATAGAACAGCAGCCCTTATTGGTAAGGATGGAACTGTTGACTGGGCATGTTTCCCAAATTTTGATTCAAAGCCGGTGTTTGATTCAATATTGGATATAAAAAATGGAGGATTTTTTATCACAAAACCATTATATGAAAATTTAGAATATAATCAGTATTATGAAGAATTGACAAACATTCTTGTAACTGAGTTTTTAAGAAATTCAGAGGTAATAATGAAGTTAACAGATTTTTTGCCCATATCAGAATATTCCACTATTAATTTTCCTGAAATACACAGGCGTATTGATGTACCAAATCAAGATGTCGACATATCAATATTGTTTAAACCGAATTTTAACTATGGAAGGGAAAAGCCAGAGATAACGCGTAAGAAATATGGATATATATTTAACGGAATTGACAACGATGTTGGAATATCCTCAAACCTGGAATTGCATGAAGATCAGGGAATTGTATTCGGCAATAAAATCACATTAAAAAAGGGAATGCAGGAATGGATTGTTGTATCCTCAGGTATCAGCCATTTAAATAAAATCACTGATTTCAGGCCGAATGAAAGGCTAGAGGATACAAGAAAATACTGGAAAAACTGGACAAAAGGGATAAATTATGAAGGAATTTACCATAACCACATAATCAGATCAGCCTTAACTTTAAAGGGGTTGTTCTATGAACCAACCGGCATGATGGTAGCTGCACCCACATCAAGTTTGCCGGAAGCAATTGGCGGCGATAGAAACTGGGATTACCGATTTACATGGATCAGGGACACATCATACGTAATTGACGCATTATCTGTAATCGGTTTAAAAGAGGCAGCAACAAATTTTTTATATGATCTGATGCATAAAATTCAAAGAGACAGGAAAATTAAAACAATATATGAAATAAATTCAGGCAATTCACTTAATGAGGAAATAGTTCCTTATGAAGGTTATATGAATTCACGCCCCGTCAGAATAGGAAATGGTGCTTCTTCCCAATTTCAGCTCGATCAATATGGTTCCATCATCAATAGCATATACCATTTTAACCTGGCAGGGGGAATAATTACAGTACATCTCTGGGATTTTGTTCTTGAAATACTTGAAAAACTTGAGGTTATATGGAAAAGGCCAGATTCAAGTATCTGGGAATTTAGAACTGAACCAAAGCATTATGTATATTCAAAATTAATTTCATGGTTGGGTTTTCATAGAGCAATAAGCATGGGCAAAAAACTTGGTTATACTGCCCCTTACAGAAAATGGAAAAAAATGGAGGACGAAATAAAAAATGACATAATAAAAAATGGATATAACCCAAGAATAAATTCGTTTGTTCAGTATTACGGTTCAGACACCGTTGACGCCTCTTTATTGAGATTGCCCCTTATGGATTTTCTTCCACCCGACGATAAAAAGGTTGCCGGAACAATACAAAAAATTGAAAAAGAACTTATGGTCAATGGCTATCTATTTAAGAGATACAATGAAGATGATGGATTAAAATCAAGGGACAATGCTTTTCTATTGTTAACATTCTGGTATATTGAGGATTTGGTTTTAATGAACCGCCTTGATGAGGCACAAAGTGTACTGGATAATATACTGGGAAAATCAAATCATTTATTATTATTTTCAGAGGAAATGGATATTAAAACTGAAGAATTGATCGGTAATTTTCCTCAGGGAATCACACATCTGGGCGTTATAAGATCCATCATAAAGTTAAATGAGCAATTAAAAAATAAAACCCATAAAAAAATATAACTATGTTTAATATATTATGCCTTATGCTATTATTCAATGACTATAAAGATATCCTGTTAAAAAAACTCAAAAATTTATATGGCAATATAAGTTCGAACGATATTGAAATAGGGGAAAATTATGGGGATCTTACACTGAAAATATTTAAAATAAGAGAAGACCCAGAAAAAGTTCTTATAAAGATCAGAAACGAAATAAGGGATGACTTTATAGAAAAAATAGAATTAAAAAATAATTATATAAATTTCTTTATAAAACCAGTTGAAATGCTCAGAACAATGAATGAGTCCATAAAGCAATTCTCAATGTATCCAAATGTTTTTCAGGACACATCCAGAGTATTGATAGAACATACAAGCTCAAATCCTACCGGGCCAATTCATGTTGGAAGAATCAGGAACTCAATTATTGGAGATTCCATATTCCGGTTGCTGGACAGGTATGGTTACAGAGCAATCACCCAATATTTTGTCAACGATTCCGGAAAACAGGTAATATCACTTTATCTAGGGCATATGAGGTACCATAAGAATGAAAAACCTAGCCTTGAAAATCTTCTTGATGGATACCAACGAATATACCGTGATAGGGAAATTGATCATAGCATAGATGAGGAAATAAAGCAGCTAGATGAAAGGTATGAAAATGGGGATAAGGAACTTATTACGTCAATTCAGGAGGTAGCATCCATTGTGCTTGATTCTATAAAATCATCCTTAAAAAAAATTGGCATAGAAATATCTACATATGTATGGGAATCAAACTTCATTCTTTATGGTGAGGTAAACAGGATGCTTGATGATATATCAACTGAATTGAAATCAGAGGGCAATGCAAAATATCTTGCTATTGGGGATAAAAAGATATTTTTAACTAGAACAGATGGGACATCGCTTTACTTTGCGAGGGATATTGTATACCATCTTTTCAAGGCCCAAAGTTTTGACTGGATAATTGACATTCTTGGAGAGGACCATAAAAATCATGCAGGCAATCTTGACTTTGTGCTAAAAAATTATTTTGATTTCGAGTCAAAAATCAATTATGTATTCTACGGTTTTGTTTCCCTTGAATCCGGGAAAATGTCAACAAGAAAAGGAAGAATTGTAACGTTAAACGATCTTTATGATAAAACAATAGAAGAGTCAATAAAAATAATAAGGGTTAAAAGGCCCTCATACGAGGATGAAAAAATAAATAAAATAAGCAAAGCAATTGCTTCATCTTCAATAAGGTTTAATATAATAAAGGTTAATGCAAACAAACCAATAACATTCAAATGGTCTGAAGCATTGAATTTTGAGGGTGATTCCGCACCATATATCATGTATTCCTATGCCAGAGCATGCAGTATTCTAAAAAAATCAAAAAATTATGGAGAATCATACGGAGATTACAATGAATATGAAAGAAAATTGATAAAAACAATGTATATATATCCATATTATCTCAAAGGAGCAGTAGATTTTTTAAGGCCAGATATAATGGCAAATTATATGCTGCTTTTATCAAAAACGTTTAACGATTTTTATCTCAACTGCCCAATTATTAATGATCCAGAAATGAATAAAAGAATAAAACTACTGACAACATTCAAAAAGATCTTGGAAGATTCCTCAAATATTGTTGGGATAAATTTAATTGATGAAATATAATGTTATTAATATAATTGCATATATTTAAACTAAAACCACAAAAATAAATGTAAAAGGTTAATATTAATAAAATTATGACTTTTATGGGGCAATATGGTAAAAAACAATAATATGGATATTTTAAAAGCCGTTAAAAATTCAATATTGCTGGAAAGTAGGAACAGCTATATTTCCAAAATATTATATGAAAAATTGTCAAATAAGAATTTTGAAATTCCAGATTACCTCTATGTTACGGAAATTATCAATCCTGCATACTCATATTATTCCAGGAAGGTGGGGGAAATAGAAATGCCACCGGAAATACTATCACGCATGAAAGGTGGAGAATCAATACATTTCATGGCTAGGCAATGGTTTGAACAATTGCCAGGTTTTTCTGGGTTTGAGGAAATTATGAATGGCAGCCATTTAAACCTTAACGTTATTGGAAGGGCTGATTTTATGATCAATAATTCCATTATAGAATTCAAAACTAAAAGTTCTGAATCAATAAATATTGATGACCTTTTCAATATATACCGTTCGGATTTAGAGCAGCTTCTTTTTTATTCCGTAATAAATAAAAACCCTGATAGGGATAATTATTTGATCTTTTATTCCTCTTCATCAAAATTTTATGCATTTAAAATAGAAATTATTGATTCTAAAGCGATAATCAATACAGTTAGAAATCGAATATCTATAATTAAACAGAGCCTGTCAAATGATGATCCTTCCATTTTGCCAAGGTGTTCATATTACAATTATGGCTGCGTATTTCAGAAAAAAAATATATGCACATGTGATACTCTACCTCAAAAAGATGAAGAAATTCTGAAAAATGCCATATCTGTACATGAAGATAATGTAATGAAGGATAATCTGCAGAAAATCTATGAAAACAATAATGATAAGGAGGATTTAAGATATTTTGACCTTATTTATCCGAGAAAATATTATCACAGAATGAGGGGGGACAGTGAGGAAGCGGGCACCATATCAACATTCAATTACGATAGAAAAAATATAACATTTTTCATTCTTGATACCATAGAAAAATCAATACTTGGAATAGATGGCTCTGAAAGGGCAAGGAAAAATGAAACAAGCATGCTGGATTTATATGGCAATGATAAATATATAATTAAAAATATTTACGATGAAAATTCAATAGTTCCATTCATTTTAAAGGTTAATAATTCAAAGTATGCAAATAACATACCTGAAACTTATTACTCTGAGCTGGCTATAATATGTGGAAGAAGAAATATAAAGGAAGGCATTATCATAGTTATTTATCCAAAACTTGATAATGAGGTTGTATCCTATGATATTACATTTGACCTGAGCAGAATTATAGATATATGCAAAAATAAAATAAACGACATAAAGAATGCTGTTAAAAATGGCAATCCAGAAAATCTTGACTTATGCCCTGCATTTGTAATAAATTCATGTAATTTTAAGCATTGCAGTTGCAAGTTAGAAATAATGAAAAAATGATTTGACATTTATCCATATGTATAGCTTATTCCGTTTTCAGGGTATTTGAAAGTTATTGCTCCAAACGGGCATGCAATAAGTGCAGCACTGCATTCCACACATCTTTCATAGTGGACAATTAAAATTTCCTTTTCATCCGGTTCATATGTGCCTGCAGGGCATACCTTTGTGCAGGGTTTATATTTACAGGTTTTGCATATGTCTGTATTAACATTTATATGCGACTCATTTCCCGTTCCATATTTATTCAAAGCCAGTCTTTTCAATAAATCCATCAGATCACCTTTGTCGCATCCCTTAAAAGGGAAGCCACGCTCATGCCATTTTCATGGGCTTTTTCGAACATCACATCCATCAGTTTCTTTCGATTATCATCCGTTATGTCCATCATGCTTGAGAGAAAGTCATTGATAAATCCCGGATATTTTTTGAATATATTATCCTGGTTCAATAAGTTAAACATTGGTCTCGCCACGAATAAATCGTTCATTATAGATGATTTATCCAGCATTTTTTTGTATATTTCAGTATTTTCATAGTCCTTTGAATCTATTATGTTTTTTGCCGCATTGCCCGCTATCATTCCAGATTCTATCGCAAGGTCCATACCCCTTATGGTAAAGCCATCATTTATAAGGAAGCCTGCGGAGTCGCCGGCAACAAGTATATTGTCGTAATTTACAGGAGGTAAATTATCATAGCCGTAATAGGGTATTAAATGTGCTGAATATTCCAGAACTTTCCCTTCAATCCCAAGTTTCTCCCTGAATTCTTCAATGAGGTCAGGTGTTGTTTTTGTATTTGCATCATCCTGAATGGATTCAACCTTCAATGTGAATCCTATGGATGTTGTATCCCTATTTTCATACATAAATCCACCGCCCTTAATATTGTCAGTTAATCCAAGTATAGTGCGTGTTTCAGCCTCATCATGGTCCGGTTTTTTGTCAATAATCTCCTTCACTCCAAGCATATGATATTTCGGGGTCAGTTTTCTGCCGTTTAATCTCGAAACGTCAGCGCCAACGCCGTCTGCCTCTATTAAAAGTGGGGTTTTTATATCGCCCCTGCTTGTATGAACATTGACAATACCTCCCTCCCTTGAAATATCATTCACCATTGTTGAATATGAAACTGCAACTCCTGATTCCTCTGCAATCCCGGCAAGGTATCTGTCAAATTTTGATCTCAATACTGTGTAGCTATTTTTTTTGTTTTTTTGTTCAAAAGAAAAGGATAGTTTTCTGTCTTTGTTATATATCTCATATGTATCCTTATAAACAGGTAGTTCCAGGTTTTCATCGGAAAATTTGTCTCCAAGAAGCTTTTTCAGTGAATGGGTATACATTCTACCACCACTGACATTTTTAGAACCGGAATACTCACCACGTTCAGCCACAAGTACAGATAAGCCATTTCTGGCAGCGGCCAGGGCTGCCGAAAGACCAGATAAACCACCACCGGCCACCAGCACATCTACATCATAATCCATATATGGACATATTTTTATTATATATGAATTTTTTATTAAGCAATATTCATTCAAAAAAAGCATATATACCCATACGGTTTTACTTATGCATGGACATATTATTCCAATTTACAGAAATTATTCCATATAATATAAATCAACTTATTCTGTTTATAATTTGTCTCAGTATCCCCATAATCTTATAAAATTCTGATTCTGTTAATTCCGATCTACCTATGATTTTATTTAGCATTGTTAATAACGTGGATCTTTCTGAATCATTATAGTCAATCATTGATAACATCTGATTTATTCTTTTAATCAATATCTCCATATTTCTGTTTGTTATAAGGTCCTTTCTTGCTATAACGTTTGAAGAATAATAAATTTTAACCATTTCATATAGAATTATGGCAACTGCATGGGATAAATTATACACGGGATATTCTGGATTGCCAATTAGCTTTATAAAGAAGTTGCATTTTTTCAGTTCCGTGTTATGTAGTCCATTGTCCTCTCTCCCAAACACAAGCGCAACCTTTTGCCCATTTAATCCATATTTGTTCCAGAAATCCTCGGGGGATATTGGAACCCTGCTGAATTTTTCACCGGATTTTGAAATATCCGATGTTCCAACAACAATTTCAAAACCTTCTATCGCATCTTCAAAATTTTCAAAAATTTTTGCATTTTCAAGAATGTAACGCCCATGCATTGATCTATAATAGGCCTCAGTTTCAGGCATAGTCTTTACAATCCTGAGATCAACTATACCACTATTTGCCATGGATCTAGCAACGGCCCCTATATTACCCTGATATTTTGGCTCAACCAGGACAACAGAAATAATATCCTTAAGATCCATTATTTCTGAACTTCGTCGACTTTATCGTCGTTTTTTTCTTCTTTATTTTCAGCATCCTGTTGCTTGCCCGATTTTTCTCCTACGGATTCCTCTTTCTTCTCTTCTTTGACATATAGTTCCTTTATTAAAATATCATTGTCCGGCAAATATTTTCTGATATCATTGGCAATTCTGTATTTTGCATCCAGCCAGTTCACATCAAATTTTGCCTCCTCAGGGATTTGTATATCTATAACGTTATTTTCTATTGAAAGTATAAAATTTTCAGATAAGTTATAATACATTTCAATGATAGCCTGAACTTTTGCTTTGCCATCCATTATCGATTGTTTAATTTCATATTTGTAATAAATGTCCTTACCTGCCAGTTCATGGTTATAATCAATCAAAACCCTGCCAGGAGTGATGGATATAATTTTACCAATTTTATTGTTTATATTTACTTCCTTCCCCATTTCTGGATTGATTTTGTTCCTCTGAAATTCTCTCATTGGAACAACTTTAATGTTTTTATTATCTCTTAAACCATATGCATCCTTTGCAGGTATAACAACTTCGTATTCTTTTCCTATTTCGGCACTTTTAAACGATTCATTAATCTCCTTAAACATGTCCTCATTGCCTATTATTAAAACTACGTCCTTATATTTCTTTTTATCGTCAAAAATATTTTCCGACTTTGCAACGTCTTCTTTGCTAGTTGATATTAATTTTTTGTCCGCACCTGCTCGCAATTCAAAGCTAAGCTCTATGAAATCACCATCATTCATTAACAATCACCAATAATTTACGGTTTGAGATTAATTATTTATATATATATTTATTGAAATTATGAGCCCTTCATATCTCTGTTAATGGTTTGTGATATCAATTATGTGCTTTGATTGGTTTAGCCTATTCTTAGATGGTTTTATCCGACCGAAAAATGATGTTCGGTAAAATTATTTGTCTTGGATTAACACCTGAATCATAAAAATAGTCATTATTTCTTTCCTTTCATAGTATTGGTTGGTTGTAAAGAAATATAGAAATTATAACATTTTTATTAATTTATTTTATACCAATTATAAAATACAAAAAATTTATCTATAAAGGTTTTTATAGTATTTTGTAATAAAAAAAACATGCAATTATATATCAATGGTGAGTGGAAGGATTCATCGAACAAGGAAGTTCTGAATAAATACAATCCGAGTACGGGGGAAATAGTGGGTACTTTTCCAGCCGGAACAAAAAATGATGTGGATGAGGCAATGGATGCAGCCGAGGAATCATTTGATTCATGGGAAAGCCTTGGTACTTCAGAAAGGGCAAAGATATTGTATAAAACCGCTGATTTAATAATACAAAATAGAAATGAACTTGAAACACTCTTAAAAAATGAGGGTGGTAAAATCAAGGCAGAAGCCCATGATGAGGTGGATGGCGTTATAGATCAAATACTGTATTATGCTGAATTTGAAAGAAAACTAACGGGAAACATTGTTGAAGGTTCCAACTCAAAAAGAAAAATTTTTCAATATAAGGTACCATATGGAATAATTGTTGCCATAACACCATGGAATTTCCCAGCGGCAATGGTTGCAAGAAAACTTGCACCTGCATTGTTAACCGGCAATACCGTTGTGTTGAAACCAAGTTCTGATACACCATTAACCGCTGAATGGATAGTTAAGAAATTTGTGGAAGCTGGCATTCCAAAGGGTGTACTGAACCTAGTTACTGGAAGAGGTTCTGAAATTGGTGATTATATTGTAGAGCATAAAAAGGTTTCATTGATTACAATGACCGGTTCAACCTCAACCGGACAAAGAATAATGCAAAAGGCGTCTAACAATATGGCGAAATTAATTCTAGAACTTGGTGGGAAAGCACCATTTATAGTATGGAAGGATGCAGATATTAAAAGAGCATTAAAATGTATGACATGGGCAAAATATCTTAACGCTGGCCAGTCATGTATCGCTGCTGAGAGATTGTACATACATGAGGACATATATGATAATTTTATGAAGAAATTCCTGGAAGTTACAAAAAGGATCAAATTGGGAGACCCCGAGAATTCAGATCTTGGACCAATGATAAATAAGGGCGCACTGGAAGGCGTAAAAAAGGTTGTTGAAGATGCAAGGGAAAACGGATACAAAATACTGGCTGGTGGCAAAACGCCTGATCTTGAACCTACATATAAAAATGGATATTTCTATGAACCAACAATAATAGAGAACGTGAACCAGACCTCCCCAATATTTCAGGAGGAGATATTTGGTCCTGTAATTGGAACGGAAAAAATATCAACGACGGAGGAATTATACCATAAGGCCAATGATTCGAAATACGGGCTTGCCTCATATTTATTTACTGAAGACCCGGAATTAATGCTGGAAGCTTCTGAAAAGATAAGATTTGGGGAACTGTATATAAACATGCCAGGCCCAGAAGCATCCCAAGGATACCATACTGGATTCAGATTAACCGGCCAGGCTGGAGAGGGGAGCATTTATGGTATTAACGAATATCTAAAACTTAAAAATGTATATACGGATTATTCAAAGGGAAATATAATAATAAATACTGTAAGGGATTCCCTATTTGATAATCTTTAATTATTTATCACAGTGGGCGGGAAAACCCACACCATTTATGGGTGGGATGAAAGCGAATTAAAGTGTTAGATATAATGAAAGCATATAAGTTTAGGTTGTACCCATCTGCGAAGCAGGAAGCCCACGGCTTTAGTCGTGAGAGGATGTCACATATACGTAATTAGGCCAGTATCTGAATCAATGCTGATCTCCATATTATTGTTTATATTTTTTGCCAACTCAACATTATATAACAGTGTTTTTTTATTTTCTATAAAATAATTGATAATTCTGCCAGTGATGTATGATTTAATCAATATGGCATCATATTTTGAATAATCCATATCTTTTACATAGTTATCAAGATACAGGATATTGCCATTTCCACCGCCATTTATGTCAATTTTCCCCCTGATATTTTTTCCCACAGCATACCCCCTGCCGATGAATTTACCAACATTCACAATTTTTAAATCATTTGTCCCTCCAAATACCTGCGAGGGAGAACCGGAAACTATTATTGTTTTCTCTCCTGTTGCTATAAGCTTATTTTTTACAAGCTCAGCAACTATATCATAAATATTGCTGGAACTAAGAAAACTTTCAGAAAGTACAACGGGTTGAACACCCCTCATTAAATTTAAACCACGCGCAAGCCATTCCGATGTTACAACAGCGTATATATCCTGTTCAGGCCTCATTGCGGAAATCATTTTTGCAGTATAACCAGATTTCGTCACCGCTATTAATGATTTTATATCAATTCCTTCTGTGATCTTCCTCAAACCCCTTGAAATTGAAAATGCCAGTTTATCCGTGAATGAATTTTCAGGTTCAATCAGGTCAATTTTGTCCGATTCAACAAAATCTGAAATATCTGTTAAATACGATACTGCCTCATAGGGATATTTTCCAATTGCCGTTTCCTCAGAAAGCATCAGGGCATCGGCATTGTCAAGAATTGCATTTGTTACGTCGGATACTTCAGCCCGGGTAGGTGAATCAGATAAAACCATGGATTCAAGCATCTGCGTTGCTACTATTGTTGGAATTGCCCTTTTATGGGCTTCCTTAATTATATTTTTCTGGGCCATTACCACCTCTTTTAACGGAAGTTCGACTCCTAGGTCACCTCTTGCGACCATAATATAATCGGATGCGTTAACTATGGATTTTATGTTGTCATAACCGCTTTTCGTTTCTATTTTACTTATGATTTCACCACGCCCATGCTTATCATAAATATAGTCCTGCAAATCATATACATTCTCCTTTTTCTGAACAAAGGAAAGGGCATAAAAATTGGCATTTATGGATAATCCTTCATTTAAAAAGATCAAATCGCGGTCGGTCATTGTCCCAAGTTTTATGTATTTTCCAGGAATGTTAACGCGGGATGTATTATGTATCTCCCCTGAATCAAGTGCCTCAACAACTACATAACCGTCCTTTATATCAGTAACCCTGAAGTGCATCTTTCCATCATTTATTGCTATAATGGTATTATCGTCAATATACTCAATAAACTGGTGATTTATCAGTATGTCATGCTTTATTTTATCATTATCCGTGATTATGTATTTCTTTCCGGAATTGATTGTTAACTTACCATTGGGAAAATTGCCTGTTCTCAATTCAGGGCCTTTTAAATCAACCATTAAACCTATCTTTGTACCGCAATCTGCATTGATCTTATCGATCATTTTTGATACACTGGTTATATAACCTGGTTCTGTATGTGCTGTGTTTACCCTGATAACTGAAAGCCCCTTTCTGGCCATATTCTTTAAAATTGTTTCATTAAAGCTAGCAGGACCTATTGTTGCAACTATTTTTATCTTTGGCATATAATACGATAATATTAACAATATTAAATTTTTAGTTTATAATTTGATTTGTAAACTTAATATGCTTCATTGAGTAAATTTGAAAAGGTAACAAATTTTAAAATATCTATATTTATTTACCTATGGATAATAATGGAATTTAAAGCAACGTATGTTTCATGGAGTAATATTGAAGAATGGACATTGAAAATCAGGGATATGCTTGTGGAGAACAATTTCAAGCCAGAAATAATCATAGGTATAGCAAGGGGCGGTCTTGTACCGGCAAGAATGGTTTCCGATTATTTATTAATCAAGGATCTTTTATCTATCAAAACGGAACACTGGGGCCTAACTGCAACAATGGATGGAAAAGCTATTCTTGCTGAAAAATTAAATTATAATTTGAAGGGCAAAAAGGTATTGTTGGTTGATGATATAACTGACACAGGTGAAAGTATGAAGGTGGCTTATGAATATGTAAAATCCCTCAATCCAGAAGAGGTAAAAACAGCATCCATGCTCTATATAAATAGCTCTTCCTATGTTCCCGATTACTATGGCGAGAAAATAACCAGGGACAACTGGGCATGGTTTATATTTCCATGGAATGTTTATGAAGATACTTATAACCTTTCTAAAAAAATTCTGGACAGCCCAAAATCACTGGATTCCATATCCAATTTTTTGAAAGATAATTATAACGTGAACATTGAGGCCATTGATTTAAACGCCGTTTTGCGCGATCTTGCAAGAATTGGTTTATTGAAATACAATAAGGACATGTTCAGCATTTAATTTTAAAATGTTTATTTATATAGTTGGTGTTTAACTTTTTCCAGGTATATATAAAAAGATATTTTTTATTTATATAAATTGTCAATAATCTTGGTAAATAATATTTATATCTATTGAAGGAATTTTGAACTATGGAAGCTGAATATAAAAGGCCAACCTGGGATCAATACTTCATGAGAATGGCATATCTAGCCGCTTCCCGATCAAATTGTACCAGAAGAAAAGTTGGTGCCGTCATAGTCAGAGACAACCAGGTTATGGCAACTGGCTATAATGGCCCGCCGGTTCATGCAGTGAATTGTGACGTAGTTGGATGCATAAGGGATGAGTTAAACGTTCCATCAGGTGAAAGACATGAACTTTGCAGAGGTTTGCATGCCGAGCAGAATGCCATCATAGAGGCAGCAGTAAATGGTGTAAGCATAAAGAATGCCAAGATATATGTGACCACACATCCATGTGTTGTATGCTCCAAAATGTTGATGAATGCACACATTGATGAAATAATATATGCTGAAGGATATCCTGATGACCTTGCAAAATTAATGCTTCTGGAAAGTGATATAAAAATTAGAAAATTCACAATATCAGATGATGAAATAGCCTCCATGATAGGAACATTTTATATCCATAAAACTGGAGAAGATTGATAAAACCCAATTATTCTTATTTTCGAGGCAATAATAGAAAATTTTAAATATTATTGTGTGATATAAAAGTTGACAACTAATGGTTGTCAACTGAGGTGGAATGAATGGGAGACAAAAAAAATGAGGATTGGGACGATATCTTCGATGACCTGTACAATGAATTTGGCTTTGACATGAAAAGAATAAATAATGAAATTGCCAGATTCTGGGAGTCGGTAATGAATGGAACGGATACCTCCAAAATAATGGGCCCATATGTATATGGCTTTACGTATAAGGTCGGACCTGATGGGAAACCATCATTCCAGGAATTTGGCAATGTACCAAAAAATAGATTTGGAATTGGGGAAAATGTAAAGGAAGGTTACAGAGAACCATTAACTGACATAAATGAAGATAGCAAAAATGTCTACATAACCTATGAACTGCCAGGAGTTGATAAATCTGACATAAAATTAACAATAAACGATAACAACATTGACCTCTCTGTGGAAAATGCATCTAGAAAATACTATAAAAACATTGAATTCAACAATCCTGTGAACGTGAACAGCGCTGTGGCCAAATTCACAAATGGCGTACTTGACGTTACTCTTGAAAAGGTCAAAGGAAAAAATTCGGGTAAAACAGTAAAAATAGACTAAATATTTTTTTATTTTTAGGGTGATTTTTTTGGAAGATGATCTATGGTATATTTTAACTGCTCTTGAGAATAATACGAGAAGGGAATTATTGAAAATGCTTGCTAATTATGATTCATATGCCTTAGAATTGAGCAAAATGATGGATGTCTCACATCAGGCGATAAATAAGCAACTTGAATTGCTGGAAAGGTGGGGGCTTGTATCATCCAATGGGATGGTAAAATCAAATATAGGGGCCCCCAGAAAGATCTATAAATCCCAGGGATTTTCAACCATAATAATAGATTATTCCAAAAATTTTATGGAAATTAAAAAAATGGACATTTCCCATGAAAACGATACAAAATTGCCAGAAAATGTTAACGACCTCTTATTGAATTTGCAAAATATAAATAATGATATTGAAGACCTGGAGAATAAAAGGAATGAACTAATTGAATATAAAGATAAGATTATAGAAAAGTTAAAAATGTTTACAGATAATTTGAATAGTTTTGATAAAAAAATAGTTGATATTTTTATTGATACAATGAGTGTAGAAGATGTATCAAAAATGACCGGAATTTCAGCCGATATTATACGGGAAATTATTTCGAAGTTTATAACCAGCTAATATTTATATAAACGATTAAAATTCCATTGCATGAAAGTATCATTTAAATTTGATGATAAAATCGGCTTTTTATCAGATGATGGGAAAAATCAGATAAAAATTAAGAACTCCATAGTAAATGACGACCAGTATCATTCCCCAACTGAGATGCTCTTAATGGCGATGGGTGCGTGCTCCAGTGATGATGTTCTGAATATAATAATGAAAATGAAAAATAACATAGATAGCTACAGATGTGAGGTGGAGGGTGAAAAAAGGGATGAACATCCAAGGATTTTAAAATATGCAAAAATACATTACATTTTTACAGGTGATGTGAAACCAGATGATGTTAAAAAAGCCATAGATCTTTCGATGACCAAATACTGCTCTGTTTCCTTAACCGTAAAGAATGCAGGAGTTCCTGTATCATATTATTACACAATAAATGGGAAGGACTATGAAATGACATCAGATTAATCCTTTAATTAATGGGAATATAAGAAATAAATACATATTCGTATCCTCCTCATCATCTGAATCACAATTGTTTAATAAACTGTTTATAGTTTCTGAAAATTTATGAGATGAATTATTGGATAATGTACCATATGATGTTATCAGATTCTTATTTTCATCCCTCTGGATTTTCCTTAACTCTTCATCAGAAAGATCATTAATATAATCCGAGATTACCTTTAAATTTAAATATTGTGCCATGAAAAATGATTTAATCAGTTCACGAAAATCCTTAATATTCATTTTTGTAATTTCCTTATTCATGATTTCGTTTTTAAAATCAAAGAAATCCTTATTAACTGAATAAAATTTTTCAATATAGTTTTTATTAATTTTTATTTCAGGCTCATTCACAATATTTCCCATTACAAGATCTGAAATATTCTGGTAAATATTAGATTTTGTTGTCTCAATGTATTTCGACATCTGGGTAACTGTCATTTTTTTATTAATCATAAGTAACGATATGATTTTTGATTTGGTCGGATTTTTAAATGTATTGAAAAATAATTGATATTTATTCACCATATAGATTAAGTTATTTATAAAATATAAGTGTATGTATAAAGCGATTGTAACCATGGAAAAAGATATTAAATGCAGAATGCGGGGAAATATTCAAAATGCCCAGATTGGGGCTGAAACCTTTAGAATATAAGGCTTGGATGAAGATGCCCTGAGGATTAGTCAGCCTGTGGGTGATTATAGTCTGCCCAAAATGTGGCTTTGAAGGTTCCGTTAAGTATTACGATCAAATTTAGATAGCACGATCTCAAGCCGGAAATATACAAAACCCATCTGGTTACCTGATTTGCTCCATCCATGATTCGATGGGCTTCTTCAAAATGGGCCGGTCGGGATTTGCTTAATGTTTTAAGGGAATGCTATTAGATATCCTCCAATAATCTTTGGCAATTCAATTTAGAGCTTCATCAAATAAGAGACAATAACTTTTTGATTAATGCTTTGCCTTCCTTATAAGGAATGCGGTCAAAAGTTGAATTTTCCGCTATAATTCCACGCTCTAGAAAGTCCCGCAAGAAATCAAATCCGGATATGATTGAAGACAACCAATCAAATCTTGCAAACTGAAATGCATTACTCTGAAGTAAAGCAATGATGTCACCACAATCCTTAGTGAATTTCTCACGTAAGTGATCCTTGTCCAGTGTAGTTTGAAGCGATAGGTCATAGTGTCTGTCCCATGCTGCTTTTAGCTTTAGTAAGAGGAGCATTGAGATCTCTGGGACTATGACTTGAAACCCAAACTCATAGGAATAGGAAATATTTTTTGGAACGGTCTCGTATTCTATTTCCATCAAATTGAGTAATTTGCTCGTTCCGTGGAATTGATCTCTTTTTGGTAAAAAGTCAAGATAAATCTTTCCAGAATCCAGACTCTTTAAATATAGTGTGTTTCCCGTGGAATCCCTTTCTCTGCTATAATCCCTTCTCTTGTATAGGTGTCCTTTTAACAAGTCTTTGAAACGATCAGTTGCAATCAAATCTATGTCCAGTGAATATTTCCAAGAATTAAAAGAGTGGACTGCCCATCCTCCAATGAGAATGATGTCACCAGACCTATAATTTCTGTTAGCGATGCTCCAGTTGAAAATGTACCTAAGTTCTTCAAACGAATCCCGGGCCAGAGTGTCCTCTCCACCTTCTTTATTTACCACTCTTATTCACCAGGTCCTTTGCGGCAATTCGCCCATCCATGCCTAATCCTGCAAGATCCAGTATGTTCTGGCACTCGTCAACAATTCGAATGCCATTGAATGTGGTGGAAGATTTCATGATATCTCTTTCGGGTACATACACCTTCAAGCGGCATCCGCCAGCTTCCCTCTCAGAAAAGGACATAAGGACTTCTCTGTCGGATGGATTTGGGAGGTAGATATATGCGGTATCTTCCCTCATTATGGATGAGCCATATGAAACAGCAGATGAATGGGCAGTGAAAGCATAATCAATTCCAAGCCTGTTTAGATTGAGCGCAACCTCACTTATACATTGGGTTGCTGTACTGAAATTAGTGTTTATTGTTTCCAAGAGCAAGCCTCCAAGGGCTCTTTCCCACGAGACCAAATTGAAAAGCTTGTCCAGGTCTTTGATTCTTAAACCGTAATCTGAAGTTATTATTCCAGAGTCTTCAAGTTTATGAATTATATTGTTTGTCCACCCATATGAAACATCTGTTTTCTTGGAAACAGCAAGGATGTTTGGTGGCTTGTCAGTCAGTAAGGAACAGACAATTTTCCATGCCTTTTCGGACGTTAGTCTTGACGGGCTTGCTTTTAAGTGTTTAAAAGGGACATTCACCTCTGATGCAGTTGTCCTATATGACAAGTGCTGATACAATTTTAGAGGAATAAGCAAAGTCTCTACACCAAGCTTGGTGGCAAGTTCTTGAGTGCTGTACTTCAGTGATTTTCCAGCACAAACCAATCTTATATCTTTCTTACCCACCACTTGTTTATTTATTAAGTGTGAAAGGGCATATATTCTGTATATTGTGTCTTCATTTATTCTAGGTTTGATTTCAACAAGTGTCATAGTGTCTCTGGACTCAATTGCTAAATCTATCAGTAATTCCCTTTCTCCAACAGATATTGGATACGCCAATTCTATTTTTGCATCGGGTGAGATCCGGAGTTTCTCAAGTATAAACTGATTGATTTGTTCGATATCTTTTTCCATTTTTGTATCTGTATTCAGTGATACTATATTAAAGTATCACTGATAACTATCAGTTAACGGAGATATTTCAAATACCTATCAGTGATAGAAATTCAATGAATTAAAACTAGTGGACCGGTCGGGATTTGCTTAATGTTTTAAGGGAATCCAAAAATTCAAATCTATAAGAGACGTAAAATATTTGGATTGTCGCCACTTTATGCCACTTAACTGTTAAATGTTTATAATGCAATATAATCATTCTTTCATGGTCAAAACTACAATTAACCTAGATGATATCCATGCTAAAATAGTCAAAGAACCCATAGAGAAGTATGGTAGCACCAAGAATATGTCAAAGATCCTTAATCAGCGCCTTAGCAAAAAAGGCAAACGAATCGTGTTCAAGGCCAGGGGACCTTGCACTGTTGAATGCAGACAAAGAAATAAGAAAATGTTGGGAAGGGACCAGCAAATAACTACACTGGTCGATACAAATGTTCTGGTTTATGATGCTATCGAGAACTCCCCACATCATGTCCGTACAAGCGATATTATCGATGGGTCTGAAGATCTGCTGATAAATTCACTTTCAATTGTTAAGCTTGGCTTTGTTCTTCCAAGGTATGGTATAGAAAATGATGGGGTTAGCGCAAAACTTGACGAATTATTGCATAATGATTATTTCACAGTTTCATGGATATCTGAAAGGATGCTTGAGGATGTATCTGTATTCATCGTTGAAAACAATCTCGGTTTCAGAAATTTCAACAGCTGGATAATTGCTTTAGATGCATATTCAGGAAATGTACCTCTGGTTATCTTTGATAAACCTTTATCCAAAAAATGCAAACTGATGGATATAGATGTAATTGCCTAATAGATGTTATTTATATATATAGACGTAATTGTCTTATAAGTGTCATTTATATGTATAAAGAAAATTTATATAAAAATAATAAAAAACCGTTTATACTTTTTTTGATATCAAGAAATATTTCCACGTTTGCAAACATGATCTTTTATATTTATTTTATGTGGATTATCGTTAATGAATATTATTCCGTTTTTCTTGTTAGTTTAATACCTGCTTTTTCACTACTCGGTTATTTAATAGTTGCAATCCCTGAAGGTTACATAATAGATAAATATAACAGAAAAAAGGTATTTATTTTGTTGAACTTATTTTCAATAATAATTTATTCAGTATTATTTATAAAAAATAGTCTTTTAATCATTTATTCTGTTGACTTTTTTTCATCACTTTTAATGTGGGTAATATCCGATGATTTCAGAGCAATAACAAAGGAAATTATACCTGAAGAAAACATAAAAAATGCTCAGTCAATGGATCAAACTTCAAGGGGAGTTGCAATGTTTTTTGGTATAATTCTGGGCGGATTTTTTATTTTTATAAATCATTTCTTTATGTATTATTTTTTGGTCATAATATCAATAATATCATTGGTAATTATATTAAATTTAAATGCAAGGAAAATACATAAATACAAATATAATAGTAATGGATTCAAATACAGTTTTAAAATAATGAAAAGAATAATCCCTTTTCTTTTACTTTTGATGCTTTTAAATGGTTTATTTATTTCACTTGATGTTTTTTCTGCAGGTTTAATACATATTATAATGAAGGCGTCTTCAATATATTATACATTGATGATTCTGGGTTATCCCGCCGGTATGCTTTTGGGTGGAATAATATCGACAAGAAAAATGTATTCTAGATTATATGGAAATGAAAAATATATGGTAATATACGTTTTATTTCTTGGTTTTTTACTTATTTTAATCTCATTAAACAGAGTACCGATTTTGGACTCATTATTTACATTTATAATAGGAATTATATTGGCATTTATAAATATTGAACTGGAAACACTATTAATTAATGGAATACCCAGTGCCATAACAGGTAAGTTCAACTCAATAACAGCAATGTTTTCAATTGGATCATCACCAGCAATGGCATTCATTTTTGGAATATTATCAAAATTTTTATATTTCCCATATATTATAGCTATAGCTGGAATAATAACCATAATAACTTCATTCACAGTTATTTCAATTCTTAAAAGTTTCAAAATGAACATATCTAAAATAAAGGATATGTATCCTGAACTTTTAAATGAGGGAGACATGTGACCTCCTCCCCTATCTTTCGAAAGGATCTTCCTGCTTCGACGGTTACCAGCGGAACCTCCACAGGCCTGAATTCCCCTCGGCCCGATGGTACTTTGCCCTCCATGCTAAGTCATTCGACTTTACGGGCACATGCACGCATGGAGCTATATGTGATCCGACCTTTTTACATTATGTCTGCTGATTGGCAATGTACTATTGCAAAAAGTAAATAAAGATTTCGCTTTCATCCCCTCCTTTCAGAAGGGGATTTCTCGCTCAATTTTGTTAATTTATGGGCTTTTCAAGCCATTTCCAGTCAATACCAATAATGATTTACTATTAAAATTATGTTTTTTATATGCTGCATAAACCGTGGCAGAACTGTATTCCGTATAAATTCCCATCAACGCAAGGTCATTTCTGGATTTTATTATTTCATCTTCCGAAACACTTATGCATTTTCCATAGTTTTTAATAACGTTATACATTTTATTTGCAAGTAATGGTTTTTTGGATACAAGGGCATCAGCAATAGATGTTAAATTATTATCTGCATTGTATTCAATATTATTTATCCTGGAACATAATGGGGAAATATTATCAGGCTGTACTGCAATGATTGATGGAATTTTTGATATTTCCCCAGAATTGTACAGATGTTCCATCCCAGAATACAGGCCAAGCAATAGTGTGCCAGCCGATACAGGAACAAATATATTATCCGGCATTTTTTCATTCTGCTGGAATATTTCATATGCCAGGGTTCTTATGCCATCCCTGAATTCTGGCCTCAACACATGTGATATATAAATGCCATTATGCTTTTGTGCCTCTATTTGGATGTCATCTCTGGAACCATTAACCTTTATGATGTTTGCACCATATGCCCTTATCTGATTAAGTTTTGATGCGTTTGCATATTCCGGGACAAAAATATTTATATTGAATCCGGCATTTTTTCCGTAGGCAGATATGGATGCCCCAGCATTTCCGGAAGAATCCTCATTCAGGTCATCGTTAAATTTTTCTTTGTTTGATAAGATATATGAAATTAAATTTTTTGACCCCCTATCTTTATAGGAAAAAGTTGGGGAAAAATAATCAAGTTTAAATGATAAATTTTTAAAATTTAAAATTGGTGTTTGAATCTCACCGAGTGTAATCCATTTTTTTATGTATTCAAAATTATATGTTATTTTATCCCTAAATTTATTATCAGGAATTATTTCAAATGGAGAACCACAAACACTGCATAGCAATTCATCACCCTTTCTTAAATGCCCATTAAAACACAATGATTTCATGTGAACAAATATCGTTATAGATAAAAAAATTTATGATTAAAATTTGTCAATAATATTCTATTTTTTAATTGTTGATAATAGTTTCCCAAAATCCCATAGATTAACTTTACACCAATTGTGTATGTAATTTTCTTTGATTTCCCAGATATTTCTAATATGCATTTTTTTCATCATTTGCCATTGCATGCATCTTTAAAGGTTATCACACCACTAAATAACGAGTATAAATGAAATGTTATTGCTATTTAAATTCCAGGATACAGAATAATCGTGGTTATTAATGTAATTAAATTTATTTTATATAAAATTTGTAAATTGAACTCCGTTTAAGCAAGTATTAAATATTGTTTTAATATTATTAAATGTAGATGGATAATAGCAAATTTAAAAAAAGAAATGGCAATAAAAATAATAGGAGAAATAATAGTCGAAATAATGGGAATTATAGAAATACTCAAAAGGTAGATATTAAAAAGCTTGATATGAGAAAAAATGATGAATTCAACCACATGCTTGGAAATATAGTTAATGACCTGCCTGATGGTGTAAGAGGTGCAATAAAGGGAAGCATATATTCAATTATTTCAAAACAGGGCACAAAAGAGGCAAAGGAATTTATTGCAAAAAAGAAGTATGACGGTGTAATTTCAGGCCAAATGGAGAAAGATCTTATTAATTTAATATACGATTACAGCAAAGGTCATGGAATTCACTAAATATTAACAAACCCATTGAGGCCCAAATTTCCTGGATGAAACACAACATCACATATTCAATTTTCAAACGATTCATACCCCCTTTTTATTATATTATATGATGAATTTGCATTTTCATTTATTAATTTACTTTCGTATGTTTTTATAACCCCCTTATATTATTTTTTCCTGTGAATATCATGATTTTTTTGCACGTGTAATTTTACCACAATAACCTTAAATTCGTATTTTGCTACAGTTTTTTTGCCAAAAATATGATGGTTCCGTATTTAACAATTTATTCATATTGCTTTACAATGCCCGTGAAATATATATAAATAAAATGTTATATATCAGTAAAAAATATAGTAAAAAGGTGCTTATTGATGAAAATGCCAAAACAAATAAAGACTTACTGTCCATATTGTAAAAAACATACCGTTCATGATGTGGAAAGAGTTAGAAAAAGAAAGGCCAGTGAATTAAGGGCTGGCCAGAGAAGGTTTAGAAGAGTTACGTCCGGATATGGGGGTTTCCCGAGGCCAAGATATGAAGGGAGAGAAAAACCAACAAAGAGAATTGCATTAAGATTAAAATGCACAGTATGCAAGAAATCCATTACACCAGCAACACAAAGAGCAAAGAAGTTTGAAATTGTGGAGGTGTAAGAATGGCAGATGAATTTCATAAATTAAAGAATGTTGGCAGTTCATTTGTAAAAATAAAATGCAAAAATTGTGGAAATGAACAGATTATTTATTCAAAAATATCATCGCCGGTCATTTGCAATATATGTGGTTCCACACTGGCAAAACCAACAGGATCCACAATTGAAACCTCGGGCGAACTTGTGGAAACCGTAAAATTATGAGGTTTTAAAATGCCTAAAAACATCCCGGATGTGGGGGATCTTGTTGTTGTAACGGTTAAGGAGGTTAAAAATTACGGTGCCATAGTGAATCTGGATGAATATGGAGATATATCCGGGTTTGTTCATATTACTGAAGTGGCAACCGGATGGATAAAACACATCAAGGATTATTTAAGGGTAAACCAGAGAACTGTATGCAAGGTATTGAACGTTGATAAAAGCAGGAACCATGTTGACCTTTCGTTGAAAAGAGTAAATAGCCATCAAAAAAGAGAGAAAATAGAGGAATGGAAAAATGAACAGAAAGCATATAAATTGCTGGATATGCTTTTTGAGGAATCACATATTGATGGCAATAATGATAAACTTGCCATAGAAGATATGCTTATATCCGAATATGGTACAATATACGATGCATTTTACGATGCGGCGTCAAATAAAGATTTTTTCAATGACCATGATGTTAAATGGAAGGAAAATTTCATAAATATTGCAAAAAACAATATAACCATACCAATGGTAAAAATTGGTGGTTATATTGAAATGTATTCTCTTGCATCAAATGGTATATACCTTATCAAGAATGTACTTACATCTGTAAAAAATCGCAATATTGAGATAATATATGTTGGAGCACCAAAATATAAAATATCTGTAGTAGGTGAAGATTATAAATATGCAGAAGATGTATTAAAAAACACTCTTGAAAAACTTGGAAATGAAAGCAAGAAAAATAATATTTATTTTAACTTTGAAAGAGAGGAATAATGAAAACATTAATAAGAAAATGCAAATATTGTAATATTTATACCATGGAGGAAAAATGCCCCAGGTGTAGCAGGGAAACAAACATGGCACTGCCAATGAGATATTCACCTGCGGACAAATTTCAGAAATATAGAATAAAATTATTGGAAGGTAATGAAAATGGAAAAGATAATAATAAAGAATTATGAGGATCCAGAATTAAATTCACCAATATTGATAGTTGGATTACCAGGAATTGGAAATGTTGGCAAAATAGCAGTAGATTATTTTATAGAAAAATTAAAAATGAAAAAGATAGCAGATATTTTTTCCGAATATTTGCCACCACAGGTTTTCCTTTTTAACAGCACAATACACCTTGTAAGAGATTCGATTTATTATAAAAAAACAGGAAAAAAGAGTGACCTTATATTTATTGCAGGGGATTTTCAGGGGACCACACAGGAAGGACAGTATGAGTTGTCCTATAAAATTATGGAATTTCTGCATAAATATAAAATTTCAAAAATTTATACTCTTGGCGGTTATAGCATAGGGAAAATCGTGGAAACACCAAAGGTACTGGGGGCTGTAAGTGATAAAAAACTCATGGGCTCCCTTGAAAAGGTTGGAATTTCTTTTCCAAAGGGTGAACCAAGTGGTGGCATAGTGGGATCTGCCGGACTTATCCTCGGAATTGGAAAAGAAATATTTTCAATAGAGGGGGCATGTTTGATGGGTGAAACCTCGGGATATTTTGCGGACCCAAAGGGAGCTAAACAGATTATTGAGGCTTTATCAAAAATACTTAAAACAAAGATAGATTTAAAGGATATTGGCGAAAAGGCAAAACAGCTTGAAGAAATCACAGAGAAAATGAAAGAAGAATCAAAAAATAAAACATCAAAGGAGGATTTAAATTACTTTGGATAAATTATCAACTTTTTAATATTTCCTTATAATTAACCTATTGATGAAAGCGGAAGTTTTGAAGAGGTCAAATGTCAAAAAGATAAATAAAGACCTGTATAAAATGGATTTTAATAAAAAAGAAACTTTTTCTGTTGCATTAAAACTATTTGCAATGTTTGATGACATCATATATATAAAAGTATACTGGGACCATGACATAAATTTTAAAATAAAGATCAATAAAAACGATTATAGATATGTTAAATTGATATTTTCATCAGAAAATTCTTTCAATATAATGGATCTTGACATGAATGAAAGAAGGATAGGGGAAACAAATCTTTTTCAGCGGATCAACAATGATATTTTAAATTTCAATGAATTGAAACAGGAAACAAAAAATGAAATATTGAGATATATAGATTTCAAAAGAAATAGAAAAAAATTGATATGGATACTTGTTGATATTGAACATGAAAAATATTATTTTCTGAAGGAAAAAATGATCAAGGAAATTTTGCTGTATGATATTGAAAGCCTGTATAAAAAAAATACAGAGATAAAAGTTTATTATGGAAAGGTATCGAAATTTACCATAGACAATTACTGGAATTACATGGTGAAGAAAAAAAAGAAAAGTGTTTATGAACAATGGAAATCAATATTATGATTTTCATACTTTTTCATCAATTTTAAGGAAATAAAAATTATCAACAATTTTTGCTGCAGCCTGATAAGTTCAACACCACAAAAATGGCAATTATTTATTTTCACTAGTAAAATTAATTAATACCTATAAATTAATTAATTCATGTACGAAATAAAAGGCAAAACCGCAGTTGTAACCGGATCAGGAAGGGGCATTGGCAGGGAAATTGCAATTAAACTTGCAAAACAGGGTGCCAACGTTGTTGTTAATGTTAAAAAACGTGTAGATGATGGGAATGAAACACTTAAGGCGGTCAACGAATACAGTGATGGCATAATGGTTAAGGCTGATGTTTCCACAAGGGAAGGATGTGGTGATCTTGTGAGGAAAGCACAAGAATCGTTTCAGAAAGTTCACATTCTCGTTAATAATGCTGGAATAGGCATAGGGATGCCCTTCCTTGATATGGACGATGGCTTGATAAATAAAATCATTTCAACAAATTTAATGTCAAACATTTATTGTTCACAGGAATTTGGAAAAATAATGGAAGACAATGGTTCAATTGTTATGATGGCATCACTTGCAGGGATAAAACCAATGGCCATGCTCTCTCTTTATGGAATGACCAAAGCAGCAATAATAAAAATGTCCGAATATCTTGCAATTGAATTGTCCCAACGGCATATACGGGTAAACTCCATCGCACCATCTGTTGTAAAAACAAAAATGGGCAAAAGTCTCATAGATTTTATGAATATAACGGAGGAAGAATACGGTAAAAAATACACACTTACTGGAAATATAATAATGCCTGAGGAGATTTCCGAAGCTGCAATATTTCTTATCAGGTCCGAAAGTATTACTGGCCAAACTATGGTTATAGATTCAGGACAATCAATTATGGGCAGATTTTCACCATGAATTTTTATATTGATATGTGGGGCATAAAATCGTTTTAAATAATTGCATTCAACGTTGGATGTTGAAAACTCATGTAGAAATCTTTTATTTCATTTATCTCATGATGCTATAGCAATAACGTTATTTTTTCAGAAAAATATAAAATAATTTTATATTGCATTACACCATTTTCCTCTTTAGGTGAAATGTTGTATAGTGGAAATAATGAAAATCTAAATTCTGAGGGTGGTGTGAAAACCATAACAGTGGCTTATGGTGACGGTATAGGGCCGGAAATAATGGAAGCAACTCTCAAAATTATAATGGCTGCAGGGGCAAAGATAAAAATTGAAACAATTGAGATAGGCGAATCAGTGTATAAAAAGGGCATAAGTTCAGGGATAGAGCCATCTGCCTGGGATAAACTGAGAAAAACAAGAGTTTTCCTAAAAGCTCCCATAACAACACCAGAAGGGGGAGGATTCAAAAGCCTCAATGTGACCGTACGCAAAACACTTGGGTTGTTTGCAAATGTCCGTCCTTGTTTATCATATTATCCATTTGTTGATACAAAACACCCCAATATGGATGTGGTAATTGTCAGGGAAAATGAGGAAGATCTTTATGGTGGAATAGAGCACAGGCAGACCGATGAGGTTTATCAGTGCCTGAAACTTATAACTAGGCCTGGATCTGAAAAGGTTATAAGATATGCATTTGAATATGCAAAAAGATACAACCGTAAAAAGGTCACGTGCTTCACCAAGGACAATATAATGAAAATGACTGATGGCTTATTCCATAAGGTTTTTGATGAAATTGCAGTAGAATATCCTGACATAGAGAGCGAACACTGGATAGTTGATATAGGCGCTGCAAAACTTGCAGATACTCCGGAGAATTTTGACGTTATTGTTATGCCAAACCTATATGGAGATATACTTTCTGATGTTGCAGCCCAAATAGCAGGGTCAGTTGGACTTGCTGGAAGCGCCAATATTGGAAGTGATTTTGCAATGTTTGAGGCCATACACGGTTCTGCACCAAGAAGGGCAGGCCAGAATCTTGCAAATCCATCCGGCCTTCTGCTTGCAGCTGTCCAGATGTTGGTTCATATCGGGCAGGGGAATGTCGCTGAAAATGTACACAATGCCTGGCTGAGCACAATAGAAGAAGGCATTCACACATACGATATATATGACTCATCAATATCAAAGGAAAAAGTTGGAACAAGAGAATTTACAGATGCTGTTATTGCACATCTTGGAAAAAAACCTGAGAAACTAAAAGCAGTAACATATCCTCCAAAGGGTGACCCGATAATAATAAAACTTAAGGATAGGAAGCCCTCTGTAAAAAAACTTGTGGGTGTTGATGTTTTTCTTGATTGGAAGGGGGATGTCGATAATCTTGGGAAAAATCTAGAGAAGATTGCATACCCAGAGTTTCAATTGGCCATGATAACAAATAGAGGTACAAAAGTATATCCAAATGGAGTTCCTGAAACATTTATAGTGGATCATATGAGATGCCGTTTCCAATCGGCTGAAAATAATAATTCTGTAACAAATCAACAGGTTATATCTCTTCTTTCACGCCTTGTTTCGGCAGAATTGCCACCAATAAAAACAGAGAATCTTTATACGTTTGATGGGCAGCTGGGATTTTCACTGGGACAAGGACAATAAGTATTCTCCGTGAAAATATAAATTTTTATTATAGTGTGGAAAAATAAATGCAAAGGTTCAACCCTTGTAAATTTTAAATTATTATTTCGATAAATGTTGGCAGCAAAGTTTTTTACAACTGTGTAAAACCTACCTAAGCACATAAAATAAAAAATAGGCCAAGTAATATCAAGGAAGAATATTAACGGGTTTTTAGAAATTACCCTTTATATTCATAATATATTTATATTATTAACTTATGATAATGGTGGGTTATATATGAAGAAGGAAATTAAGTTTAAATTTGAAAGGGCCACAAAAAACACCTACAGATTCCAGGAAGAATCAACGGAAGAACCTGTAATCGGAACATTGTATGTGAAAAAAAGTTTATTTACTGTCGAACCTCAAGAGATCAAAGTCACTATTGAAATAGAGAAGGACTAAATTATTTGCTGGTATCTAATTCAAAAATCCACAATTTAGGCAATAATGGAAAGAACGGCTAAAATTGGATACATTAAGGACACCGTGGGGATGGTTAGTAGGTACCGTAACCAAAAAGAATGAGTTTAATACGTTTGGGAGTGGGAGGAAGATCCACACAAATTTTTTGTTCTACTTGTCGGAAGGACAGAAAACAAGCTTCGTGTTGGTGACTCTAGAGTTATTGAGGACATGGAAGAAAATCGAAAGGCAATAATTGTTAAATACTTAGGTCAGGGAGGGTATAACAAATGTGCATTGTAGATAAAATAATGAATTAATCAGATATTTAATTAAGTAACATTCCTGTGAAGGTAGTGAATATGGAGGGCATTCTCTGTTGAAAATTCCAGACAATTTCTATTATGGATATGGTGAAATTATGAACGATGAATCGATTGCTATGCATATGCTAATTATCTGATACAATAACTATGGTCCATCCATACGGAATTTCACAATATCGGTGAGAAAAAATTCCATCGCAATTTCAACACTCAATGTCTGGCAGATAGTAGTGAGATATCCTTAAATATAATTATTATTTGTAAAATATATGGATTTTGATCGTGTCTCTTTTGAAAGAAAATTTATGGAGGGATGGAACAAACATAGAATAACTGACCTTTTGGAATTATATTCTGACGACATGGTTTACAAGCATCAAGGAGAAGAACCAAGAATAGTTAGAGGGAAAGAGCAATTCAAGCTTTACCTCAAAGGCTTATGGAATTCTATCCCCGATTTCGAGTTCAAGTTATTGAATACCGTATGGAATGGAAACATAGGATTTGGGGAATGGATTGGAAAAGGCACATTTCAGGGACAACGATACGTGCACAACAAGGTTACTGAGAATAAGAAAATTGAATATGAGGGTGTAGATGTACTGATTTTGAGCGGTGACAATCTTATAAAAGAGGAAAGAGCATACTACAATATGTTAGATGTTATTAGGCAGCTACAATGAGCCTCATTTACCAAGATCCATAATAAATAGTAAATACATAATAGTTGCATCTTTATTAGGGTTCATTTTCACTTTTGTAGCAACAATGACATTCATTGCAGTTCCAGCAATATCAGATTATTTCAGTATTTCATACCTTCACGCTTCCCTTTTAGTTACAATTTATGTTGCAATAGAGACCGTCTTTTTTGTTCCTTTTGCAATTATTTTTGAAAAAATTGGCCTAAGATTATCAAACTATCTCCTTACGTCATTGTCCTCAAGGAACTCCAGATACTTCGGCTGCATCGTCAGAAGAAGATAACTAATGGCGCAATAAAAAGCATTTGGTTAATAGTTTAAATGGACCGGCCGGGATTTGGACCCGGGCCCTCTTGCTTGCGAAGCAAGCGATCTACCGCTGATCTACCGGCCCTAATTGATCTCGCTGCCGATATATGATAACTTTGCTATCAATGCATCCATCTGGATGTTGTCAGTTCCACCTTCAACTATCCTAAATTCGGCCTCAGCAAGGGCCATAATAATTTCAAGCTTTTGTTTATATGCTATTTGTTCCTTTCTTATGGATGAATGCATACCCTTTATTATATCTATTCCTGATAATCCATATTCTATGAGCATTTTATCAAGCAAATCTCTTGCTTGATTGAAATTTCCTTCAAGAGCAATATTTATCAGGTTTTTGTATTCATTCTTATTTATTTCCCCTGCTATTTTAAATATTGTCAATGGATCTATTTTTCCTGCTATTTTTATTGCCTGAAGTATATTTATTGCCTTTCTCATATCGCCATCGGAGATTTCATATATTGCATTTAAGGATTCGCTATCAATGTCAAACCCTTCCTTTTTTGATATTGCCTTCAATTTAGCCCCCATTTCATTCTCATTTACGGGAGAAAATCTCAATATTACACATCTGGACTGAATAGGTGGTATTATTTTTGAAGAATAATTGCATGAAAATATGAATCTTGTTGTATTGTAATACATTTCCATTGTCCTCCTTAAAGCAGCTTGTGCATCACTGGTTAAATGGTCTGCTTCGTCAAGAAATATTATTTTAAATCCCAAATCATTTGAAGGCTTAATTTTGGCAAAATTTTTGATATTTTCCCTTATAATATCTATACCTCTTTCGTTTGAAGCATTCAATTCCAGGAAATTATCCTTCCACAAATCACCAAAAAGCTCAATTGCCAGAGATATTGCTGTTGAAGTTTTACCTGTTCCAGGTGGTCCAGCAAATATTAAATGGGGTATATTTTTTTCCTTTACAAATGATTCCAACCTATTTATGTTATCTGATTCTCCTATTATTCCCGATAGCTTTACTGGTCTGTATTTTTCAGTCCATATATTAATCATAATATCATTACCAATTACAAACATTATTTAAATATTCCTTAAATAATTTTCAATAAATTTTAAATTTTTACACTGTGCATTCTAAAGTTTAATAAATAAAATAATCATAATGAAATATGAATAATATAGTAGTACTTGCATCAGGAAATGGTTCCAATTTTCAGGCCGTTGCTGATGCTGTTGATTCAGGAATAATAGATGCAAAAATTTCAAAGTTAATCTGCAATAACAAAAATGCATTCGTTCTTCAAAGGGCAAAAAACATGGGTATTGAATCAATCCTGATAAATTCAGATAATAATGATATAGTATTATACAATATATTAAAAGCAGAAGATCCTGATTTAATCATTCTTGACGGGTATATGAGAATATTGCCTGAAAATATAATAAATGATTTTTCATATAAAATTATAAATTTACACCCTTCTTTGCTTCCAGCATTCGGTGGAAAAGGCTATTATGGGAAAAGGGTTCATGAAAGTGTTATTAAGTCTGGAGCAAGATATTCAGGATGCACAGTGCATTTTGCAACAAATGATATTGACAATGGGCCAATAATAGATCAGAGGGTTGTTGACGTACTTGATGATGATACACCTGAATCACTTGAAGAAAAAATACATAAAGTTGAACACGAATCGTTGATTTTTTCAATAAATCTTATATTGAATAAAATTTATGAAATATTAGGTAAAAGAGTTAAGAGATTATAATCCCATCCTTATTATTCCAGAATATATCATATATATTCCAAATATTGTCAAAATAATCATTGATGCATATTTTATATATTTTTCATATTTTAATCCAAATTTATTTATTGCATAGGGGAATGAAAAAATCCAGATGAGTATCCCTATAAATAGTCCTATTACGGATAATGTACTTAATGTATTTAAGATAAAAATTCCGACCGTGAACCACCAGATAATCTGGAAGGGATTTGTTAAGCCCAATGATAATCCCATAAAATAATTTCCCTTTTTGGAAAGCTTTGGAATTTTTGAATTCAATACCATATAAGCTATGAAAAGCATTAAAACTCCACCGATAAAATATATTATATTCAGCAATATTCCAGGTATATATGACCTTAAAAAGTATACAACAATAAAGAGTGTAAGATCAGCACTCATTGCACCCAAACCAACACTTGTCCCATGAAGTTTTGATTTTAAAGATTCATTTGCTATGATTGCATTTACACCTCCCGGTGGTCCTGCGAGAGATAAACCAAGAATTATTCCAATTAATA
>JAKBQY010000013.1 GCA_021835025.1 Thermoplasmata archaeon | reverse complement strand
CTCTCAAAACAACACCAGAAAGTAAAAAATCAAAGAGAAGATTTTGCACAAAAGCTTTCCAATAGAATTGTGAAAAACAATGATTTTATTGTTTTTGAAAATTTAAATACGGCAGGGATGATGAAGAACCATCATTTAGCAAAAAGTATAGCTGATGCTTCTTGGAATACATTAGTACAATACACCACTTACAAGGCTGAAAGTGCTGGTAAAGAAGTGGTACTGGTGGATCCAAGAAATACATCTAAAACATGTTCTTCTTGTGGATGTAAAAAGAAATCACTGAAACTCTCCGAAAGGATATTTCATTGTGATTCCTGCGGTTTTGATATTGATAGGGATCTCAATGCATCGATAAACATCCTCAATAGGGGAATAGAAAAAGTAGGGAGGGGCACTCCCGAATTCACGCCTGTGGAGATTGGGGCACTACCCGCAAGGGCAACTCCGGTCACAGAAGCAGGAAGCCCACGGCTTTAGTCGTGGGAGGATGTCACAACATACTGGTTCTGGAGGGCTTGTAGTCTAGTGGTTATGACATCTCCCTCACACGGAGAAGACCGCCGGTTCGAATCCGGCCAGGCCCACTTAATTTTTGAGATAGTGCTATCTCAAAGAAATTGCACTTATTGGAATTTTTACCAAAGACCCAAATTTGATCCTTTTTTTGATGCCTGAAAGTCCAGACCTGTTTCCATGACACCTTCATGATCTCTGTGAAATTGTAAGTATCCATATTTTGGAGCATTTTTATGGATCATGTTTCAAACATTCTTCCATCCATGAAAGCAATGTTTCCTTGATCCCATGTTCAGGGCATGATATCCTGGAAGAGGATGGATGGATAAAATTCATGAAATCAAGACTGTCCAGATCACACAATACACGTTCCTTCAGGTGATCATATACCATGCATGCTTTCTTGCATTCAGGGCAGGTAAGTTTTGATCCCTTTTCATGGTATATTTCCACAATTTTTTGTTGAATCAAGTTCAACTTCACAACCTTTCATGGCATTTTCAGTTCAAGCAATGCATAATAAAGATGGCAATTTTACATGGAATGTTATAGCAAAGTGTTAGATAAATTTACCCAGATGAAAGTGTGAAGAACCAGAATGTTTATATCGAGATTATTGATGTATAGTTGATGAAATACACTGTAATTCTGGAAAAAGATGAGGACGGTATATATGTAGCTACTGTTCCTTCCCTACCCGGCTGTATTTCCGACGGTCATACTGTAGAGGAGGCTCTTACAAACATAAGAGAAGCAATTCAGGGGTTTATAGATGACATGAAGTCGGACGGAGAACAAATTCCAGATGACGTCGAAATAATAGGAAACGTTGAGGTAAATGCCTAAACTACCTGCTGTTTCTGGACGCGATGTTGTAAACGCTCTATCGCAAATAGGATTTGAATTTAAACGTCAGGTTGGAAGCCACATGATACTGAAAAGACAATCGGACGGTAAGAGGATTTCGGTACCAAACCATGGGGAATTGCCGAGAGGAACTCTAAGAGCAATCATTAGACAGGCAGGACTTACTGTTGATGAGTTCCAGAATCTCCTGTGATCTAGTATAATAATCAGTTTCTTAGAAAGTTTTAAACTTTAAATCCGGCCAGGCCCATTTACAGCTAGGGGATCTATATAGAGAGAAAAAATGTGCCCACTTTTATATATATTTCAAAATATATGCCTAGGCAAAAGCCAAGTCACTTCGCATCCATTCCCGTTACAGGAAATTCATAGATACTATGAACTCACCTGACTTCCCGTATATCATGGGGTTGTTTTTTACTTATGCTTATGGCAATCCTTATCTCTGGGTTCCTGCACATATGGTAAATGTCCACATCAATGAGCTCTATTCTTTCCATATGTATAGTCCCCCTCATAGAACGGCGCAGTCTCCCCCGTTTTCCTGTGAATAACCTTCACCGCATACAAGCCCTGTTATTCCACAAAGACAATAATTATTCACAATACAATAGAGACTTGACTAAACAATTTGGTTGAACGAGTGAATAGCCGCATAAGGTCAAACTCATTTCTCTGAACCTACGCTGAAATTATCATAGTTATATTCATTCTTCGTTTCCAGTATCCAGTTAGAAGTAAATGCATTTCAAACTCGAACCGTTGGCCAAGATGATAGCAGCAAAAATTCATAACAGTAATGAGTTTTGTATTCGAGGCTGGTACGATGGGAAAATGATTTATATCTGTTATACATGTTATACTAATGGCAAAATTACACAACAAAACGACCAGTAACGTTCTGGTTGTTAGGAAAATAGACAATGATGTCTATAAACGATTCAAGCAAAAAGCTATTGAAGAAAATAAGACAATAGGAGAAGCAATTAATCAGGCGATGGACTACTGGATTAAGAAGAAAGAAGAGCAAAAAGGACATGCGATAAAAGGGCTTCTGAATATTAACGGGTTCATCCAGACTGGGGGAGAGGTAAAATGGAGTGAAGAAGTCGATGAATCACTCTATGGTGATTCATCTTGATCTTCCTGGATACAAGTGTTCTTGTATCGTATATGGTGGAGAAGGATAGTAACCATGGCAGAGCCATTCCATTAGTAAGCGATATTGTCTCTGGAAAGTATGGGCCGGCTGTAACATCCGATTATGTGTTTGATGAAACTGTGACAGTGGTGCTAGTTCGCTCTAAGTCTCTGAAAACCGCGATTATTGCGGGTGATGTCATAAAAGAATCAATTTCTATGCTTTATGTCGACGAGAGGTTATTTGAATATTCTTGGGAAAAGTTTAGGAATCAAGTAGGAACCAAATTTAGTTTCACCGATTGCTCAATTATTGCTCTTTTGGAAGATAATCATATCAATAAATTAGCAACGTTTGATAAAGAATTCATTACAACAGAACTTTACGAAGTAGTGAAATGAATAAGCATTGCAAGGATTACAGAAGTTTATAGTTTCCTTCCGTTGTGGCAGAAAAGTGAGACATGCTTTATTTCTTAAGTAGCTCCGGTCGGGTCCATTTAATTTTTGGGGATATAGATAGAGCCGAAAAACATGCCGCTTTTTATATTCCTATTCTTAATCAATAGTACACATAGTTTGTGCCATAAAACCTCTCCGTAATCCACATGTTGGAAGTATTGTGGGTTTTCCCGCTCACTGTGATAAAAAAATTTATAAAAGATTGCATACTTTGATGATATATGTCAGAATTTCAAAAATTTCATTGCTGCATAAATCAAAAGGAAGAAGAATATGATTCCCATATACAAATGTATTTTATTAAAGAGTATGAACTTGCATCAATTATAGCTAGACTGAATGATATCGATAGCAACAAATCAGAATATAATGAAATGATAAATTTTATAAAATCATTTGAGAATTTTTTAATCACTGGAGAAAAGCCTGAACGCTTTGATTTTTTAAAAAGGCTTGAAGGTGAAAAGGGTTGGGCAGAGGACTATAACATAATTAGGGGAAAAGCATAACGGCAAAGACTGCATTCAAAGGTGCCATGAAAACAATAGAGGTTATGTATTATTACGTGAAATTATCAAAAGAGGAGGGCTATAAACACAGATTTTTGCCGGAATATTTTCAAGCTTTTCTTATGATAAGAGATATATTGTATAAAAGAGCTATTGAATTGAATGAATAAAATTAAGATTTTATTTTTGATAATTCATATATATACATGAATTGCAATAAAAATATAATAATGAATGAAAATGCCATTAAAAATGAATAAATATTGTTTTCATTGAATAGAAATAAAAATCCAGATAATCCCGCTATTAAAACAAAAACGAATGAAAGTCCAGATGCAATTATTAAATTTTTATTGTTAATTCCCATTGATATGAATATCATGATAAATGACCCAAATAATATTAAAAATGCAACCGCCATATGTACCATAACAGGAATATAAGCCATCATTCTAAATCCCATTCTAAATGAATTTAAAAATACAGGTGGAAAAACAACGTATAGATTTATATAAATACCAAGCAAAAACTGTATAGCAAGAAGGGCGACCATGATTAATGATCCGTAATATGCATATTCTACTTTCTGATCCATTATTTGAAATAATTAATGTATATATATTAACTTTTATTGAGGGGATAAAAAAATGATTTTTAACAGAATTAACATTTTGGGAATAACATTTAATTTATATATTAAAAATATTTAAACATACCATGGTTGACCCCGATTTAAAAATATTAATAGAAATGGCAGCATCGCAGAAATTTGACTATACGAAAATGAAAGCCCAGGACATAAGGAACCTGATGGATGAATATGCAAATAGCATGAATACACAAAAAATTGATATAAAGGAAGTTAACGATTTAAATATAGAGTTAAGTGGAAGAACTTTAAAGGCAAGGTTTTATAATGATTCCGATTCAGAAAAAATGATATTATATTTTCATGGTGGGGGTTTTGTGTTTGGAAATATTGAAACGCATGATAGTCTATGCAGGCTCATAGCAAAAACTTCAAAGCTAAAAGTTATTTCCATAGATTACAGATTGGCTCCAGAAAACAAATTCCCGGATGCAGTGAATGATGCACATGATTCATTCATGTACTTATACAATAATAGCGATGCATTTGGTATAAATAAAAATTTAATTGCTGTTTCTGGTGATAGTGCAGGAGGTAATCTTATTGTGTCCATGTGCTTGATGGCAAGAGATAAGGGGGAAGCTTTACCGGCATTGGAGATTCTTTTTTATCCCTCGCTGGCACCTGACAATTTCTCAAAATCCTTTGAGGAATATTCAGAAAACTATTTTTTAACCGGCAATGACATAATGTGGTTCGCAAGTCAGTATTTAAAATCCATGGATGATATGATAAACCCATACTTTTCTCCTCTTGTCGTGGATGATTTCTCAGGACTGCCTCCGGCCATAGTTGTTACAGGAGAATATGACCCCTTAAGGGATCCTGCAGAAACATATGTCAAAAAGTTGAGAAAGTCCAATGTTAATGCCGTGGGTATAAGAGCTTCTGGAATGATTCATGGTTTTGCAACAGATTTTGAAATTTCATATGCTGCAAAAAATATAGTAAAAATGGTTTATTCAATTGTTCCAGATATGATACAGGAAAAAAAATAATTTTATCTAACATGCTTTTTTCCCATTTCTATATATGTATTTCCTGAATTTTTATACATATTGCCAAAAACAAGGACCGTTATTATGGAGAATATTCCAAACGTTGCTATTAAAGACCATGATATAAATCCATTGAAATTAAAAAAATACATAATTGATGTTCCTATGGATGGTCCAAAAGCCCTTCCAATAGAATTAAACATACTATTGAATCCCATATATCTTCCCGTTTTATTTGCAGGTGCCATTTTGGATATCACAGTATTTATTGTTGGAGTTGTAAGGTTTTCACCTATCGTTATAATGGACATATCAAACATCAGGCCAAATAAATTATGGGAAAATGCAATGATGAAATAGCCTATGGCATAAAAAATTGTGCCGGCTATGAATGTATTTAAATCACCGAACCTGCTGAATAATTTTATCAAGGGATACTGTCCTGCTACTACTATAAGGCCATTGATAGCATATATATAGCCAAGAAAATCTGGGTTAAGATGTATTACTATTTCCGCATACAGAGGAAGAGATACAGAAAATTGTGATGAAACAAGGATAATGAAGAACGTAGCAATGCTGAAAATAAATAGAAATTTATCATAAACAAGGAATGGATTTTTTTTCCCTGTATAAGTAGCAATGGGTTTCCTGTTTTTTATAAAAAAAACTATAATTGCCTGAAGTACCCCGGTAATTGAGAGGGCATAAAAAATATATATTATGCCCGCGGAAAAGATTAAAGAGCCCATAAGCGGACCAACGGCCCAGCCAATATTAGATAATATCCTATAAAATGCATACCCTTTCTCCCTATTTTGTGAATTGGTATAATCGGCAATAAGTGCACTTGCAGATGGATATACCATGGATCCAGAAAATGAGGACAATACAAAAAGCACAACTGTAAAAGTATATAAATGGATTAAAAAGGCCATTGCTATTCCAAAATAAATGAATATACCTGATATACTTCCCAGATATAATGTGAACTTTCTTCCCTTTAGATCAGCCAGATATCCCCCAAGAATGCTGAAAACCATAGACATCAACGATAATAATGTGAATATTAACCCAACAATATATACTGCCAGATGAACATAAAGGCTGAGAAAAATTGCCATGAACGGCCATGAAGCTCCCATGCCGATTGACCTCATCATGGATGATGAGCTTATTATAATAATCTGCTTATTTTTAAAGGCACTGGATGAAAGCATTACACATTATTTCATCATAATATAGTAATTTTTTTAATTAAATGGGCGAAATTTTACATATTACTTTTCATTATATTGTCAACTTCCATTTTCAAGTCGTGAAATTTTTCTACAGGAATTTTTAAAAATGGAGCCCTTGGTTCGCCTGCATCAACGCCTGTAATTATTTTTACCAGATCATATATGGAAGATATTGGCCCATACTTTCCGGAGAGTGATATAAGCTTATTCAAAATTAACTGATATTTATCCCCATTTTTATTTGAATAATTTTCCGATATTTTCTTAATAATATCATAACCATAATTGGCTGCACCGGCCACAAAACCATCAAGGTTTTCCCTGTATGACGAAAGCACATACTGCCCCGGCCCTGTATAAACATCTATGTTATCAACGTTATATTTTACCGATAAGATTTCATTCATATTGAATGTTGTTTCCTTTATTCCTATTATGTTTCCACCATTTTTTTTAATTTCATTTACAATATCATAGGTAATATTGTATCCGGTGGTCGCAGGGTAATTATATATTATTGTGGGATAAATTTTCGATATTTTCACAAAATAATTTATTATCCATTCTCTTTTTAAATCAGTGAAATAATATGGTGGTAATGCACCTACGGCATATATTTTTGATTCTCTTGCCGATCTTGCAAGATCCATCGATTCGTATAGATTCAATGATCCGCACTGAAGTATTATTTTATCGGGAATATATGAAAATGTATCCATAACTTTTTTCCTTTCATTCATGGATAATATGGGGCCAAGACCAGTTGTTCCTGCGAGAAAAAGGTAATCAAGGCCATTTTTAATCAAATTATCTCCATGATTTACCATTTTTCCAATATCTATTTCATTTGATTTAAATGATGTCAGCAATGGTACAATGGATGTTTTATTATTCATATTACGATAAATTTATTTTATATTTAGATTTATTTATTTTGAAATCTCAAAGTTCAATATCATGATCTGGATATATCATGTTTTTTACGGGATTATTTTTTATATAACTTTCTGTATCTTCAGTTAAATGAATGGGTATAAGATATTTTGCCCTGCTTTCCTTAAAAACGTTTATTACATTGCTATAATAGGAATGGTGCCAGTAATCAGCTATATTTTTATCCACATCAAGATAGGTCATTTCGTGGAATAAATAATCTATATCTTCGGAACCCTTAACAATACTGTCTGAATATGCAGTATCTCCACTGTAAAATACAGTTTTCCCCCTGTATTCAACTCTATAACCATTATCAGGAATTATGTGGTTTCCTTTATAAATTTCAATAAAATCCGTATTATTTTCATGGAAATCGATGTAATCAATGTCATCCTTAAACCATGATTCTGGTGTATTCACCGTTTTTAAAAGATTCAATGTGTTTTCTTTAATTCCCCCTGTTCCAATTATAATAAGGGGTTCTTTTATCCTATTTATTGACCTATACCATAGAAATTCAGATAAACCAAGATAATGATCGAGATGCATATGGCTAATCAAAATATATCTTATTTTTTTTGCGTCTATGTTTTTTTCAAGTATTGATTCCAGTGTATGTGGACCAAAGTCAAAAACAAGGGTATCATCAAGAATGAATGAGACATTTCTTTTCCTAGCCATTATATGGGAACTCCATTCACCGAGAAATTTAATGTCCATATTCATCACTCCGTAAGTTCTTCCAGACTTTTATCCTTAGTTTCAGGTGCAAATACTACTGTTAAAACTAATGCTATTACTGCAGATATTGCAAAGAATAATAGGCCATAGCCAAGACCATATAATGATATTATAACAGGAAATGTTGTCAGTCCAAGTATAGCCCCTATCCTGCTCACAGAAGTTCCAAAACCCTGGCCTGTGGCTCTTATAGATGTTGGAAATAATTCCTGGCCGTAAACAAAATCCGTTGTACCGAATCCCCATGTCTGTGTTAATTCAAATATAATATACATTATAGATATTGAAACCCCTGCCAAACCTGCATCAAATGCGTCCTTGGGAGTGGTAATGGCGATATATGCCAAGATAAATAATGAAATTGCCATCCCAGTGAATCCCAGGATTGTTACTGGTTTTCTACCCCATTTATCAATAGTTATTATACATAAAACTCCTCCTATTATGGCTACAGATGAGAATACCGCTGATCCAAGTATTGATTGGGCGTGTGTTAAGCCAAGGATAATCAATATTGTTGGGGTGAATAAACCGATTCCATAAAATGCAACATCATAAAAGAACCATGTTATACTAAAATAGATAGAATTTTTCCTGTATTTTTTATTGAATAAAGTTTTAAATGAGGTTTTTTCCTTCTTTATCCTTAAATTATCGGATTTTCCAGAGATTAATTTTTCCACATTTTCTGCTTTGTCTATTTTACCATTAT
>JAKBQY010000039.1 GCA_021835025.1 Thermoplasmata archaeon | reverse complement strand
TAGAACTTTGTAGAGAATTGTATAACTCATTCCTTATTGAAAGGAGATACGCATATAAAGGAAAAAACTTATCCTTGAATTACACTCATCATTTTGGGTTAATAGAAAATATCTATTATGTTAATTAAATAAACAAAAGATTAATAATAAATAATTAACTACAATGTCATAGATCATAAAAGTGAATGGAATATGGTTAAAGAAGAAGGTTTGGCAATGAATAATTTCTATAATGCAGAAATGGACGGAAGGATAAAAATCTGGAGTGTTGCTAATGGAAAATAAAAATATAGCATTTCCAGGTGATATAATAGCAATGGAAGAAGAATATCTGCCAGGAAAAAATACGGAAGAATACGGTGGAAATATATATGCCACAATTCTGGGAAAGGTGCATAGGGATGATAAAAATCTTGTTGTTTCTATTATAGCAGAAAACAAAAAAATAAAACCCTCTGTAGGCAGTATTGTTTATGGAAAGGTAATTAAAGTCATAAACAAGGAAGCAATAATTCAACTATCTGCAATATATGTGAATAATAATATTTATCCTACGAATGTTGAGGCTCGATTAAGGTTACCGGTGCAAAACAAAAATGCCTATTCACATATAATTACTCTGGGAGATCTGATAAGGGGGAGAATTACAGTAACAAAACCACTGTATTTGACAATATTTTCTCCAGATCTGGGTGTGTTAAAAACCAGGTGTCTTGTATGCCGCAAGGAACTTATATTAAAAAATAATATATTGTACTGCAGCAATTGCCAGAGAAATGAGACGAGAAAGATTGCCAGTGATTATGGGAATATAAATATATTTGGTGGTAATAATGGGAGAGTATGATAAGGTTAAAGATATACAGGAACTCACAAAGGAAGTTACAAATATGAGAAAGGAGTTGGACAGTATGAAAGAGGTTCTCAGTGGATTGATTCAGGTTATGATGGATCACAATGAACAATATAACGACGATGATGAATATAATTGAGGTGAAAAAAAATGGCAATATTACCTATGAAGATGTTGGAAGAAAGTTTGAATAAGAAAGTCACTTTGTTGCTGAAGGATAACAGAAGCCTTGAGGGTGTATTAACTGGCTTTGATGAGTATATGAATATGACCCTTGATGATGCAGAGGAAAATGGGGAAACACAAAGAAAAATCGGAAAAATTGTTATTCGTGGAAGCAATGTTGTAAGAATTTCTACAAAATAATTTTTTAGTAATATTTAGTTTAGGGACGATGTAAAAGTATCTCATATATGCATTAGCATTTATGAAAATTATACCATTTAACCAGTAATTACAGTATTATGGTGTATAACAATGTTACAAGGATATATATAATAAATTTGAATATCTATGCATGTCCCATAAAACTTCAGATGATCATTATATATTTGGTTATGCACAGTGTGGATATTATAAAGAAAGACAATATCCCTTTGTATTGAATTCGTTTTCAGATGAATATGAAGTTACGAATGATTATATTAATATTCTTGGGAATGAATTTCCAAAAAAGATATATTATCCGTACCTATTGGAACATTCCCAGTATCTGGAATCGGAAAACATTGTACTAATTCTTGATGGAATAGAATTATTGCAAAGGCCAAAAAAATTTATCGATCTTATATTCGAGCTAAGAAAAAAATATGGATATACAAAATTATTTTATCTTCAGGGGGTATCAGACCCCTACATTCTGCCCGTTCTTATATATTTAGGAATAAATATTCTGGATGATTTATATATAAGAAAAGAGAGTATGGATAAAATTAAATATGGTATTTCTGGAAAACACCGGGTAAATTATGACACATACGAGGAGAATATGGATTTTGTAAATAAAATGCTCTCTGAATTATCTGAGGCAATACGGGATCAAACACTTAGAGACGTCGTTGAAAAGATGTCCATTTCCAGCATTGGAATTGAGTTGTTGAGATTATCGGATACAGAATACTTCAATGAAATTGAAAGCTGTTTTCCTTCCAGAACACCTTATATCAGGGCCAATACAATGGAAGCGCTTTACAGGCCCGATTTAATTAGATATAGAAACACAATTTCAGGTTATGAAAAACCCATTGGCAGGGATATTGCATTATTATTGCCCTGTTCTGCGAAAAAACCCTATTCTCTTTCCAAAACGCATCAAAAAATTTTACAGAAAATATCCACATACAGAAAATATTTACATGAGTTAATAGTAACATCTCCGGTGGGGCTTGTTCCAAGAGAACTTGAAAATAGTTATCCCGCAAGGTATTACGATATACCTGTTATTGGTCTATGGTATGAAGATGAGAAGAAAATGATGGCGGAGTTGATCAGTAATTATTTCAGTAAAAATAAATATAAGTACATTATTGGATATTTTCCGGAGGATCTTGATTTTATAAAGGATGTTTTGCCTGATAATTCAATAATACTTGAAGGTAGGGTGACTGATTCCAGAAATCTTGAAATGCTCTTTGAAAAATTGGATAAAGTAATAGATAAAAATATGAACACGGGCTCAAAAATAAACGATTATAAATCAATTCTATCATTCCAGTTTGGAAAATGGATTCTTAAATATATATCCAACGATGTAAAAGTTGTAAACAATTTTCATCAGGATATGCTGGTTTTGCATGGTAGAATATTATTTGTATATAATGATAAACTTGGTAAATTTACAATAACAAGGGAATCAGGAAAATTCTTTATTGAAGAAAATAAACACGTCATTCAAATAGACGATTTCTCCCCAACTTCAAATGTATACGCAATGGGAATACAGAATGCCACTACCGATATAAGGCAATACGACGAGGTGGTGCTAGTCCATAATGGAGATTTACGAGGCGTGGGCATTGCAATGATGCCTTATCTGGCAATGAATCACCTGAATGAAGGCATTGCAGTAAAAGTTAGAAGCTAAAAATTATAATATATTTCCGCATCTGCCTGTATGGATATTCTGATCAAAAACGGTTTGATAATAACAGAAAATAATGATAGAGAAATATTCACTGGAAATGTTTTAATTGAGGGAAATATAATTAAATATGTCGGCAAGGACATACCAGAACATGGAGATGTAATTGAAATAAATGCCGAAAATAAAATCATAATGCCAGGTTTTATAAATACGCATACACACATAGCAATGAGCGGTTTTAAAGGTCTTCTTGATAATATGGTTTTAAATGAATTTTTAATAAAAACATCTGAACTTGATGCCAAAAGAACAAATGAAGGTATATATAATTCATCACTCCTTGGAATAAATGAAATGATAAATAGTGGTACAACATCATTTCTGGATTTATATTATTCAGAGGATATTATAGAAAAGGCTGTTAAAAAAACCGGAATAAGGGCATTTTTATCATGGGCAACATTAGACGAAGAGTTTACCACACAAAAAGGCAATCCTGTGGGCAATGCAGAAAATTTTATAAAGAGCCAACATCCAGGCACAGTTGAACCAATGATTGGTGTTCAGGGGATATATGTATCATCCGATGAAAATTATTTAAAGGTAAGGGAAGTATCAGAAAAATACAATGTTAAAATACACACTCATTTATCGGAAACAAGGAAAGAGGTATACGATTTTGTAAGGGAAAAAAAGGAAAGGCCAGTGGAACATTTGCACAAAATTGGCTTTCTTAATAAAAACGTTATAGCAGCCCATTGTGTATGGGTGACGTTGAACGAAATTAAATTGTTATCAAAATCCGGTACTAAAGTTTCCTGGAATGCCATTAGCAACGCAAAACTGGCCTCAGGAGGTACAGCTCCAGTGCCGGAAATGCTATTGAACAATGTTAATGTATCCTTGGGTACTGACAGTTCCGGCAGCAATAATTCCTTAAACATGCTGGAGGAGATGAAATTTTCATCATTGAGCATAAATAACGATAGATGGTCTCCAGCTGTTGTAAAATCGCAGGAAATACTTGATATGGCGACAAGGAATGCCGGAATTGCTTTAAATAAAAACATAGGGATCATCAAATCTGGCTATCTTGCAGATATAATCATAATAAATTTACGCAATGCAAATATGATACCAACTACCCCACAGAATGCAATTAACAATGTTATATTTTCAGCAAGTCCAGAAAATGTTGAATATGTAATAATAAATGGTGAAATTGTTAAGTCCGGGGGCAAAATAACCAATTTTAACGCAGATAACTTCATGAACCTGAATTATCTGTAATTATATGAAAGCGTATATTTCCTGATTTTGCATATAACAAATAATTTTTGATTTAAAAAATATAAAAATATATAAAGCCTTTAATTATTAACTAAGAGATTAGTTATGAGTTGGACTGATGCTGAAGTACGTGAATTAAAAGTAGGTAGATACATGTTAATTGATGATTCTCCATGCAAAATAGTAGATATTACACTGTCAAAACCAGGCAAGCATGGTGAGGCAAAGGGGCGAATTGTTGCAATAGGAGTATTTGATGGTCAAAAACACAGTGTTGTTTATCCTGTAAAGCATAAGGTAAAGGTTCCTATTATAGTTAAAAAAAATGCGCAGGTCCTATCAATTACAAACAATGAGGCACAGTTGATGGATTCCGAAACATTTGAGACCTTTATAATACCTCTGGAACCCGGGGACGTTGATAGAGTAAAAGCAGGAATGGAGGTGCCATATTGGGAAGCAATGGGAAAGAGAAAAATAATGCTGCAGAACTGAATGGGCACTTTAACCATTTAAAAATAGCTGATGCCACTAATGATTATGGAACTGCAGATTATGTAATTTTTGGCGTCCCATTTGATAATACATCAAGTTATAGGAGAGGGTCGCGACTTGCACCCAATTCCATCAGAATTGCTTACGATAACCTTGAATCATATGAGGTTAATTATGGAATTGATTTTGGAGAATGCAATATAGCGGATCTTGGGGATTTGCCTGCATATGAAGATGTAAATTATACCATCAGTGAAGTGGAGGATGTTACACGGTTAATTTTCAACGATAAAAAGATACCGATAATGCTTGGGGGAGAGCATTCTATAACCATTGGAGCTATAAGAAATCTGAAGGATGTAGATATGGTTATAATTGATGCACATTCTGATTTCCGGGATTCCTACTTTGAAAATAAATTCAACCACGCATGTGTTACGCGAAGGGCACTTGAGATGCTTGGCCGGGATAAAATAATATCAATCGGGACAAGGTCAACATCAAGGGAAGAAATAGAATCGGAAGCATATAAAAATGTGAGGTTTGTGTCCGCAAATGAAGTAAGATTAAAGGGAATAAAGAATATAATAAATGAAATTAAATCCAAGTTTGATAAAAATATTTACTTTTCCATAGATATGGATGGTATAGACCCTGCATATGCACCCGGTGTCGGGACACCTGAACCGTATGGTTTATTGGCAAATGATGTAAAAGAAATAATAAACGCACTTGCTGATAAAATTATCGGATTTGATATAGTTGAAATAACACCATTATATGATAATGGGAATACATCTATGCTTGCCGCCAAATTTATACAAGATTTTATAGCCAGCAGAGAAAATATTTTAAAAAACTTTAAAAATTAATATAAATATTTTGGGTTTATATACCCATGCTTTCGGTTATATGTTTTCCTTTGGTCACAGCAACCTTGCATGGTGTGGGCAATTTAAACGATGCTTTTTTCAATGCATCCTTAAGCATTTTTGCACCATTTCTATCTATTTTTGCTACCATTATTATTTCTCCAGGACGGACTCTTGCTGCAGTTCCTACTGGTCTGCCAAATGCCATTCTCATACCGCTTGATATCCTATCTGCTCCCGCACCCGTTGCCATTTTGTGTTCCCTAATTACCTGATGGGGGTACGGTCTTATGTGAAGAAGGTATCCGGCTGCTCCTGCACCTTCAAGCAATTTCCTGTTGATAGAAATTCTTGCCGCTTCCAGTGCAGTATGCCTTATCTGGCATGCTTCCTCTGCGACAAGTTGCATTTCAATTTCAAAATCTCTTTTCTGGTTTCCCTGTACGAACGTGGTAATTTTTGGGTACGGTACCCCTCCCATAAACTCCTTTCTGGTGTAAGCTGGACCGGAAATCTTTGAATACATTCTTGCTGGTTTAGTTACCATAATAATCCATTCATTAATTCAAAAGGATATATAAACATTTATAGTTAGAATCATCTTCTTGCATTGGGATAGTTATTAATCACAATATTGTATGGCCCAATTGCATCCCTTTCAATTACATTGCTGCATTTAAGGCATTGCAATGACATATCATCATGAAGTTTAAATTCAACACTTCCACAGTTTGTGCATGAACTTCTTATCCAGAGCTTATTTGGGTTTATTTTTGTTATTCTATTTATTATTTCGTTATTTTTCTCCCTAGTAACGTCCTCAGGATTGCTTTCTTCTCTATCCTGTTCTTCTTTATTTTTTTTAATGGTATTTACTCTGGCTGTAACATATATTATAGATATTGTATATATACCAAGAAACGCCCATATGAACAGAAATATTGAAAGGGCAGTACTGATAAAAAAATTCCCGGAGAATAAAGAAAGTGCCATCTCAATGCCTGCCGATGAAAAGTTGACAAGCAAGGCTCTCAAAAATCCAAACCTTAAATATATAAATGTAAGTACTATTGTAGAGATATAAAGCAATATTGAATTGTATATATTTTCACTTGCTATGAAAACCGATACTCCTGCAATAATTATTATAAATACTGGCAATACGCTTTTTATATGATTGTAGGGATTAAGAAATGAATTCAACTTTAAATTTTTTGAAATTGTAAAATATATTAAAAGTAATAATGTAATAGGTATCAATTCAATAATTATCATCTGCATTATGGAGCTTACAGAAAATATGAAATTCTGAATTCCATAATTGTATAAGTAGACCTTATTATGTGCAATAGGAGGGTATATTATTTCCATTATAACTGAAGAAAAAATAAGTATAGAGATATATACTGAGAAAAAGGAAAAAAATAATTTATTGTTATCCCGATCAAAGCTGGCAGAAATTTTTGTTTTGTATACAATTGAAGAAATCGATATGGATATAAAGACCATTGTTAAAATAATTAAAAGATATATTTCCGTGATATTTGGATGAAAAAATAGATAGAAATATGATGGTGGTAAACTGGATATCCCTGCAATATTTGAGAAAGTGTATGGTAAAAGATAAATGAATACAATAACAGATATAAGGATACCCAACCACGAAAAGGCTCTGTTTACTTTATTAATTATCTCAATTTCATCCATTTCAGATTATCCATAGAATGTGTGACATCCTCCCCGCCCTATCGGACGGGGCTTCCTGCTTCGCTGACCGGAGTTGCCCTTGCGGGTAGTGCCCCAATCTCCACAGGCGTGAATTCGGGAGTGCCCCTCCCTACTTTTTCCAGCCCCCTGTTATGGATATTGATCGCTGCGTTTAGATCCCTATCGATCTTATATCCGCAATTGCCACATACAAAGATGCGTTGTGATAATTCAAGGTCATCCTTGATGTGTCCACAACAGGAACATGTTTTGGATGTGTTTCTTGGATCCACCAGTACCACTTCCTTACCAGCACCTTCAGCCTTGTAATTTGTGTATTGTACCAGCGTGCTCCATGAAGCATCCGCTATGCTCTTCGCTAAATGATGGTTCTTCACCATCCCTGCTACATTTAGGTTTTCGAAAACAATAACATCGTTATTATCAACAATATTTTTTGATAGTTTGTGTGCAAAGTCCTCTCTTTGGTTCTTCACCTTCTTATACCGTTTCGAAAGAGTGATCTTCGCTTTATTACTGTTGCTTGATCCTCTCTTCTTTTGTGAAAGGTTCCTCTGTGCCTTTCCGATACTCTTCTCCGCTTTCCTGAGGAATTTTGGAGGATCAACAACGGTTCCGTCGCTGAATGTTGCAAAATGTAATAGACCCACATCTGCACCAATAGTGTTTTCCGTTGGCCCATTAATGAAGGACTGGTTTTCCTGTTCCACGGAGAATGAAGCATACCAATTCCCTGCGCTGTCACGTGAGATGTTAAGCGTCTTGATATCACCATTTATTTCACGATGTTTGAACATCCTTATTATGCCGATCTTTGAAAGTTCCACATGTCCATTTTCCAATATCAGGAATCCTGATTGTGGATAGGTCAGTGATTTGTACTGTCCCTTTCCCTTCAGTCTTGGGAATCCTGCTTTCTGTCTTTTTCCTTGCTTTTTTTCATTGTTCCTCCTGAAAAAGTTCTTATATGCACGGTTTACTCTCTGTGCAACATCCTGCAAAACTTGTGAATGAACCCCTTTATATTCTACAAAAGTGTTCTTCAGTTCAGGTATCTCATTCTGCTGGTAATTGTATGTAAGGGATTTCTTCTGTTCCCTGTATGCATATCTTCTCTCAATAAGGAATGAGTTATACAACTGTCTGCAGAGTTCTATCTGCTTGTTGAGCTTTATTTCCTGTTCCGAAGATGGATACAGCCTGAACTTATATGCCTTCAATTCTTTTGACCTCCTGCATAGGACATAATTGTAATATTTCCTCCTGCACTAAAAAGATTTCGTTTTCATCCCCCCCTTTCAGAAGGGGATTTCTCGCTCAATTTTGTTAAATATATTTATTTTAGGGTTATCGTCAATCTTTTGTCCATTTTACCTTTTATCATTGAGGTTTTTGCCTCAATCTCACCTATTTCACCCGTACGTTTCACATGGTTCCCATAGTCAGCCTGGAGTGGTAGTCCAGAAATATTGATAACCCTCAAAGGTTCTTCGTCCGGGATTTGGCCCGTGGAAAAACCAAACATCTGTTTCTCTATTGGAAATTCGTTTTTATCTGCATATTTGACTTCTACCGGTATATCGCTTGAAACAATTTTATTTGCTTCCTCCACTATTTTGTTTACAATTTCACTGGAAATGTCGTCTATATAGATATCAATCCACGCTCGGTCATCATACGTTTGACTTATCCTGGATCTTGCATTGTAAAATTTGTACGCAAGCCCCCCGAGTATAAACATTGCCGATCGGAACTTCATGTGGCCATAC
>JAKBQY010000049.1 GCA_021835025.1 Thermoplasmata archaeon | reverse complement strand
GGTCTTGGGAAAGCCCTGATTAATGCGGCCCTTCAGGAATTAATGGATAAAAAATATGTTAAGAGAATTGCAAGACAAAAAAGCGCAGGCTATTACATTTTTAAATAATTCTTATAGTTTTTCACAAATAAATATTTAAATACTCTTATATATTTATTATATTGTAACATGAAAACTCTGATTTTAAATATAGACAGGGATAACGATTACGGTATTAAGGTCGGGATTACCGGACCAGTTATAGGTTATACGCAGTGCTATAATACTGCAGGCAAATTAATATCGGCGGATCCTGAGGATTCGGATGCCAATGCCTTATTTGGTGCTTTAAAGCATTATGATGAATTAAAGAAAAAAAATGAAGATGTTGAAATTGCGTTGATAACAGGGGATACTGATGTCGGAGAAAAATCCGATGAAAAATTGAGCCTTCAACTTGATGAAATATTATCAATGGACCATTATGATAATTTAATCCTCATATCTGATGGTGCAGAAGATGATTATATTACGCCTATTATTGCCTCAAGAATAAAAATAAGGTATATTAAACATATACTTGTTAGGCACAACGAAAATATAGAATCCATGTATTACTACATAGTTAAAGCATTCCAGGACAAAAAAATTTCACGAAAATTTACCATTCCAATCGGCCTTCTTCTTCTAAGTTATGGCGTGGCTTTGCTAATTTTCACCGCGTATTCCATGGTAATCTCACGATCATATGCAATTGTCCCATCCTCCGGCGCAATAATGCTTGTTACAATTGTTATAGGATCATATTTTATCGGCAGGGGTGCTGAAATTAAAAGTAAAACAATTACCCTGCTAGCCGGGTTAAAAGAATATTCCCAGGAAACCAAAATATCACTTCTTTCCTATGTTGTTTCATTTTTTATAATTGTTATAGGCTTTACATATACTTACGAGGTTACTCTTAAAACTGCCCCTATTTTGAACAAGATTCTCGTATTTCTGACAATTTTTGCATGGTTCGTCTATGCATCGTATTTATCAAAAGCGTTATTCGACGCATTCGAGGAATTTTTCATTATTAAAAATCACAGCATATCGAAGATATGGTATGGTATTTCTTTCTCTCTGGCTCTGATACTTATTTCATACGGGATGATAAATTATATTAGATACATTATAGGGTTCATTTCATTTTCCTCAGTATTTATTTATAGCGTACTTTTGATAGCAGGCATAATCCTAGCTTTATCAAGTGCAATACTTCACAAATACAGCTCAACTCTTAAATCAAAAAGCAAAAATTTATTCGGTGTAAAATGAAGTTGGCAGAATGGATAAATATATACATACAAATAACGGATTCCTTAGATATAAATAGAAATAATGACCTATTTTCATCGTTTATATTATCTCAATATATCAACAATAAAAATGAAATAATAAAAACTTACAGGAATAAAAATTTTTATGTAATTGGCAATGGTCCAGATTTAAAGGATTATCTTCCCTCCATATCTAGCGGAGTTATCATTGTTGCGGATTCCGCATTATCAACATTTATGCAAAATTTTAACAGAAATCCAGATATAATTGTTTCTGATCTGGATAGCAACATGGACCTTTTGAAATATCAATATGATATTGGTACTAGGCTCATTATCCATTCACATGGGGACAATATTGATAAAATCCTTAAAAATGCTGATTATTTTAAGGGTAGTGCAATAGGAACAACACAGAATATACCTGTAAAAAATATATACAATTTTTTTGGATTTACTGATGGTGATAGGTCTGCCTACCTGGCGAATTACTTAAATGCAAAATCCATATCTCTTATAGGCTTTGATTTCAATAATATATCCCTAAAAAATTATTATGATGGAAATTCAATAATATTTAAGAAAAAAAAGCTCATTTGGGCAAAAAAACTGTTAACAATTCTTGGAAAGGAAAGGGGGGTAAATTTTAAGGAAGGGGGGATAATTGAAATGTGACCTCCTTTCACGAATAAATTCGTGGGCTTCCTGCTTCAAGGGCTACTGGCGGAGTCTCCACAGGCATGCATGGAGCTATATGTGATCCGACCTTCTTCCATTATGTCTACTAGAAGACAGGAATCATGTTCTCCTGTAATATAAAAAGGATCGCTTTCATTCCATCCATAAATGGGGCGGGTTTTCCCGCTCACTGTGTTAAATTGAAATTATTTTTTCATCCTGGTATATGACCCGGTGGTTGTAAATGTCAAGTGTAAGTGAAGATTCAATATCATGCGCAGCTCCCATAATTTTCAATCTCTTCGCTCCATGGCTCTCCCTTATTTGATTCATATATTCCTCTATATTAACGTTTTTGCCTTCAAGTTTTTCCTTAAACATATTTGCAAAAATATAATCTTCATCGGATTTTCCATCCGGCCTATTGGATACAATAAGTGATATATTCTCAAGATTTTTTACTGCTTCGTAAGTTGCAGAAAAATTGATAAAAGAAGATATATAGATGTCACCAGGATATTCTTTTATCTTGAACAAAACCTTGATACCATTTGTTGATGTAAAGAGTAATATTCTATCCTTTAAATCCGCATTCATAATTGAATATGGTGAATTTTCATAATTAAAACCAGGTATCCTTATTCCAAATCTTTCCCCACTGGTAAGGTATTCCGGATTTTTATTCTTTAATTTTCTTGTTTCGGTAACAGTCCTTACCGGGATAACAAACCTGGCACCTTTATACAAAATTAATGGTATGGTCGTCGTTGACCTGAAAATATCTATGAGGATTTTTGTTGAACCATCAAAATCTTTCTCTTTTCTTCCATCAATAATTTTTATATTCATCTTCCTATGATATCTTATATATATAAGTTATTTTTTATTTTTACTATTTAAAAAAGAAAAATATTAAAAATAAGATTACAATAAGGTATAATCAAAAGGTGTATGATAAATGGTTGCAGTTAAAACTATGGTAGAGGGTGGCAAGGCAACGACAGGGCCTCCATTGGGTCCGGCTCTTGGCCCATTAGGTTTAAATCTCGGTCAGGTTATAAAGGACATAAACGAGAAAACAAAATCCTTTGTTGGTATGCAGGTTCCGGTAACCGTGAATGTCACAGATCCGGCTACCAAAAAATATGAGATAATTATTGGTGTGCCCCCAACTTCTGCTCTATTAAAAAAGGAGGTCGGAGTTGTAAAGGGATCTGGAAACAATAAGGAAAATATCGTTGGAAATGCAACAATGGAACAGATTAGAAAAGTTGCTGAAACAAAAAAACCTTCATTACTTTCATACAATATGAAAGGAGCTGTGCTTGAGGTTTTGGGAACCGCACTTTCACTTGGGATAACCGTAGATGGTGAAAATGCAAGAGCGGTACAAAACAAAATCAAGAATGGCGAAATAGAAATAGGTGAATGAGAATGGCCAGTAAATTAATAGAAAATATTCAAGAAGCAAAAAAAGGTAAGGAGAGAAAATTCAACGAAAGCCTTGAAGTGGCTTTCAATCTTAAGGATATAGATATGGCAGATCCAAAAAACAGGATCAATGAGGAGATAGCCCTCCCAAACGGGAGAGGTAGGGAAATAAAAGTTGCTCTTTTTTCAAGTGATGAAATGAGGCAGAAGGTAAAAAATGCTGATTATCTTTATAGCCTGGAGGAACTTAATAATTTTATTGATGATAAAAAAGCATTTAAAAAACTGGTAAATAGTATAGATTTTTTTGTGGCCGAATCAACAATGATGGGCAATATTGGAAAAAATCTCGGTATAATACTTGGACCGAGAGGTAAAATGCCCAAACCCATTCCGGCTGGACAGGATCCCACCGCATTAATTGATAACCTCAAAAAAAGCGTGAGAGCGAGAAGTAGGGACAAGAAAACATTTCATGTTCCAATTGGTGTAAAGTCAATGGATGATCAAATTTTATTACAGAATTTTAATACTGTTATTAAAAGAATTGTTTCCCACATGGAAAAGGGAAAGGGAAATATTGCATCACTATACATAAAAACAACAATGGGAAAGGCCGTAAATGTTAATCTGGGTGATATTGAATGAGTGAACCTGCAAAATGGAAAGTTGAACTTGTAAATGAAATTACAAACGAAATAAATAATAGTGAAGTTGCGGCAATAGTGAGCATTACCGGCCTTAGAAACAAGGAATTTCAGAAAATAAGAAATGATCTCAGGTCAGATGCAAAAATTCAGGTATTGAGGACAAGGCTTTTGAAAAGAGCCATACAGAATAGCAATAAAACAAACATAGGCAAACTAGTAGATTTAACTTCCGGGCAGATAGCGTTATTAACTACTGGAGAAAGCCCAAAAAGCATTTATGATAAACTTGAGTCAAAAAGAACAATGGCCGCAGCAAGAGGCGGTGAGATTGCAGAAGAAGATATAATTATTGAACCAAAGGAAACAAATTTCCCTCCCGGCCCCATGATAACGGTATTTCAGAAAGTGGGAATACAGGCAGGAATAGAAAAGGGGAAAATAGTAATAAAAAGTGAAGTCACATTTGTAAAGAAAGGCGAGGTTATCAGAAAGGATAAAGCCCAGGTTCTTGAAAAGCTCGAAATTCTGCCTGTTACCGTGGGTCTTGATCTTATATCAGCATATCAGGATGGTATTGTATTTAACAGGGATGTTCTATCAATAACCCTTGATAGCCTGATAAATGATCTTAGCCAGGCCTTTTTCAAAGCAAAGCATCTTGCACTTGATATAACATACCTGGTACCAGAAATAGTTCCAGAATTAATGCAAAAAGCATTCATGCAGGGACAGGCATTATCGCTGGAATCGAACTTTGTTGATGAAAAATACCTTGCTTTGTATTTAAGAAAAGCAGCGGTAAATGCCAGTACATTAAATGCATTAACAAATAAAGATTTAAATAATGAAACTATAAGGGATAAACCAGAAGAGAAGAAAGAAGAGAAAAAGGAGAACAGTTCTGAGGAAGATGCTGCTTCAGGTCTTGGGTCTCTGTTTGGATAAAGGAGGTAATATAAATGGAATATATATATGGGGCATTGTTGCTTCACACAACGGGAAAGGAAATAGATGAGGAAAATTTGAAAAAAGTGCTAAACGGTGCAGGAATAGAAGCTGATGAGGCAAGATTAAAATCTTTGTTGGAAAGCATGAAAAATGTTAACATAGATGAAGTTTTAAAGAATGCTTCTGTGGCTCCAGTTGCAGCGGCCGCACCAGCGAAGGAAGAGAAGAAAGAAGAGAAAAAGGAGGAGAAGAAGAAGGAAGAGAAGAAAGAAGAAAACGATTCCGACGCAATGGCTGGGTTAAGCTCATTATTCGGATAAACATAATTTTTGAAATTTTATGAATTTTAATATATATTTTTGGTTGGTAATAAAATATTTTTTGCCGGCTGCAGTTTTTATCTATTCAGTGGTCCGCTTTAATCCCCTATTGATAATGATCTCACTGATATGGTTACTGGCATCGCTGGCAATTACTGTTTTGAATTCAGACATTAAACTGGTTTAATTAACCAGATTCAACTCTTTTATTCTATCAAAAACCTCTTTTGCATGGTCTTTGGGAGTTACTTTTTCAAAAACATACATGATTTTTCCATTTTTAATTATATACGTAACTCTTTTCGCAACGGCCAGCCCGAGTACTCCATATTCTCTTGTGATCCTTTTATCCTTGTCAGAGAGCAGAGTAAAATTAAGGTCAAATTTTCCCTGAAATTTCTTGTGGGATTCCTGTGAATCAACACTCATTCCAAATATATCTATCCCATTTTGTTTGAATATGTCTATATTGTCCCTAAAATTTTTTGCTTCAACCGTGCATCCAGGCGTATTGTCCTTTGGATAAAAATACAGTACCACTGTTTTATCTTTATAATCGCCAAGCCTGACTTTTTTACCATCCTGATCGACGGTTTCAAAATCAGGGGCATCGTCTCCAACTTTTAATAGCTCCATGAATATATATAATGTTTGAATAATTAATTTTTTTGTATTTTAAAAATTAAAAATCATTCATAATTCTGTCATTAAGGTGGTGTATTACCTTTGCCGCCTCCCCTTTTTTATCCGACATTATATCCTTGCCATCTCGTGTTGAAATTCCAACAGCAATAAAATAGCCCTCCTTATTCTTAATATATACAATATCATCTCTTTTTATATCTGTATCCATGTTAATTATTCCCGGAGCGAAAAGGGAGGACCCATTATTAATATGAGGGACGGCACCATCGTCCACAGTTATGGTTTTATCCTTTAATTTCAGATAATTTAGGAGGTAAATTGTTGGAATATTATTGAATATAATTGGTTTGCCGGAATAATAATATATTTTATCCTTTTTTTTCTCCTCTATTTCTATAGGACTCAGTGAAGATACATCTATACCTATACTCTCCATTCTGGTTATCAATGTTTTTAAATCCTTTTTTGATAATACATGTTTTGACATAATCAATCAATAATCATTTTAATTTTATTTAACTCTTCGTTAACATCCTGCCCATCTATTACGTTCTTTATATATGGGTAGATCTTATTGCCAAGAAATTTTTCATTTTCAGAAAAAAGCCATTCTTCATTTTCATTTAGGGACTTTAAAAATGAATAATATATCGATTTTTCATATATGTTGTTTTTAAGATTTTTTCTTCCATTCTTTATTGCCTCATTTTTTCCGTAATTAAAGTAATCTACCAGCAAATTTATTAAATATTTTGAATTTTCTGACCACGGTTCAAGTATTTTTTTCTTTATTTTGTTCTTGCTTTTTACATCTGCTGCTGCATTTATTATTTCCATTGGATTCCCCTTAAGCAATCCTATTTCGTGGTCATCTAGATTGAACATAATTTTAATTATATCATGCTTGTATTTTGGAAACATCTGTTCGTATATCTTTCTCTGGCTTGCTGTTTCAAGATAAATCCCCTTATTTTCGTCCTCCAGTTTTTCTCTTATGAATGGTTTAATTGAGCTATCAAATCCAAGTTTGTCAAGAAAATCATCTATACTATAATTCACATTTTCTATTATATAGTATTTATTCTGTATGGCATAGGAAATTTTATATTTCCTCATCTTACTCAGAAATTCCTTTGTATTGATTTTATTTGCCAGATATCCTTTTACCATGTTTTTATCATCGGGGATAAAGGTCATAAAATCTGTTGTTATTTTTATATCAACTAAAGGTATCAATATATGCTTGTAAAGGGTGAATATTATATTTGGCTCATAATCTTCATAAATTTCGAAGGTTATATTGTATATGTTGAATATCATCTTATTTCCGGATTTGCCAAGCACCATCTTTGAACTGCCAGCATTATATGTGATATTCTCTTCCTCAAATAAATCTTTAAGAAATTCCACATTGATATTATTTTTGCATGTGGCTGTAAAATAATTCTTCGATGAAAAAATATTTATTTTTTTATTTTTTACAACATTTGTGAATGCCAGCAAGCGATAAATATCATTTTTATAATTTTGAACGCCTGCGATTATAGTTTCATCCGTTTTACCCCTTTTACAGAAGGTTACACTACCGTAATTTGTTTTTATCACTCCCAGAATGGGCGCTTTTTCATTGTTCAAAATTTTATATGTTTCAGAAATTGAACTTAAAAACTGATCGGCCGAATTATAATATTTATCATAATTATCCTTCTGGGACATGGTCTCTATTTTCTTTCTGTATGATTTTATCGGGCATAAAAAGCAGCTATCAGTGCATTCTGGTAAAATTACCTCTGGTTTTTCAAAAAATTCTCTGACATTTTCAATAAAAATTTTTTCGTTTTCCTTTGAATTTGTCTTAATTTTCATGCTTTATCCAGGTTTCTTATGGATTCAGCCTTTACTGTTACTGGTATTGGAACCATCGATTCAATTAACTGTACCGTAACTTCTTCCTTGGTTGCATCTATTGACGTAATTTTAGCCCTTTCCCCTTTAAATGGACCCTCGACTATTTCAACAAGGGCGCCCATTTCCAAACCGGATACAGCTGGTTTTGGAGTCAGGTACTTTTCAATTTCTGAAATATCTATATTTCCAGTAACCAGTCCTTTAAACCCTCGTACCTCTTTGGCAAGTACCTCTATTCTATCGACATGCATTGTTTCAATAAAGAAATACCCCTTTATTTCATATGGGGACATTATTGCCATGACCTCATTTTCTGCAAATTTATTTATCTCTTCTCTATCTGCCCTGTTTTTTTCTCCGCGATTTGAAATGTCAGATGCAATATCAAGCTCTTTCCCTATTGTGCATTTAGCTATTACGATGACCGGCACGAGTCTTATGGAAAATTTTTTCTCAAAATTATGTATCCCGTCCTCCGAATTGATAATCAAATTGATATTTAATTTATCATCCATATAACCCCCCATGGGAGTGTCAATTTCCAGATTGAGATCTCTTGATTTTCCTCCATCAAGTTCAAAATCCTCATTTATTATCTTATTGTCATTTGGTGATACATTATAGGAATTTTTTAATTTAATTTTCCATTCTATAAAATTATCCTTCTGTTCAAAATCAAATTTTAAGTTAACATTAAATTTTCTTTTTGAATTTTGAATATTTTTTACAGATATATTCAAGGGTATTATATTTATATCTATATCTTTCTCCTCTCTTTTTTTAAGTTTTTTATTGCAACCAACATCTATCTCATCGGTTAAATTCGAAGTTATCCAATCATAATTCTCCATCATTTTAATTCACCTAAAATACTATGGTCATTATATAATATATTACGAAACCTATCAGTCCAAGAAAAACTATACCAACACCGGCAATCAAAACAACCTTTGTATATTCGTTGCCATCGGGCTTTTTGGCCATTTTAAGTATTCTGGCATATTTTCCCTTGCCAATGCCTTGAAATTTTCGTTCTATTTTTTCCTGTTGTTCAACCAGTTTATCCTGAACACCTTTATTCATTATATAGTTAAGACAAACATAAAATAAAATCTTTTCTAAATAAAACTAATGTAATCAAATAAAAATAAAAAAATAAGGCAAAGCTGCCTTTCGTGGAGGTGATCCATCCGCAGGTTCCCCTACGGATACCTTGTTACGACTTAACCCTCCTCACCGACATCAGATTTGACTTAACCCTCTCGAATTAGGCCTCA
>JAKBQY010000035.1 GCA_021835025.1 Thermoplasmata archaeon | reverse complement strand
TTAACATTATTATCTTGCAGGGTTGTATTTTGTTCTATCATAAAACAATATTTCAACCCTGCATATATATGTCTTCTTTTGTCAGACTGTAAAATATAATCAATTTATATAGTTATGCAACACACCAATATAATCCAATAAATGGAAATACGATGGAAAATATTGCCAATATATCTATTGTATTTTTAACATCTGTTTCTGGTCCTATTGTATAAAAAATTTCTAAAGAATTTATTTTATGTTCTTCTCTCTTTTCGGATGAAATGCCCATACTTAAGTAATGTTCTTCTATTTTATAATGAAAATCGGAAGCAATAGTAGGATAGTTTACTATCTTATTATTTACATCAAACGGTGTCATAAGTAAACCATAATCATTTTTAATTCCATTTTCAAACAATAGATAAATATTTGTAGTTTCTTCTTTATAAAATTTTAAATTAAAATATAAATATGGACGCTGGTAGATGAATGATGCATTTCCTTTTTTATGAGATTCAAAATCAATATATATCAATTTAATTGTTTTATAGCGTTTTGGAGGGAGGAATTTATTTATGGGTAATAAAACCCACAAAATAAAAATTTCATTACTTTTTATTTTTTCAGATAGATGTGATGGTAATTTTTCCAGAAATCTTTTTTTTGTAAGAAAAGTTAACCGATTATTATTTTCATCAAAAATATTTAATTTATCTCTAAATTCTTCTAATTCAATTCCAATTTCATGTATTTTATCACTTCCAGAATTATATAATGTTATAATTTCAGTTATTTCCCTTCTAAATAAACCATTTTTATGTTTAATATATATTCTTCTCGAGATAATATCGATTTCCTTTGATAAAATAATTATTGAAATCACCTGATAAATTTAAAATCATTCAGTTAATTTTATTTTTTTATTATCTTTATTTATTATTTCTATAGATTTAGGAACCAATGGATAAACTTTTATTCCGTTAATTGTTGTTAATTTGCCACGATCGATAATTATTTTTTTGGCATTTTTTATTTGTTTTTCTATTGTATCCATAATTGGTAATTAAATAATCATTATATAATTTTTTTTATTAAGATTTGCCGAACATTGAGTGTTGAAATTGTAATAGAATTTTCTGTCATCGATATTGTGAAATTCCGTATGGATGGATCATAGACATTTTATATTAACCTAAAAAAAATGATTTTTTTATTCAGAATAAACAATTGATAAACACACATTTTAACAGGTTTTGTATGTACACCTCATTTAAGAATTGGATAAATTTGTGAGGTTTTTGAAAATATCCATAGTTATTGTATCCGATAATTAACATATACATAGCAATTGATTAACAACTAAGAATTACACGATATCCAAAATAGAAATTGTCCGAGGTCAAAGGTGAACAACCGTGAGTGAAATTCCCTACGTAGAAATAATCAGAAACTACGAAGCGAGGGTCAAGGGCAGGTTTGAATATTAGTGAAGTTACATGTAGCATCGTTAGTATAGCCCGCAGCAATGCGGTGAAGGTTGATTGCAGGAAGATGGGAGAGACAGCATTGTTCCTATGAGAGGGACAATACATATATAGAGATAAAGCGCCATAATGCTGGCATTTTCAACAGGAATTCCTTGCAAAGACTTCAAAGAGGCTAAGTTTTAGGCTCCTCTATTTTTATCTTGTAATCATTGTTTACAATCCCCGGGTTCTGATGGACTTTTTCCCTATATATCGTTTAAACGTCGTGCAGTAGCATATAATTATTTATCTAAGATGTTATTTGCAAAACTCTTGTAATGAATGGCGGGTAAACGCAGGAATAGATCATGGCACCACCGAATTTGTTGTTGAATCCATAAGAAGATGATAGAATTTTTATGAAAAAGAAGCGTGAACAGGTTACATAAGGATATTTACAGAAAACATTTACTATGTATTTACAATAATGAATAACTACAAGCCAAATCAAGAAATATTGCCAAAAATAAGCATTTAACGGATAAAATACTAACAATAAACAGTAAATCACAAAACTCTTATATGTTCTGGCATAGGTTTAATATGTGATATTCTTCCATTATGTCTGCCAGTGGACAGGAATCATATACCCTGTGATATAAAAGAGTTCGATTTCATTCTATTCATAAATGGTGAGGGGTTTTCCGCTCACTGCGTTAAAATTTATTTTTTCATTTTTTCATTTGCCATATTTTTATCAAAGTCCTGATAAAACTGGTAATTTATAACTTCATACTGTTCCTTTCTTGTCATCATATCATTTATTATATTTTCCTGCGTTCCGTCCTGTTTCAATGCAATCAGGGCATCATTCATAGCCTTTGCCGCTATCCTGAACAGTGTTACCGGAAAGATGACAAATTTATATCCCATTTCCTCAAATGTCTTGGCCTTAATAAATGGTGTTTTCCCAAATTCAGTCATGTTTGCGAGCAATGGTGAATCGACCTTGTTTGAAACATACCTGAATTCATCTTCAGTGGATAAGGCTTCGGGAAATATTATATCTGCACCCTCATCGATGAACAATTTTGCCCTTTCAACGGTTTCATCAATTCCTTTGACCGCCCTGGCATCCGTCCTCGCAATTATAAGTGAATTTTTTCTTGCAGAATATGCTGACCTTATCTTTTCTACCATATTCTCTCTACTTATCACTTCCTTACCGTCCAGATGTCCACATCTTTTTGGTGAAACCTGGTCCTCAATCTGAATGGCGGATGCTCCCGCTTCCTCAAGCAATTTTACAGTCCTGTAAACATTCAATGTTTCTCCAAAACCAGTATCGGCATCAACTATTATCGGTATATCAGTTATTTCATGAATAGACCTAACCATGCCTGCAAGCTCTGTCAATGTAATCACCCCAAGATCCGGAAGGCCATATGATGATGTTAACCCTCCTCCCGATAAATAAACAGCATTGAATCCGTTTCTTTTTGCCAGTAGGGCAGAAAATGGATTATACACTCCTGGAACAACCGTGAATTTATTATTTAAAAGATCAGACAAGGGTATCTACCTCCTCATCTTCCATTTTCCATAGTTTACTTAACATTGCATCTTTTCCTGTCAATCGAATGAATTTACTTTCCACTTCACGGTCATCCATTGGGTTTTTATAATGGCCCCTTGGGATAATCACCTCATTCTCAACCTTTTTCCCATTTGAAGTTACTGTTATTTTGATAGGTAATTTATCCGGATACTGTTGTGTATATTCTTCTTTTTCGGCTACCCTTAATTTTTTCATCATATTTTTTACCTTTTCATTGTTTAAATCATTGTAATTATTTGTCCAAAAATCCTTGTTCAGAAGGGTGGATACAATTATAAATGGCAGGCTATGGTCTGCTGTTTCCTTATTCTGTGGATTCCATTTTTCTTCATCCGCAAGAATGGAAACAGCTGCCTCGTATGTTTCAACATTTATGGATTCTATATTATTTACATCTATTTCATTTGAAAGTTTTAAGGATGCTTCAACTGCGGCCTGGGCATGGTATTCAACGGGATATTTTTTAATGTAGGTTCTCATTATTCCATCAATCGTTTTGCCCTCAAGTTTTGATAAATCCATATCTGGAACCACTATGTTTTTAAATCCAAGCTTCCCCGAGATGGGTTCCTTGGCGGATGTAAACCCATAAAGAGTTGAAATGGCGGAAAATACAGCATTTCTTGCAGAATTGGCAGCTGCTCCTGCCTTCCACATTGAAAGCTCTCCGACTCTCGTTTGCCTCAGTGCAATATGTGGAACCAGGGCAATTGATATTGCATTTATTGTCTGCGCAACATTAAAGTTCATCATATTTGACAATGCTGATGCCATGGCAATCTGTGTATAATTCACATGGTCATATCCCTTTTTCCTCAATGAAGCTGAATCACATAATCTCATACCAATCTCATATCCAACAGCCACTGCAGCAATTATATCTTTTCCAGTTTTATGGAACATGGAGCCCAGGGTTATCAGTGGCCCAAACATATCGCTTGGATGCAGGGGTTCCAGAGATAGATATGTGTCGTTGAAATCCATGTATCTTATAATAAGTGAGTTGAAAAAAGCCGAAAAATCAGGTGATGCTTTATCCATGCCAATCATTCTTGCATTTCCTGGATACAGGGGGGCCATTTTTTTAATTCTATTGGCAGCTTCATTATCCATTGAGGAATATGCCACACCAAGGGTATCAATGAAGCGCCTTTTCACTTCATGCTTCACATTTTCTGGTATATCTTCATATTTGATGCGGGAAATGAATTCCGCAAGGTTTTCCTCTATACTCATAAATGAATATATTGAATTGCAATATATGGTTTTTGATTATCCAATTAACATAAATATAATATATTATATATTATAACATTATACATAGCATGTGAGTGTGGCATGAGTAAAAACAAAAATGGCAACAACCCAAAAAAAAATCGAAAAAATCAGTCGAATGTGAAAAAGAGTTTTTCATTTCATGATATTTATAAAAATAAATACTCACTTATATCCATTATTTTATCCATAGTGCTGGTCCTAATAATAATAATAGCAGTTATTGCCCCATACTATAGCGAACCATCATCCATAAGCCCCGAAAAATACATTAAGGTTAACCATGGAGATTTATTGAAAAATGGTTCCTCAGCTATATATTATATTTCATGGTATGGGTGCCCGGTAGGTGCAACTGATTCATGGCCTTTGTATTATGCGATGAATTCAAGTGAGAATATAAGCTCTATGGTAACTCTCCACCGTTCAAGCCCAACAGATCTCTTTGCGAACAACTCGGGACTTTTATTCAATAAAAATATAACATTCAAAAATGCCGGTACGAAATTCACATTTTATCCCCTGTACATGTACAACCAAACAATGACTGGAACGATACACAATAAATCTCTAAGCAGTAGTGCAAGGATAAGCTATGGGCTTTCCCTCATAAACAAAACATTTCCATCTTCCGTCGCAAAAATATTTAATAAATATTCCTCAGATATATCCTTCAAGGAGCATCTTGAAACAACTTTCATTATAACAGGGCCACATGGAACATACATTTATAATTTATTTATGTACAATCCGGTAAATGCAACCCTGCTAGGAAGCGGCACATCATCAAGCTGGACACCGAATACACCACAACATGTAATGGCACATTTAAATTCATCGGCAACAATAAAAACGGCATCATCAACTTTTGAAAAATACCTCGGAAAAGCAGATTAATAAAGGAGAGCATATGAATAAAAGTTCATAAATATTTTCGTTATTTAGTTCATCCAGTTTTATATTGTCTATTATTCCTATGCCGCATTTTGCTATTAAATACTGGTGGACATGCAATCTTGTGCCCTTTAATTTGGAGGAATAACTTCGCTTGAAGGCGTTTCAGAACCCGCAATTGAAATATTTTTATTTATCCATTTTGAAAGACCATATCCTATTCCCGGAGATGAATCATAATATTCACTATATTCTTCAGGATTCAACCATAATTTTGATACACCCCTATAAAAGAATGTGCCATCTGCATCTTCAATTTTTAAACGATTTTTTTTAATAAAATTTTCCATTTCTTCAACTGTAATTTCATAACCCTTATCTATCATATTTTTATAACAATATAGATACCGATAAAGTTAGCTTCTATTCTTCGGGCCATTTCATGGGCAGGAAAGCATTAAAACAGGATCTGTGACTTTGCATACCCATGGAATAATACATGACTCACAACCCGGGAAATTGGAGGAAAACATAGGAACAAATAAAACAGAGGAAATTGCAGTCATATTCCTTTTGTTTCTTCAAAAAAATTGTTTGCCTGCGTACTAATACGTTGATAAAATAATATATAATATTTTCTAAATGGTAATAGCTAACTATTTCTTTATCGTTTTATATCATACACGTGCTTTATAAATCCCTGGCAGCAATCCAGCAAAATTATATGCCCACAATTGGGGCACATCTGGTTATGCCTGTATGTATAGCACCTACTGCATTCACAAGTTTCATCAAGGCAATCTCCACACATTAATTTAGTATATTATTTTATTATAAAGAAATTTTGATTTCAGTTGATAGTATGGGTTAAGGAAAAAATGAAAACCTAATTTTTATGGCGGAAATTTACAAATTATATCTCAAATCATAATTTCTTGGTGTGATCGTGTAATTTTTATATTGATATGGCCTGGAATTACCCCAATGATTGTGGTGAATATATAGATATCAAAGTCCAGAAATTTCTCCAGGTTTGTTACAAAACTCTCCTGATTTTCCCGGTATGCATTTTTTATAATTCCAACAGGTGTATTTTTGTTTTTGTATGGTGGCAGGAATAGCAGTTTCATATCAGTATGGTCAAGATATTCGTTTATCATACCTGCATGATGATATGGTGCACTATCCAGCACAAATATGTAATTTATATTTCTTGTTATAAAATCATCCTGCTATAGGATAATATCTATTATAAATCATCCTGAATCAGGATAATATTAATATATATATTTCAAATATACATTTATGAGCCGGAAAAATGACTTTTCAAGGGCGATATCCGAATGGTTTACTAGTAATATTCCTGAAATAAAAAATAGAGATATGGAATTGCCTGAAAATATTCCAGTTATAACTTCAATAATAGGCCCAAGAAGGTCGGGGAAAACATATCTAATGTATAAATTGATTAAAAAATTGTTAAACAAAATACCTAAATACAATATTTTATACATAAATTTTGAAAATGAATATTTAATAAATTTAGATGCAAGAGATTTGGATGATTTATTAGAATCATATTATGAAATCGCAAAACCTGATTTTAATAATCCAGTATATTTATTTTTTGATGAAATACAGGTAGTAAGAAATTGGAATTTATGGATCAATAAAATATATGAAACAAAAAAATATCATATATATTTAACGGGATCATCATCTAAGCTTTTATCAAGGGAATTATCCACGGAACTTCGGGGTAGAAGTATAGATTTCCTGGTATTTCCATTGAGTTTCAAAGAATTTCTTGAATTCAATAATTTCTCTATAGAAAAACCTGGTATGTACATAAAAAGTCCTGAAAGAGGAAAAATAATTAATTATTTAAATGAATATTTAAAATATGGCGGATTTCCTGAGATATGCTTAATGCATAGCAATAAGGAAAAGTTATTGAAATCATATGCTGACACTATGGTAATAAAGGATGTTGGTGAAAGATTTCACATAGAACCTTCAATATTAAATGTATTTTTTAATTACTGTATATCATTATATTCGAAATATTTTACCGGAAATAAAACATATAATTATTTGAAATCGTTGAATTTTAAAATATCACATGATTTGCCAAATCAATTATTATATGATTTCACTGAGGTTTTTTCAATATTTAAAATAGATATATATTCAAAATCAAATAAATCAAAAAACCAGTATCCAAAGAAAATATACATAGTTGATTCAGGAATAATAAATATAAAATCTGATAATTATAATATAGGTAGGCTAATGGAAAATACGGTATTCTTGGATTTGGAAAAAAAATCTGAATCAATGAATTTATTCAATATATATTACTGGAAACAATATGGGAAATCCGAAGGCCTTGAAGTGGATTTTGTAATTTATAAAAATAGCGTAAAATTCCTGATAAATATAACTTATGCATCTTCATATGATGAAATAAATAAAAGAGAATTAAAATCCATAATAAAAGCGTCTGAAGAATTAAAATGCAATAGAAATATAATAATAACATGGGATTATTATGAAAATAAAGATAATATAGAATTCATACCGCTATGGTACTGGTTACTTAATGATTATAAAATTTTATAATATCCATTATTATAATATCCATTATTATAATATCCATTATTATAATATAAAAGCTTTAATTGATAATTGTTGCAAACCTTAACCGTTCAGAAATGTAGGCACATGTTATGATTTTATGCCTAACGATTTGAGGATACCTTTTCGTTTTCTTGTAATTTCAATGGACTTATTCTGGAGAATAGCATTTCTTATCCCGTGTAGTTCATAAAGCACCTTTTCAGGCTATGCCTGTATATATACTGTCATATTCACAATTTTCATCAAGGAAAGAGCCGCACATTAATTTAGCATATTATTTTATTATAAAGAAATTTTTGATTTCAGTTGATAGTATGGGTTAAGGAAAAAATGAAAACCTAATTTTTATGGCAGAAATTTACAAATTATATCTCAAATCATAATTTCTTGGTGTGATCATGTAATTTTTATATTGATATGACCTGGAATTCCCCACAATGATTGTGGTGAACATATCGATATCAAAGTCCAGAAATTTCTCCAGGTTTGTTACAAAACTCTCCTGATTTTCCCGGTACGCATTTTTTATAATTCCAACAGGTGTATTTTTGTTTCTATATTCCATTATTATCTCCCTTGCTTTCTTTATACCTTCCGTTCTTTGTTGGCTTTTCGGATTGTAAAAAACAATGGCAAAATCACTTTCAGCTGCAGATTTTATTCTTTTTTCTATCATTTCCCATGGTGTGAGCCTGTCGCTTAAACTTATTGAGCAGAAATCATTCATCAATGGCGTTCCAATAAGTGATGAACTTGATGATAGCGATGTTATACCAGGCACAATCTCGATATCAATATCGTAATTATGGTGCGAAACCATTTCCAGTACTATTCCTGCCATTCCATATATTCCTGAATCGCCGCTTGATATTACAGATACTTTTTTACCCTGGATGGTGTATTTAATTGCCATCTCTGCCCGGGCAATTTCATCAACAACACTGCTGCCAAAAATTTCTTTATACCCTATAATTTCCCGGATTAATTCAATATATTTGCTGTAGCCTATAATTATATCACTTTCCTTCAACTTATTCATTGCCCTTATGGTAATATTATCCAAGCTTCCAGGACCGATACCGATTAAATACAATTTTCCTGCCATTTACCATTTATATTATTTAATTATATTATATTATTTATCACTGGATTCATGGGGCAAATATATTCCATTTTTCATTTATTGTAAATCACTGAATGTTGAAATTCTGATTGCCTAATGGCCACATATCTTATGGGGAGGATTTTTAAGAGTGTATTTACTGAAAATAATTGATTTTCTCAATGTATTCAACTGCTTCATTATTGTATAGCATGGGAATAATAATATATCCGTGCAAAAAGAAGCGCCTCGGCCGGGATTTGAACCCGAGTCACGGGCTCGACAGGCCCGTATGATAGGCCGCTACACTACCGAGGCACATGCTCATAATTGTATCGTTTTATTTAACCTTTTTTTATTCTTTATGGTATT
>JAKBQY010000016.1 GCA_021835025.1 Thermoplasmata archaeon | reverse complement strand
TCTTCATCATCCCTGCCGTATTTAAATTTTCAAAAACAATAAAATCATTGTTTTTCACAATTCTATTGGAAAGCTTTTGTGCAAAATCTTCTCTTTGATTTTTTACTTTCTGGTGTTGTTTTGAGAGAATCTTTCTTGCTTTTTTTCTATTTTTTGATCCTTTCTTCTTTCGTGAAAGATTCTTCTGTGCTCTCTTGATTATCTTCTCTCCTTTCCTGAGGAATTTTGGAGGATCAATAACAGTTCCATCACTCATGGTGGTGAGATGTGATAAACCGGCATCTATTCCCACAGCATTCATGGTCAGTTCTGGTTGGAAAGCAAGATTATTTTCTTCTACAGAAAATGATGCATACCAATTCCCTGTTTTATCAGTTGAAATGCTTAGTGTCTTTATTTCACCCATAATCTCACGATGTTGGAACATCCTTATTATGCCGATCTTTGAAAGTTCCACATGTCCATTTTCCATGATGTCGAATCCTGATTGTGGATAGGTCAGTGATTTGTACTGTCCCTTTCCCTTCAGCCTTGGGAATCCTGCTTTCTGTCTTTTTCCCTGCTTTTTTTCATTGTTCCTCCTGAAAAAGTTATTATATGCACGGTTTACTCTCTGTGCAACATCCTGCAAAACTTGGGAATGAACCCCTTTATATTCTACAAAAGTGTTCTTCAGTTCAGGTATCTCATTTGCCTGATAAGTGTAATTCAAGGATATGTTATTTCCTTTATATGCATATCTTCTTTCAATAATGAATGAGTTATACAACTGTCGGCAGAGTTCTATCTGATTGTTGAGCTTTATTTCCTGTTCCGAAGATGGGTACAGCCTGAACTTATATGCTTTCATGTATATTATTATATATATTATTTCATTATATTTAATCCTTTAATTCGCTTTCATCCCACCCATAAATGGTGTGGGATTTCCCGCTCACTGTGATAAATTATCCATAATTACCCAATATATATTTATGAAAAATATTTAAGTATTTTTATATTGATAATTTATATTGGTAAATTATTTTGAAAATTGGTGTCTCATTTAATAAAGAATTTATAATATCATATAATATTAGGTAATATGCTTAATTTCTATATGCTTATATCAGGAAGCAAGGGGAATTCAACAATTATATGGGATGAAAATGATATTATAATGATTGATGCAGGTATAAGTTTAAAAAGATTCAAAGAAAAAACTGGAAAGTTTGATTTTAATGGAAGGGAAAAATCATTATTTATCAGCCATGAACATTCTGACCATTCATCGAGTGCAAAATCAATTCAAAATAGGTTAAAAATGGATGTTTACTCCAGAAAAAACACACTGGAGAAACTCAATATAGATGGATACTCCATAAATGACAGTGCGGCAATTGGAAATTTTGAAATAATACCGGTAAGCGTAAGCCATGATGCCGTTGACCCCGTTGTATATGTAATTAAAAACAGGGGGGTAAAAATATCCGTTGTATCTGATCTTGGACTTGTTTCTGATGATTTGTTATATTATATAAAAAACTCAGATATACTTGCACTGGAATCGAATTATGATGGTGAAATGCTCATTAATGGGAAATATCCAGAGCATTTAAAAAGAAGAATATCAAGCGAGTACGGCCATTTATCAAACGAACAAACATCCGAGGCCATATCTGAAGCGATCAATGAAAGGACAAACATCATTTTAACGCATTTAAGTGAAAATAATAATACACCAGATATTGCCATGAATCATGTTAAATCCTATCTTAACAATAGAAATAAAAAATACAGGTCCATAGAATGTGCTTCTCAATATTATGGAAGTTCCACATATGAATTTTAGTTTTAATACCAATATTTTTGTAGTTTATATATATTAACCGGTATGGAAGATTATGAAGTTATTATTATCGGAGCAGGACCCACAGGGTTATTCTCAACATTTTTAGCAGGTTTAAGAGATATAAAAAGCCTGACACTTGAGGCTTTAGATTTTAGCGGGGGCCAGATTCCTGAATTATACCCGGAAAAAACTGTATATGATGTACAGGGGATACCGAAAATAAACGCAATAGAATTAAGGGACAAAATGGAAGAACAGGCAAGAACATTTGGGAATGAAATCTTATTCAGTTCAAAGGTAACTGATATCATTAAAAAAGATGAGAATATTATTGTTGAGGTAAACCAAACAAAAAAATATTCAACAAAGACTGTGCTTATTTGCACCGGAATAGGTGATTTTAAACCAAGAAGTATAGGATGTCCCGGGGAAAATGAATTTTTGAATAAGGGGTTAAGCTATTCCGTGAAGGATATTGATAAATTCAGTGGAAAAATTGTTGCCGTTGTTGGAGGCGGCGATACTGCAATAGACTATGCCAATGAGCTCTCAGAAACTGCTGAAAAGGTATACGTTATACATCACAGTTCATCATTCAAGGCAGCAGAAAAAACACTGGAAAATGCAAGAAATAATGATAAAATAGAGTTCATAATGAACACATCAGTTGCAAAAATTTCTGGGGACTCGCAGGTAAGAGATATTACCTTATTAAATGTACAGACAAATAAGGAAACAAGCTTGAGCATCGATAAAATTGTGGTTGCAATAGGCCATGTTGGAAAGGCAAATTTATTTAAATCGGCGGATATAGAAACATCCTCAAACGGCAGAAATATAATGGTAAATAACAATTTTGAAACCAATGTTCCAGGCATATATGCTGTGGGAGACGTTGCTGCAATAGCAGGGGAACCTGCCCATCCATTAATAGCTGTTGCTGGCGGAGATGCTTACCGGGCTATTAATATAATAAAAAAATATGTCGCTCCAACGTCATCCTTATTTGGTGGACATAGTTCCAACCTTAAAATATAAATTTTATATTTTTATTCATACTGTCCGATCTGTAAAATAATAGATGCCGGCCAAAGTTGAATAAGACGGAGATAGTGCTTGTGACATCCTCCCACGATTAAACAGTAGATCAAAAATTTAGCCAGGCAACATTCCGCCTTATATCAGTATATGTTAGAAATAAAAAGGACTGAATTTTGTACACATTTTCAACAAACACGAAACTACAGCCTAAGGATATATTGAAATTCTGCAAAAAGAGATCGGATACAGAATGATCAGGAGGTTTCTTACAAAGACAACTTCAAAGAATGGGAACATAAAACCTCTTTATTTTTACCTTGCAATCCTGTTTTACAACCTTTGGGTTAAGACCCAATGGATAATATGATGGTTTATACAATAATCATTAAAATTGTATTATCCATTGCCAGCCAATCTTCCCCCATGATAAATAATACTTAGTTCGCCAGCGGAAATATATTATAAATAATAAAATGATATATGGTATTGAAGGGCGCAAAACTCTCAATGAAGAAAGTATAATAACTCCTGATGTTAATGGTTGGAGTCTCTAAAAGGCGAGTAAATGAATAAGGAAGAAGTGTTGATTGAATTAAAAAAAATAAATGCAAAAAAGATTTTACTGCAAATACCCGACGGTCTAAAACCGGATGCATTTGACCTGTTTAATTATTATTCAAGCATTTATAGTGTAGTTATAAGTTCCTCATCATTTTATGGCGCATGCGATATAGGAAACCAGGAAGTATATGGGAAAGTTGATGCAATAGTACAGTTCGGGCATACAGAGATACCTAATATAAAATACCCCATACCTGTATTTTTTGTTGAATACTTTTATAAAAAAATTGACCTGGATGATTCCATATTCGACGTTCTAAAAAGTGATAAAATAAATAATGTGGGGTTACTGTCATCCGTACAGTATTATAATGAGATGAAATATGTCAAATCAAAACTTGAAAGACTGGGGTTTAACGTTATTATAGGAGAAAATGATAAAAGATTGAAATATCCTGGCCAGGTGCTTGGTTGCAATTTCAGTTCTGCCCATTCAGTATCATTATATGTAGACGCATACTTACTTGTAAGCACTGGTATGTTCCATGCAATTGGTGCACAACTATCATCAGATAAGAGCGTATATATTCTTGACCTGAATGAAAAAACAATAAGAAACATCAAAGATAATACTGAAAAATTCTTGAGGAGAAGATATGCAAAAATTGAAAGGGCTATGGATGCAAAAAGATTCTGTGTTGTAATTGATACAAAAATTGGGCAATACAGGAAAAGATTGGCTGAAAATATTTATTCAAAAATTATTTCAATGGGGAAAGATGCAATACTGGTAACAGCTGATAATGCAAACCCTCTTGATTTTGAAAATTTTATGTGTGATGCTGTTGTTTTTACCGGCTGCCCGAGGGTTTCCATAGATGATGAGGATAAATTCAAAATGCCTGTGCTTACACCTGTGGAATTCAATATGCTTTTTGGATTTAACAGAAATCAAAAATATGTAATGGATGAAATTGTTTCCGTGGATTATTCTCCAATTAAATAATTATTTCCATGAGATGTTATCAGACATTTTATTTTATCATACAAATTATATTTCCCCTTCAATACTACCGGTCTATAATTGTCATCCCTGCCAACATAGGTACCGTTTTTTCCTTTTTCAGTAATCATTACTTCCTCAATTTTCCCTATATACCCATTCAACTTTTTATCCATTATTTCGACATGCAATTCAATAAGGGAATTTGACCACTCTTTTAACAGATTTGAATTCATGGGCTTTTTATTGAAATCTCGGGTATATGGCCTTGGTGAGAACCTTGTTATATTTATTATATCTGGCTTTAATTCCTCTATGAATTTATGTGTTTTTTCAAAACCCTCTGAACTATCATTGTAATATCCAAGTATAATATCTGTTGCAATTGACATATCCTTAAAATTGTCCTTGAATGCTTTGAGAACCTTTATCGCCTCTTCGTATGTGTATTCTCTGTTCATGGCATTCAGAACGGTATTGTCCGCACTCTGAACCGGAAGATGAAGAAATTTATAGACCTTATTATTTTTATAAGAATTTAGCAATTTTGAGAGAATATCATAGGTATTCCTTGGCTCCATCATCCCTACCCGCAACCTGAATTGTTGGTCTATTGACGTTATCTTATTGACCAACTCCGCAAGATCCGTCTGTATATCCTTTCCATAGGCTGCAGTATCCAGTGATGAAATCCTTATTTCTTTTATATTATGGTCTAGTTGCATTTTTATCTGATTCACTATTTTCTCTGAAGGCCTTGACAGGAGTCTTCCTCGTGCTATATGGGAAATACAGAAATTGCAGCTTCCAGTACATCCCTGATTTATCGGTATACCATCATAAATATCAGATTTTATATCAATATCATCAAGGCCACCGGTATAGAAATTTCTGAATTCCTTTGGTTTTAAAACCTCTATATTTTCGGATTCAAGAGTATTGCCATTAATTGTGCTTAAGCAACCAAGTACCCTGACCTTATCTGATTTATTTGACAGTTCAGAGATTCTTCTGACCATTTTATCTTCTGTGTGCTTTATCACCACACAAGTACCTATAATGCTTAAATCCGCCTCTTCGGGAGTTTTTACCAGTATGTTATTTTTATCATTTAACATTTTATTTAAATAAAGTGAAGATTCTGATTTTTCTAATGTGCATCCATAGGATTCAAAATATATCTTCATATTTTGTATATCGCATATTAATTAATAATTATTATCCTGAATTGATGAAAATTATATTTCTATTGGAATTATTGATTTTTCCATAATATTTTTTAAATATCACCTATTTTTCCGGATAAAATTATTTTGAATAATTATTAAATATTTTATAGATATAATAAAATAATGGATAAAATACAGATAAAAAACCCGGGCCAGAGATATGTTGATAATTTTATCATATACGATGCCCTTGATGGTCCATTGATTGATGAAAATAAATGGCATTTAAGTATAACCGGGTTGGTAAAAAACCCCAGATCATACACATATAAAGAATTAGAAGGCATGAGAAACATTGAATACATATCGGATTTCAACTGTGTCACAAAATGGAGCATAAAAGATGCTATATGGAAGGGGCCATCACTAAAAAATTTGATAATGGATTCATTTCCAGATGAGAGTGCAGAATGGGTTATGTTTAAATGTGCAGATAATTACGATACACCCGTACAAATGGAAGACATACTTGATGAAAAAAGCATTCTTGCACTAACAATCAATGGGGAAAAACTAAACCAAAAACAGGGATTTCCAGCAAGGCCATTTATACCAAAATTATATGGATGGAAGAGTGCCAAATGGATAATAGAAATTAAATTAATGAAGGATTACAAAGATGGTTTCTGGGAAGCCTATGGTTACCATCAGAGGGGCTATGTTGAAAATGAGGAAAGATTCAAGGGATTCAACTGGAAACATGTAAAAAGGAAATCGGAAATATTAAAAAAATAAATTACTTTATAATTAATTCCAATGGTGCATGGTCTGATCCTTTCATATTTTCAAATATTATTGAATCCCCTATATTTTTTATGAACTTATCGGAAACAACAAAATAATCTATTCTCCAGCCTATATTCTTTTCTCTTGCATTGAATCTATAAGACCACCATGAATAATGACCCGGCTCTTTATGGAAATATCTATATGTATCAATATATCCATTTTTTAGGAATTTTGTCATAAAATCTCTTTCTTCAATAGTAAATCCAGCATTTTTTTCATTATCCTTTGGCCTTGCTATATCAATTTCTTCATGCGCCACATTGAAATCTCCTGTAATAATGATGTTCTTTTTTTCATTGAGTTTATTTAGATAACTTAATAATTCATCATCAAACCTCAATTTATAATTCAGTCTTGTTAGTCCATGCTGGGAATTTGGAAAATATGAATTTATTAAATAGAAATCATCGTATTCTAGAGTTTGAATTCTACCCTCTGAATCAAATTCAGCATTCCCTATTCCTTTTGTATAATTTAATGGATCCTTTTTTACCAGTGCCATAGTACCGCTGTATCCTTTTTTTTCCGCACTGTTTATATATAGCTTATAATCCATATGATGAAATTCTTCAGGTATGCTATTTTTATCGACCTTTATTTCCTGAAATAAAATCATGTCAGGAGATTCTTTGTGAATAAAATCAAGTATTCCATTTTTTAAAGCTGCTCTCAAACCATTGACATTCCACGATAATATTTTCATGAATGTTAAATGGATTTTTATATAAAATATTATTTGTATTAGACAGGCTTTTCACAGATTTCATAAGATAATGCATTGTCTTATTGAATATTCCTAGTATGTAGTCCATTAATTTAGTCAATTATGTTGTCTAAACTATCAACACCTTTCCCTTGTACGTCCATTTGAAAGGTTTCCAGTTTTGTTGTAATATCCTATAAACGTTGTGATTTTGGTAGCCAACTCTTCTGTGGATACGAATCCACCTCTTTCGAGGACCTTCTTTCCTAATATGCCGAACCATAATCCCATCCGGTTCAGCCATGACGCATGTGTGGGTTGAAATGCGGGTTGAGATAATCTCTGGCAATTGAGATAAGATAAGAAGTGTCAAGAACAATCATAAATACTTTCTCGGAACCGATCCTTTCCTGTTCTTAATGACCTCACGTTCCAGTTCATCGAGAATCTTGCTTCCTTTCAAAAGACCATAAAACGCTTTCGCTTTCCTTCGGTACACAAGCCTGTTTATGACATATGAAAAACTTTCGCAGGGGGGCTTCATAGAGGCAGGGTTTTTACACAGTTACTACGAACTAAAAATATTTCACCACATAGGATCTCACGGTAACCGGAAGAGAAAATAACTCAAATTCCTAACCCTGTATGTTCTGCATAGAATGAAACATAAACTATTAATAATATACAATCTTCTATTTAAACATAGGGTAAATTGATGATTGATTCACAAAATTTTCTATTTTTTATTTCTATATTTATATTTTTTACATTTCTGTCAGGTTCTATAATTTCCTTAAATAAAAATAACCTTTTCACTGATATTTGGTTTTCACTTTCAGGCTTGATTATAAGTATATTTATATTTATTGACGGAGGAATTTTCGATAAATACTGGTACCAGTATTTGGTAATCTACTCTTTTCTTATTGTTATCCTATATATTGTTGTTTTAAAGGTCGTTTATTATGTACTTATTATCATATCCTTTGTATCTACTTTTTTTGTAATGTTGATTTCAATTGGTATCGCTAAGCTTCCCATTATTTTAGAAATCATTTCTGGCGGTTTCAAACAATTTTATTACTCCATTTTCTTTACTTCATTAAACGGTCTTTATCTTATTCTTCTTCTAATTATTGTAATTTTTGGGATATCTGCATTAATAATGAGAAAACAGATAATATTTTCTGGCTTTAAAATTATTCGCATCAAAAACTTTGCATTGGGGTTGCATATTATTACTGAGGCAAATTTATTTTTCTTTACAATTTATTTTCTTCTGGATAACCCGTATTTAATAAAATATATAACAATAGCTCCATTTTTATATCTTATTTACCTCCTTATAATGGTTTATATCCACTTTTTTAAATATGCTCTTAAAACGGAGTTAAACAATATAGGTTCAGAACATTCTTTGGGACTAAGGCCAGAAATATTCCGTTTTCTGGGAATATTGATCATATTTAGTTTATTTATGCCATGGTGGGCATACCACATATCTGGACTCAGTGGGGTTGTATACTTTCCACCACAAAAGGGACCAATTATTACAGGAGGTTTTCTTGTACCTATATATTTTACATTGATAAGCGAGGGGCCGAATCTTCTTAGAATTCCGGAAATACAAATATCATCACTTTTTTTAATTTCAGCAATTCTTATCTTAATTGGTGGTGTCATGTTGCTTTTTCTATCATCTATTAAGGGATATTACCCCCTTATATCTATTCCTTTTATTATTGCGGGATTTATTGTTGGAATACAGGCATTTTATTCCGAACAGACGGTTATTTTTGCCAACCATTATTCCATATTTAATGGCAACTTAGCCATACAAGGTTCTATAAGTATTTCGTGGGGCATTACGGGATGGTTCCTGTTTATAATTATTTATGCTGTTTTAATTTTTATTGTAAATATTTTAACAGAATCAGAAAACAGGGCATTATCCACAGGTATTATCGGGCTGGTTTGGGCAATAGCAATACCGATAATATCAATTATGTTCATTCCCATCAGTTTTTATTTATTGTACAGCATGATGATAATTATCTGGCTGTTTGGATGCCCAATTTTGTTGGTACTTTGGATTGTCAGCATATTTGCTTCCCGTAAAAAAAATATGCTTGGATGAAAATTTACAATCCTAATTTTTAATTTGAACTATAAAAATTATTAAAAATCCTGAGTTTATTCCTTAAACCTTTTTTAATTAGAATTTTCAGAAAACCAGCGGGAGAGTTTCAATCTTCGGGAGTTAAAGGAATTTTGGATCCTTTCAAATTATAATAATGAACTCCATATATTTATTAAATATATGTAAATAGTTAACAAAGATAAGAAATGTCTGCATGGTGTATTGCTGCCAGTACTATGTGTTTCTTCTCTTCGACATGAATTCAAGGATCAGGATGTATTACACGGTCTACAGGATCAAGGATTATACATTCTATGTTCTTCGTAAAGAATTCCTATGGGTGAAGAACATGATTCTAGCATTTCGGATGAGATCAAAATTTCTTTCATCTTGGGGTGGTAATACGGAAAGCGGTAAATAAATACATAGAGAAAACGAAACATGTCTGAGAAATCGGATAAAATTTACAAATCCATCCGTGAATAGAGCAACCCGGTGAGGTTGCAGCCGTGAATATGAAAACCTATACATCTATGCTGTAATACCTTAACAGTATTTCACACATGCATGCAAGTTTAGTGGTTAAAATCGTAAGCTTCAAAGCTTTAGCTTGAGGTAGTTCACACTGAATTATGAACATAATATATTCTGGCAAATGAATTAATACAATGG
>JAKBQY010000059.1:44035-118559 GCA_021835025.1 Thermoplasmata archaeon | reverse complement strand
CTTCTTTATGATCTAATAGATAACTTTTTATTAACTCTTTAAATACTACATTTGGGTTTTTCATTTTTATCACCTAAACTGAATATGGAAGACCCCATTAAATTTACAGCAAAATAGTTACACAATCTTTTAATTGCACTGAAAATATTGGGATATCAATAATTTATATATCCGATTATAATGGAAGTATATGGATGATTATAATGAAACTAAAAATTTCTTCAATAGTAATGCAACAAATTATTCCAATAGCGATTCACATAAAAATGACAGTGACCTTGAAATACTGATGAATTCCATGGAACTCTCCGGTGATATGATCGGTCTTGATATTGCTACTGGATCCGGTTTTACGGCAATCAAGATGGCAACATATATTAAAAAGGTTTATGCACTTGATTTTGCCGAGAATATGCTAAGGGAAACAAGGAAACTTGCCAATGAAAATGGGATGGACAACATTGAAGTTGTCAAAGCCCCGGTTGAAGAACTCCCATATACTGATAATTTCTTTGATGTGGTTACATGCAGAAGGGCAGCACATCATTTTATGGACAAGGAAAAATTTTTAAAAGAATCTTATAGGGTTCTAAAAAATAATGGCATGATAGGCATAGATGATATGACTGCTTCCGATGATAATGTTGAAAATTTAAACAGGCTGGAAAGATTGAGGGATCACACCCATATGTATGCTGAATCTCCTGAAAGGTGGGCACAATTGTTAAAAGACCAGGGATTCAGGGACATCAAATATAAAATATATGAAAAAAGGCTTAACTTTCTTGAATGGGTTTACCCTGTAGCAGAAAATTCCCCAGAGGGCATTGAAAGCTATAATTTTTTAAAAAAGGCTGACAGTACATTTCTATCATATATAGATTTCAAAAATAATTCATTTATCAAAAGATGGGTTGTAGTAACCGCCAGAAAATAGTTAAAATTATTTCGTTTATATTTTTATTGCCCCCTATGTATTCATATATTATAAAAAAATTCATGTGCAGAATGGCAGGACACATAATTTTAAAATAAACTTTTTTATATGGTATTATAATACCTTTTTTATGGAAATTGAAAATAAAGAAATTTTGGTAACTGGGGGTGCCGGTTTTATTGGGTCCAATCTTGTTCACAGGTTATACAAAAAAAATCATGTTTATGTTATGGATGATCTACAGACAGGATCACTCGGTAATTTGAAGGATATAGTATCAGATGTTGACTTTATCAAGGATAGAATTGAAAATATTAAAAACTATTGCCTTGATGTTGATTATATTTTTCACATAGGAATATATTCCTCCTCACCAATGTACAGGGATAATCCATTATTAATTGGAAATGCAATAAATGATATGATAAATATTCTTGAGCTTGCAAAAAAACACAAATCAAAGATTGTATATGCATCAACATCATCAATTTACAGCGGCATAAAACCACCACACAGGGAAGATGTTATCCCAGAGGTGTCGGATTTCTACACCGAAGCAAGGATACCAATGGAAAGAATATCCCAGCTTTACGATAAGTTATATGGAATGGATATCTCTGCGATGAGATTCTTCTCAATTTATGGCTACCATGAAAAATCCAAGAAAATATTCGCAAATCTTGTATCACAATTTCTTTGGGACATGCATGAAAACAAATCACCTATACTTTATGGTGATGGAGAACAGAGAAGGGATTTTGTATTTGTAGATGATCTTGTTGATGCCCTTGTACTGGCTGCACTGAACAACAAAGGTTTCAATGTGTACAATGTTGGAACAGGAAAAAATTACTCCCTGAACCAACTTGTTGATATAGTGAATAAACACCTAAAAACAAATGTAAAACCAGAATACATTAAAATGCCAATAAAAAATTATGTCCATGAAACTCTTGCGGATACAAAAAAACCTGAAGAAAAATTGGGATTTAAGGCAAAAATATCACTTGACGAGGGCATAGATAAATTGATCAAATATTATAATTACTGATAATAATGATAATAACAAAAACCCCGTTAAGGATAGGTTTCGTTGGTGGTGGAACTGATATACCCGCTTATTACAGAAAGTATACCGGTTCACTTATATCGGCTGCCATAAACAAATATATCTATATTATTGTAAATAAAAAATTTGATTCAAAAATAAGGGTTTCTTATTCCACAACTGAAATTGTTGATACAGTTGACCAGATAAAACATCCCTCTGTAAGGGAGGCAATGAAATTGCTTGAAATAGATGGGGGAATTGAAGTTTTAAGTATTTCTGATATACCTTCCCAGGGTACTGGCCTTGGATCAAGTTCCACATTTCTCGTGGGATTGTTGAATGCCCTCCATGCCTATAAATCAGAATATGCATCCAAGGAACAACTTGCAAAGGAAGCTATAAAAATTGAAAGGGAGATATTGAATGAAGCGGGCGGAAAACAGGACCAATACATGGCTTCCTATGGTGGGATAAATCTTTTAACATTCAACAAGAATGAAAGTGTTTTTGTCAGTCCTGTGTCGCTTGATATTGATAAACTTGAAAAACTCAAATCCCATATGGCATTTTATTATACTGGCATATCAAGGCAATCCTCAAATATACATGTTGATATGGAAAAAAAGATCAATGAACATCTTGATGCCTATCATAAAATGAAGGACTTGTCGAAGGATTTCTTCAATGCCTTGTACACGAATGATATAAATAAACTTGGCCAAATTTTAAATGAAAACTGGAAACTGAAGAAATCGCAATCAGAAAAAATATCAACAGACTTTATTGACAACCTTTACAATAAGGCTCTTTCATTTGGCGCAATGGGAGGTAATTTGATTGGTGCTGGTGGAGGTGGGTTTTTTGTATTTGTTATTGATAGTGAAAATAAGAAAAAATTGAATGCTCTAAATTTAAGGGAAATAAAATTTGATTTTGATTTCGAAGGGTCAAGAATTATCTACTTTTCGGAATAATCAGTATTTTTCGTCTATAAGTGCGCAAATCATATGTATTACCGTAATATGGATTTCCTGTATTATGGATGTCCTGTCTGAATTCACCAATAGTGTTTCATTGCACAAATTTTTCATTTTTCCACCGGTTCTTCCGGTCATACCAAGGGTAAAAGCTCCAATGTCTTTAGCCTTTTCAAGACCAAGTATTACATTTTTTGAATTTCCTGATGTACTCAATCCAACAACATAATCGGGTTTATTGCATAAGGCTTCAATCTGCCTTGAAAAAACTACATCGTAATTATAATCATTCGATATTGCGGTTAACGATGATGTGTTTGTCGTAAGTGCAATAGCAGGCAATGACCTGCGGTCCTTGAGAAAATGGCCAGTCAGTTCGGCAACAAAGTGCTGGGCATCCGCAGCAGAACCACCATTTCCAAAAACAATCAATTTTCCACCATTATCAAAAGATTTCAATATGCCATAAGCAATTTTACCAATCTGATTCGGATCAATTGCCCTGCGTGCTTCAATTCCTTCATCTATATATTCCTTTAAATCCATAATCATGGATTATTTATAAGTATAAATCACATCTGTTTTTTTAAAATATTTCTTGCATTAACAACCCTGAAAAATATCAAAATAAATCCTATGAAAAAGAAAATTGAGGATATTTCAAATAATTTACCATATGCTACTCTGCTCTGGTTTTTCAGCAAAAACAATATAAGGCCATATATCAATGGAGATATTGCTGAACCAAGACCGGTGGACATGGAAAACAACGCCATGAATTTTCCAGGATTTCCACCGGGAACAATATAGCTGATGAATGAATTTGAAAGGGAAAAATAATTGCCAAATGATATGCCAATCAATGAACCAAGGACCAGGAACGTATAAAAATTATTTATGTATGCAATCATGAATATGCTTATGCCACCTATCAATGGAAATACCAATATAAAAATCTCCTTTCCAATTTTATCCGACAAAATCCCAATAAAAACAGTTGAAACAGCGGATATCGCCAGTATTACCAAACCTGCTATTGCAACATATATTGCACTGTCCTTTAAATCCAAAACATATCTGAAATAATAAAACTCAAAAAACGTCAATCCCGAGCTTCCAAGAATTATAAAAAAATTGGATATGAACATCCATTTGAATCGTTTAACGTTTGTTATTTTTTTGAAAATTCTTGAGAAATGCTTCAAAAACCGATCTGCGTTTGTTCTTACATCCTCTCCCTTAATTGTATTCACCGTGGTGGCTGTCGATATTGCTATGGCAACTATTATAACAATTACTGCAGGAATTAATTGATTTATGCCAAGTAACAAACCTGATATGCCAAAGCCTGCAGCCGTTCCAACCAATGTGAAGAATCCACTAATTCCAGATGATGCCCCTCTCTGGTAATCTGGTATAACATCCCTTATTAGTGGCAAATAGGAACCGTATGCTATGTTTGAGCCTATTTCAATTAATATGTAAACTGATACAACAAGTATAAATGAAATTTTTATTGTGATAAAAAGCAAAAGTGAAATAAGGGTGATTATCGAACCAAGTAAAATCATCGGCCTCCTCCTTCCAATTTTTGATTGAAAGTTATCAGTTATAATACCGGATAATAAATTAAATAATATTCCAAGAATGATTCCGGAAAATGCAATAACGCCAAGATATATCGATTGAAGATTTACAGGCAGGATAAGTTCAATCAAATATGGCAAAAATAATGATTCAAAGGATATCCATAAATAATTGTTCCCAAGGAATATTGAATTCATGCCAAAAATGTATCTAAGGGATTTTCTGGAATGTTTATCCATTAATATATATTGTATTGTTATATAAAATTATTTTATTTTTTTAATGTGATATAAAAAAGAATAAAACCGATTATAAAGAAACTTCCGGCCGTATAAAATATTAATTTAAATCCCAATGCGTATGAATTGACAAAATAAAGCATCAAACCGTATATTAGCGGCGATATTGATGATGCGCCTCCCGTGGCTATATTATAATATGCCATGAATTTGCCTGCATCCGATTTGGGCGACATGTCACTTGCAAGCGCTTTAGAAACACTCATAAATATCCCATAAGATATGCCTATCATTGACCCAAATATTAAAAAATAATCAAACCTTTCAAATTCTGGTATGAGAAACATTCCAGCTGCCCCAATGACTGTGGTTATTACCAGTATTTCTACCCTTCCAACTTTATCCGATAGAAAACCGAATAATAAGGAACTACCGGCAGAAACAGCAAGTACCACAATCCCTGCCACGGATACATAATATGCTGGGTTTGAATAATTCAATACGTATTTAAAGAAATAAATTTCAAAAAATGATAAACCAACAATACCGGAAAAAACCATAAAAGTCCCTATAATAACATAAATATAATTCTTCATCCTATTTCTAAGGTTGAATATATCCATAAAATTTTTAAAAATATTTCCCCTTCCCATTTTTTGAATTTTATCATCATTTTTTATTGTATATGTTGTTATCAATGCTGTAACCAGCAAGGCCATGGCAAGCCCATACAATGCATATTGTTCGTCGCCCGATGATATAAGGTAGCCAGTGATTGCATATCCCATTGCACTCCCTATGAGAACAAAAAGACCATCAATTCCAGCTGCTGTTCCACGTTGGTCCTTCTGGAGAATATCCACAAACAAGGGCTGGTATGCACCCACCGAAATGTTTGATGATATCTGAATTATCAAATAACCCATAAGAATTCCAATGACCGTTATTTTTATTTCATTATTTATGAATATTGCTGCTATTGCTATAAGTGCACCAATAAGGATATAGGGACCCCTCTTACCCCACAATATATAATATTTATCACTGGAAGTTCCAGATAATAATCCAATGAAAACACCAAATGATGTACCAATAAAGGCAATTAAACCAAGAAATAGGCTATTCTCATGGTATATTATCAATTCAAGTGGCAAAATATATGACTCAAAAGAAATCCACAAATAGTTGGTGCCCATATGTATTGTATTCATCCCTGCAAGGTAATATAAACTTTTTTTGGATTGAATCATATATAATTGACTTTTATTTCATTCCTATATTTAAAATAACGTTTTTAATTGTATATTGTTATTTGTGACATCCTCCCACGATTAAAACCGTGGGCTTCCTGCTTCTGTGACCGGAGTTGCCCTCGCGGGTAGTGCCCCAATCTCCACAGGCGTAACTTCGGGAGTGCCCCTCCCTACTTTTTCTATTCCCCTATTGAGAATGTTTATCGATGCGTTGAGATCCCTATCAATCTCAAAACCGCAGGAATCACAATGAAATATTCTTTCGGAGATATTCTTTTCTCTCCTTTCCTGAGGAATTTTGGAGGATCAATAACAGTTCCATCACTCATGGTGGTGAGATGTGATAAACCGGCATCTATTCCTACAGCATTCATGGTCAGTTCTGGTTGGAAATCAAGATTATTTTCTTCTACAGAGAATGATGCATACCATTTTCCTGTTTTATCAGTTGAAATGCTTAGTGTCTTTATTTCACCCATAATCTCACGATGTTGGAACATCCTTATTATGCCGATCTTTGAAAGTTCCAAGTGCCCGTTCTGTAGTATCTCAAATCCTGATTGTGGATAGGTCAGTGATTTGTACTGTCCCTTTCCCTTCAGTCTTGGGAATCCTGCTTTCTGTCTTTTTCCTTGTTTTTTTTCATTGTTCCTCCTGAAAAAGTTCTTATATGCACGGTTTACTCTCTGTGCAACATCCTGCAAAACTTGGGAATGAACCCCTTTATATTCTACAAAAGTGTTCTTCAGTTCAGGTATCTCATTTGCCTGATAAGTGTAATTCAAGGATATGTTATTTCCTTTATATGCATATCTTCTTTCAATAATGAATGAGTTATACAACTGTCTGCAGAGTTCTATCTGGTTGTTTAATTTTTTTTCCTGCTCTGAAGATGGGTACAGCCTGAACTTGTATGCTTTCATGTATATTATTATATACATTCTTTCATTATATTTAACTCTTTAATTCGCTTTCATCCCACCCATAAATGGTGTGGGTTTTCCCGCTCACTGTGATAAAAAATCAATATTTCAGGCCAACTAAAATATTGTATGTTAATTTTTATACTATAAAATCATAAATACAGGTATTTGATTAACATCCATCTAAATGATGATAAAAATAATGAAATATCCTGGTGCAAAAAATGCGGCAATGGAGGATATAAATTACAACTATATTAAAACGGGTAAAAGGTATTTTATTGATATATTTGGTGGTTCAGGCACGGTATTGTTAAATATAGATTCTGGAAATAAAGTATACAATGATAGGGATCCGGATTTAGCAAACCTGTTCAGAGTTATTAAATACAGTTATCCAGAATTCCGGTCAATGCTTATGGAAATTATAAAAACAAGGGAAACTTTCGCAAAGTATTATGAAAGCAAAATGAGTGTTGATTTTCCAAAAAATAATGTATACCGAGCATTTTTAACCTTTTATAATTACAACGTAAGCTTCGGTGGAATGGGTGAAACATACAATACAAGGGAAAAATCTGTATACACAAATATGGTAAAAAAAATAGATTTGCTGGACCATATTAGGATGGGAATAAAAAAATGGACAATAGAAAACCAGGATTATACATATATACTGAACAAGTATGACAATGATGATGTGTTCTTTTATCTTGATCCTCCATATCCTGGCAAAAAATGGTATAATTTCAATTTTGTAGATGAAGATTTTATCCATATTAAAAAACTCCTTAAATACGTAAAGGGAAAATATATGGTAAATTTTTATGCAGGAGAGGAAATTGAGAAACTATTCGGAAAACCATCATTTAAAAGAAAATACAGAACGGGAAATAACCAGAATAATGGATATAAATATATGTATTTCTATACAAACTTCTGAAGTGGCACACTTCCATATCTAATGGGATTTTTGTAAACAATAATTAAAAAATCAATTTTTTTATACATCCCAAACATAGATATTACAAAAATATTATATTAAAAAAGTCCATAATTATATTATGAGAAATATTATTTTAACGGGGGTTGGGAATGGAATGAGCTGCAGTATAGTTAAATTTTTATCAGAAAGGGGGAATAACATTTTTTTAATCGGAAGGTCGGAAACAGTAAAAAATATTGGTGAGCATTTTAATATTCCACATGCAATATGTGACCTTAATAATTATGATGAATTAAAAAACAGGGTAAATGAGATTTTTATAAACTTTAGGATAACAGATGTAATCCATTGTGCGGGAAATTATTTCAGTTTTGATGATATTTTCAATACAGATATAGATTTTTTTGAAAATGCACTTATGAACAATGCAAGAACATTTTTTAATGTGGTTAAATCCATATCCCCGTATATGAAGGAGAATGGTGGATCAATCACTGTCATAGGCGCAGCTAAAAATGTTTATTACAATAGCAATCCGGGATATTCAGCCGGAAAAGGTGCAGTGATTTATATGGTAAAATCACTTGCAAACCAACTTGCAAGGTACAACATTCGCGTAAATGCTGTATCACCTGGATTTACATCAAAAGATGACTGTTTTAAAATGCCCGAATATACAAAACTCCTTTCAAATAAAAGAAACCCATCATATTATATTGCCCTGGCTGTGAACCAAATAATAGAAAATGATATTGTTACCGGCCAGAACATTGATGTAGACGGTGGAAAAAGCACGCAAATACCAAAATAAATATTATAAATTTATCATAATTTCATTATTTTCTATTTTAATTTCATATGAATTTAGATCCGAGGCATCTTTTCTGGTTATCATTTTGAATATTGCGTTAATATTCTTTTCAACTTTTCCATTTTTTACGTTAAACTGTGCATGATGTTTTGGGCATATTATTATATCGTTGTTCCTTTTGCCTTTCCCAAGATCTTGGCCCATGTGTGAACATAGTGCATCAATTGCATAGAGTTGATTATCCATATTTGATACAAGAATTTTTTTTCCATCAATATCATACTCCTTTACCTCATCCGGTTTCAATTCATTAGAATTGCCTATTTTATTCCATGCCATTTTTATCAGATGATTAATATAATTGAAGTATTAAAGATTTTTTAAAATTTTAAAATATTTTATTCAAATTGACAGATAAAATTATGTTAGAAATAATATATAAATATTATTAATAAATAATTAAATATTAAAACTAATTTTAAATATTAAGATTTTCATATATACTAAGGATGATTGCTTGAATCTATCAACGGCAATAAAATTTACACAGGATGGCATTAACGTTGACAAGGAAACCCTAATCGGTGCACAGATTTCCATACGCCTAAATTCAGATGGTGTTACTCAAAAATTTTATTATGTGCTTGTTGATATTGGCCAGGAAATAACCAATAATGATTTACTAATGGAAAATATAATAGTTAGCAAGATAAATAAAAACATACCAGAAAATAATATTCATATCGATGGTTTTTCAAAAATCAATTTTAATATAGGTGGCAAATTAAATTTTGATAAAAAATACAGGAAAAGTAAATCATTTCTTTTAAATCCTTTATTAAACTCTTTAAAAAATATTGATGGCAAAAAAGATTTTAATTTTATAATACTGACAAATGGCAGAATATCAGATAAGAATAAGGTTATCCGGGCAGTTAAAAAAGGCAATATCAAATTCCCTGAAAACGTAAAAATCCATATTTTTGGTATAGGTAAAAACCCCAATATAAAATTCCTGAAAAAATTATCCTCAAAAATAAAGGCCTCATTTGCTTCTATTGAAAATGTAAACGATATATACCCGATTTTGACTAAAACTGGAATTCCCGAAATAAATAATATAAAATCTGGAAGAATTTTGATAATAATTGATAATTCAATGAAGAAAAGCAAGGTAAACATAATAAATAATTTTATCAACTCCCTTTGGGAAAAACTTCAAAATGATTCTTATATTGAAATTTATGATATTAATAAAAAAAATAATTATTTTAATGGTGTTAAGGAAGAGAGTATTGCACCAGAGATCGATTATAATGGAAAAAAGGGTAATAAGTTAAATAAAATGATTTATAAATATTACAGGGAACCTGAGGTTAAATCGGTATATTTAATTTTAAATAAAAAAACAAAAAACATAAAAAAGGCATGCAGGGTTTTGGAAAAAAATCCCATTAAAAATAACAACATCAACAGTTATATTATTGATATGGGCAGGAATAAAAAACATCTATACTTGTTAAAATTTACAAATTTATTGAATGGATTTTATTATAATATAAATAATATTTATGATATTTTGCCCTTTATAAATACAATTTCATCAAATTTTAATAAATGCCTTGAAATGGAATTCCCTGAAAATTTCGTTTTGTGCAATATAAACGGTGTTTACTTCAACCTTAACAAGAACAAGAAAATAAAATTAAAAGAATCTGAGACAGTAATATCCAGAGATTATATAGTAAATACCCTTATTGACGTTCCAACTGGAAACTCTAATTATTATGATGAAATTATGATAACATATAGTGATATCCCTGAAAAAATATCAAAAAAGATAGTTTTTTCATTAGTGCGCAGTGATTTTAAGGCTTTTGATGATGTTTTTGCCCAAAAAATAGGGTATAATGATCTGTTATCAAGATTCTCCCATGAAAATGGAAAACGAATATTGTTAGAAACAGAGAAATCCGTCGATAAATATCTTGAAAATGAGGGCATAATTCTTTTTAAAAACAAATTGGAGAATTCTATAAAGGAATTAATGACTTCACACAATTCCATGCTTCTAATTATAAGAGATATTCACTTGCATAAAGTTATAGACTACATTTCCAGTGAAAATGATTTCAATAAAAAAATAATAGTTTTCAACAATAATGAGAACTACAGAACATTGTCTTTTGATTCATATAATAGAAATGTATTTGCCTTTGTACTTTCACAAAATATTGCTGACAGTATAAAAATATCTGATTTTCGTGATGTAAACAGGATGGCAAATTTAATCACATCAGAGATAGTTAATTTTATGGGTAATGTTATCGATAATTCATCAAATATTCTTTTAATATATGATTTTTATGATATAGCAGGAAAATTGGTGGAATCAAATAATGGAAATAGATTATTAAATCTCTTTATAGATTCTCTGATTGAATCCTTTGAGCCATGGAAAACCAAACTATTATTTTTAACTAAACATAATAATATAATAAATAAATATTCCCCGAAATTGGAAACAGTTAATTTATCATCATATTATAATAACGACAATATAGATGTCTTAAATTTAGCAAAAAATATTCTGGATAAAAATAATATTGATTATGAGACACAGTTAAATTACCTGTCAGTTAAAAATATAAATTTATCCGATAGGGAATACGGTAATGATTGCTATGTTTTTAACAATTATGGAATACAGAGAATTATAAACAAATTAAGAATAAACTTTTCAATTGTTGATGGCTTAAAGGAATTTCTTGTTTCATCACTTATTTCCCATGATCCAATTATATGGGTACAACAACTTTTGAAACAATTGGATATGATACACAGCATAACTGATGATACCATAATAACAAACAATATAAAAATAACAATGGATGGTCCTGTTAATGAAAATGAAATAAATACATTATATGTGGACAATAATTTTGGTGCAACAATGGTTTCAAAATTCGGTATTGAAACTGGAGATTTGAAAACCATAATTTCAAGCGTTTTGAAAAATAAAGTTTCTGAAATAAATATAGGGCAGGATATATGAAAATATTGAATGTCTTAATGGTCTTAATTTTAATAATAATTCCGGGATACATAACATTTTTAACATTCATAAATATCTATTTTATCTGGCTTACATACCTTATATGGTTTGGATTTACCCTGGGTTTTTTCACCCTTTTTGTATATATTATTCATTATAAACGGTCAAAAAATTACAATATGATTGCTGTTTTTCCAGTAACTGTTGAAAAAATATACAAGGTAGCGGCCTTAGTAACCTCATATAATGAGGATACGGAAATTTTAAAATTAACATTGCTTTCAGTAAAATCAGCTATATTAAGATACGGTTTCGGGAAAACCTTTCTTCTGGATGATTCAACAAACAGGGAAATTTCGGATGAAATGTATAATTTTTGTAAAAATAATGGTATAGAGTATATACATAGAGATAATAGAACTGGTTTTAAAGCTGGTGCAATAAATAACGCATTAAAAATGATTTCAAAAAATTATGATTTATTCACGGTTTTTGATGCCGATCAAAGACCATCATCTATATTTTATGATTATGTAATTATACATTTTAATAATACAAGAGTGTCGATGGTACAGGTTCCCCAATTTTACAGCGAATCAAATACGTTGATTGCAAAGGGTGCCTATTACCAACAAATCCCATTTTTAAGGATAATTATGAGGGGAAGAAATCTAAATTCCGCATTTAGCCTTGGTTCAGGAACAACATTTAGAATTTCACATATAAAAGAGGTGGGTTTTATGAAGGAGAATACGGTAACCGAGGATATTTCAACATCGGTTATGCTTCATGCAAGGGGGTACATATCAGAATATGTTGATTTTCCTGGAATATGGTATGGTGAATCCCCCCGAACCCTAAATTCATATTTAAAACAGCAGGGTAGATGGTCCCTTGGGGGATTTCAATTGCTTCCTGATCTTATCAGGGAAAATCTTAGCTTCTCAAGCTTCATTGATTATTTATCTGGAACTGCTTACTGGATTGTGAAGGGTCCTGTAACATTGGCATATTTGCTTTCTCCAATTGTATTTTTGGTGTTCGGTGTTTCTTTTATTAAAATAAATCCCCTGTTATATTTCCTTATAATTATTCCATATATTCTTGCAGGAAGCATAAGCTTTGTATTTATGATAAGAAAAAATAAAGAATACAGATTAAAGGGGTATATTCTCCACCAAACTGTTGAGCTCCTAGAATTTTTTGAGGTAACAAAATCATTTTTTAAATGGATGTTCAAGCGTAAATTCTCATTTGTGGTGACCCCTAAAGGGAACAAAAAAATCAAAAGGAAAAAAATTGAAAATTTTTCAATGCTTACACAGGTTGTAGTTTTTTCAGGACTTTTTTTCGCCGTTTATAATGGGATATCAAGATTGTATTCCCATAATAATGTATTGTTATATCCCCTTATAGTAAATCTTGTATGGGCTATATATTTTCTCCCTCTCGTTTTTATGGGATTTATTGTTTCAATAGGCAGCAGGGAAAAGAATATTGATAAACATATTATAAATCCAGTTGAACGGTGAGTATTACCATCGCTAAATATAAATTTAAAAATAATGGCTGATATTGTATGACAAATTTTAAGTAGATAGATTGTGATATTATTGCAGGTTTTAATGTGGATTTCCGGAAAATGGTTTGAGATTGTGCAGGAAAGGGAAGGAAATAATTATGGCAATAAAATGCTGGCTGTTTTAGGAAGGACTTTTGGTATTTTTTATTATAAAAATAATGATAGGATGCATGTATATTTAAACACAAATACGAGGCCATCCATTTTGAAAAAATACATTAAAATATCGTCCGTTGACCTATTGCCAAAAGCAAATAATTCATATATATCCAAAAAACTAATTGACCAATATTATTACAATGAGCATGAAGAATCAGGCCTGGATTTAAAAGGTTTTTCTAAATTTATTTCAAATATTGGAAATAAACAGGGCATTATTTTCTGGTTTTCCAACTTACATAATATTTTTTCACATTCAAAATATTCAATAAATGAGGATAAATTCCGGATTAGAATTATTTTAGTAGAAAGCGATATCCGTGAAGATCCAAATGATCGAAGAAAAAAAATAATAGAAAATTTTAGGGATAATATCAATGTTGAATTTGATTGGCAATATGAAAAAAAATCAACCTACAGGTCTTTTTATCTTGAAAACATATTTCCTTTGGGAGAGTTCTTTGTAAATAAAAACAATATGATATATATTTACCGTGCAAATTTATACAAATTAATGAATAAAGAGATAATATTGGGTGAGGATAAAAAGTATTCCAATAATTTTAATGGGATAAAAAATGGTCATACCAATAATGATTATGACTCCTTGAACAGCATGGATGTTTCTAACCAGCAGGAAAAACTTAAACTTAAAAGAAAAAATATATTGGAAAAAAATCAAACAGATCACGATTTCTCCTATAATAATACATTTGCAGAGAGTACCCAAAAAATTGGAGAAAAATTATTTGTTAATTATTTAGATGAAGAACTTTCAAAAAATTTTGACAGGAAATTTGGTGAATTATTTACAAAGAATATTTTTCTTAATGAATCTTTACTTATCATTTTAAATGACGAGGACTTAAATAAGGCAATAAAATATATGACAAATGAAAAATTATTTTACCAGAAAATTTTTGTTTTTAATAACATTCAAAATTACAAAAAATTCCCACTGGCAACACAGAATAAAAATTTAAATGCATTCATTATATCGGAAGACATATTAACAAATGTAAATCCCCCAAATTCAAATGGCATTACAAGAACTGCCCACTTGATTGCCCTTGAAATTATTGGTTTCATTGGAAATATTTCCAAGGATTTTACATGCATTGCAGTGATTTACGATTTTTACGAGATTATTAAAAGAATTAAAATGAATAATATGGGAAATATGAGTGTAAATAAATTTATACATATGCTGGTAGATGTTTTCAAATCCTATAAAATTAAGGTTTTATTCCTAACATCAAAATCTAATATCTCATCCATGTTTATGCTGGATATTTACACTTTAAGCATGCTTAATTTTGATAAAAATGAAAATATTGATGTATTAAAAATCGCAGAGAATATTTTAAATAAAACTCAGGTAAAGCATTTAAGGGATAAAAATGGAATTATAGTAAATAATGTCGGTATGTGTAAAAATGAATGGGGAAATGACTGTTATATTATTTTAAATAATAAGATTCAAAGAAAGGTTGGAGAAATAATAATTAATTTTTCCATTTTAGATGGGATAAAAGAGTTTTTGGATTTCTGCCTAAACTTTAATGAACCTTTACAATGGGTAAAACAGCTTTTAAATCAGATGAAAATTGATTATATTCCCAGTGGAAACAGTTTAATATTAAACAACATGGAAATTACATCAAGCAAACCAGAAAATGGTGAAATGGGAAATAATACGGTATACATTGACAATGACTGGATTGCCACAATGCCCTTTAATCAGGGCACTCTTTCTGGCCCTGCAAATTTATTGATACCTGAAGTAATTTCAAAATTAAGGTGAAAATTCAATGTAAATTTAAATAAAAAAATAGGTATGGTAGGTGGTTTTGACTTAAATACAGATTCTATTGTAAACTTCTACGCGTATTATATGACATGAAATAAATGCATATGAAATAAACCAAATAAGTCCTGGATTATACGAAAAATACAATAAAAAGGGCATAAATTATTTTTATACTTTTATTGAAACTCCAGTTGTAACACTTTTTATTATTTCTTCCATATTTTTATGCGATTTGATAAAATTTTTCCACGCATAGTTTAAATCAATATCATCCGATATAAGTATTCCTCCTTCTTTTAACTTACCATATGCCCAATCGTATTCATACGTCATATTATCCTGTGTATGCAGGGAGTCATGCATAAATATATCCACATTTCCAGTTAATTTTGGCAAAACATCACTTGTTAGTCCCCTGACCACCTCCCAGTTTTTCCTTAAATCATCTGGGACAAGCCATCCAACTATGTATTTATTTTTGCATAGTTCAATTTCATCGGCCACATCAATACTTATAAGCTTACCATTTCCATTCAATTTTATTGCGGAAAGAATAAAATACGATGAATACCCTCGGGATATGCCGGTTTCAATTAATATTTCTGGTTTGTATTTTCTGACAATCATGAAGAGAATACCATGTGTTCCCTGAAGTCCCCATAATTTAGCAGGCCATTCCATGCATGCACCTTTCAATTTGCTGTATATGTCCTTGCATATATTATAAAAAACGTCCATATCAACCTTTGAATATGAATTAAATTTATTTGACCAGTAATAATAATTGATAATGGCCCAGGCTGCGCCAACCGGTACTTTTTTAAATCTAATCCCATTTTTGAGTTCTATATCAACCACCATATACTCGTCATTAGACCATTTTCGCAGAGTATTAATAACACGCAAGCTATTTTTCACAGATCTGAACACATAATAGGATTTTTTTAAATTATTTGATAGATACACACAATATAATAATTTAGTTTTATAAAAATATTTGCATATATTTATTCCTTATTTACTTCATGATAAAGATGGCCCACAATTTCCTTTATAATGCCAAATGCTATATTCTGGGCCTGCTCTGAACCAGGAAGCGTAAAAATTATCTTTCCTTTATAAATAAACAGGGATGCATCTGAAAGATAGGGGAAAATTCCACCAGATCTACTTCTGAATACTTCTCCAAATCCAGGAATTTCCTTTTCACATATTTTTCTTATGGATAGTGAAGTCTGGTCAAATTTTGAAGCCCCAGTTCCACCTATATATATAAAAACATCGTATTTATTATAATTATAAAACAGTTCATTTAAAATCTGGACCTCATCATCCCTTACCATTGACCTTGAACAATTCTGTTTAATTAAGTCTGCCATAATTTTTCCTGAAACGTCATTATCTTTATTCCTTGAGGAGGAAACGGTTATTATAAGATATCTCAGATCATATTTAACATCACTGTGGTGCATTTATCTCCTCCTTTTTTTTATAAATTACATGAACATTGTATATTGAAGTTTCTGGATAATTTCCAGTATCATCCTTTTCGAGATATTTCACCATATCCCAGATTGTCAACAATGAAGTTAAAACACCATTTATTGCCTCCATTTCAACACCAGTTCTGTAGATAGCCCTAACGTGGCAGGATGATTCAATGTTGTCCTCATTGATTTTAAATTCAAAATCTATGGCTGAAACTGGAATCGGATGGCAATATGGAATATTGGCGGAGGTATTTTTTACAGCCATTGTACCGGCAATTTTGGCAGTTTCTATTACATCTCCCTTCTTCACCTCCCTGCCAGTTATTTTTTTCACTGTATCCATTTTAAGATGTATCGTTCCTGTTGCCATGGCATCTCTCAAAATAATTTTCTTTTCACTTATATCAATCATGGGCTTTAATATGCAAATTTATTATTAAACATTATTGATGCCGACTGAATCGGCATTTGTTTCATCATTCATCCGTTTAAGCCTGGATTCATAATAATCATTGGTATTTATTTCCATTGATACATTTTTATTTTTTTCATATATTGACCTTAACTTGATACCAATATCAAACTCGTAAGGTGAGACTATTATAGAATCCCCTAGAAAATTGTCAGATATTGAATTGATTGATGCTATTGCAATTCTATTTTCCAGTGATCTTGCTTTTATATACATATGCCACTCATCGTGGAATTTTGAATTAACCAATGATGGATTTATTATAATATCACAATTATTATAAAATAATTTCCTCGGATATGCAGGAAAATCAATATCATAGCATATCAATATACCAATTTTTATATTGTTTATTTTAAAAATGTTTATAGAGTTTCCATGTTGGTATCTCTTTTTTTCGTCCATATAAAGGTTTATCTTATCCTGGTATCCTACTATCTTTTTGTGGTCTATTAGAAATGACCTATTGTAAAGTTCCCCGTCATAAAAGGAAAAACTTCCAGGAATAATAGTATTTTCAAAATTTATTCTATCTATCAGGTGATTTAATTTATCATAGTCCATATTTTCGGTGATCCATTTTTCCGGTAGGATAATTACCTCATCCTTTTCTGGTTCCAAACTTGAAATAAAATCAAGTGCTTTATTATATTCCATTCGCCTTGACTGAATGCCGATAAGTTTTATTTTCATGTTGTTAAATGCGGATATTATATTTTATTATTTTTCCTGAGAATGTTTTCAAATTTGATAGCATCTTCAACCGAATCAATGTCCATGAGGCATTCATCATCAATATCTACTTTGAAAAAATCATCCATATGTTTCTTTACTATTGATTTCGCTCCCCGGTCTCCTGTTATACTTTTTAAATCACCAAAATATCCTCTTGAAAATATAACGGGGTTGCGTATATCATCATTATGGTACACACCAACCATTCCCTTATCATGCCTTGAATATTCATCAATGAGTTTATTAATAATACCTTCCTTTACAAGGGGTGCATCTCCAAGAATGATCATTGCACCCTCGGAATTGCTTGAAACATTTTCAATACCACTTTTTATAGATGTTGACATTCCGCTGGAATAATTATTATTTATTATCAGTTTAAAATTGTTGTATATAATTTTTTTAAAGCTATTTACATCATTAATTACAATGATCTTTTCATATAACCTTGATTTATTGGCATTTTCCATTACATATTCTATTAATTTTTTATGATTTATTTCAAAAAATAATTTATTCCCGTTAAATCTTTTTGATAATCCCGCTGCCAAAATTATGCCGGAAACTCTTCTCATATATAATTATGATTTCAATGAATATATTTTTATTCCTTACAATTTTTGAAAAAATAACATTAGGTAATTAATGCAATATTTCAATTGCAGAGATTATTGAGATACATCGATATATTATTCAAAAGAATGGTATCCCAATCAATTTCGGCAATATATCAAATCCCACCGAAATCGGGCATTTAAATAAAAATTAAATACAACGAATAACTATTATGTTATGGATAAAACAAGTATAATTCCAATCGTTACACCGTTTGTTGAGAATAAAATACATAAGGATAAAATACTGAAGCATGGGGAGAATTTATTAAAAAATGATATGGACTTTTTATTTCTGGCAGGAAGCACCGGCTTAGGCCCTTCATTGAATACCAATGAAAAGAAATACCTAGTCGACATATTTTCACACGTACCGGATCATATTATTCTACAATCCGGGTCATTAAATCTGGGTGATTCCATTGAACTTGCGGATTATGCAAAAAAAAATAAAATATATGCAATTGCGGCCCTACCACCCTACTATTTCACAGGCTTAAAGAGGGAATGGCTTGTAAACTACTATGTTAAAATATCCAGGTTATACCCTACTATAATATATAATTTCCCGGCAACAACAGGATACAATATTACATATGATATGGTAAACGAAATTAAAAAAAATGGTGGAAACGTAATAGGAATAAAGGAAACAACATATAACATGGAAGAAATGCTTGAAACAAAAAACAATGTTGATAATATAAAGGTATATACAGGGCCTGATGAGTATATATTATCCGCATATAGGGAAAATCTTGATGGTTTTGTTTCGGGTGCGGGAAATTATGGTTATAATATTATAAAAAAGATTTCTGAAAATTATAATAACCAAGAAGGGATAAAATATCAATTTTTACTTAATAATCTTGCAAATATAGCTAAAAAATATGCCCCATGGTCTGCAACCTATGACCTTGTCGAAATCATGACTGGAAACGATGTGGGTTCCCCCAGAGAACCAATAATGAAAACCAGTCCGGAAGAAAGAAAGAAACTGGAAGAAGAAGCTAGAAAATTGCTGAATGAATACAATATAAAAATTAATTAAAATATTATTTTTACACCTTATTTACAATTTTTATCTTTAACTACCAGTTGGAGTTTTTAATTTACCTATGGTGGCAATTGCCTGTTAGGTCCTTTTCATACATTTTCCAGTGTGCTAAAGGTTGGGATGGACTAAAAAAAATATTAACCCCTCAAACATGGATAGTGGATTCATAGATGGTGATAATTTCAGTATAATGGATACCGGTGGAATTTATTTTATAACACTCTTGAGAAAAAATCCTAAAATAATTAGCTATTCATTAAGTATGGATCATTCCTTTTATGTTAAGGCCTTCCATTCAAATTAGATTAATTTTTTGGTATATTATGTAAAAGTCATCTCTATAGGATAATTTCTCTGAATCCCCAGGGAAAGTACCGAAGAGGAATGAAAACAAAACAGCGAATTCCAGTTGATAGTTCTCGTCCACATTGAACTGACTGGTTATATAAATATGATAATTTAAAATATTATAAAACATTATTATTTAAACATGATAAAAAACAGATATTTTTTTCTTTCAATGTTTTTGATCTCCTTTATTATTTCCATTTATAGTTTTTTAATAAGCCAATCAATTTATATTTTTTTAATAAATCTTGCTCTTTATTTTTTAATAGTAACATCCATTAGTATCATACCATTTACAATTTATAACCACCTTAGCTTCAATTATAGTATTAAAAAAATAGGGAATAAAAATATAAATGACATTATAAACCAATATAACATAAATACACATTACCATGCAATTATTAAAAACCAAAATTTTGATATTTACAATCAATTCCTCACTAAAAACAGGATAGAAAGCATGGTTGGACTAAATGATAATTATTTGTTATTCTTTCAAATGGCGGAATTTGCAATAGTTTCAAAAACTCCCTTTTTAACAATAAAAATAGCTGACATAATCGCATTTATCCAGAAAAATAGGGAAATACATTTATATGAATCAGATCCTAATATAGATTTCACCTGCAATTTTTTTTCTCTTATGACATACGACAATAGATATGATTTGATGGTACAGGATGGAAAAATCCATTCATTCATATATGAAATAATACTTAAAAATAGAAAATTTTCAGGATTCAGGTAAAGTATAAAGTCAATATTTTTTTACCGGATATTGAATAATGCCTGGAGTTTCATTGGAATCGTCCTTACTTATAATATTTTTAACTTTTTTGGCTATTCCATTTATGGTGTATGAAATGAGTGATGAGGGGAGCCAGGGAATCAAGTTTGATTCTGGGTTTAGAAGCCTGAACCAGTAATTTTCATTTACATTATCCACCATGTATCTTGATTCATAAACAAGTAAAAATTCAGAAAATATTTCCTTATAGTACTTGAAGGGTTCATATATTACCGGTTGGACATATTTAAAATTAAGATGCTGTAGATACTTTCTGGCTATCTCTATATGGGCATTTATCTTTGCAAAACCGGGGAAATATGATTCATTATAAATCCTTATGTGAAGTTCCCAAGGGGGAATTAACATTCTTGATATTCCATATTCCTCTCCTCTGTTAAAGCTTGGCACTGCATTGGTGAATTTGTGCTTGGATTTCATGTGGTCAACAATTTTTGTTGCTTTATTTTCAGGTATAAGCAAAACAAATGCCTCCTCATCCTTAACCTTCTCTCTGGTAACATCAAGCGAAATATTGTGCGTAAGTGTTATATTTTTGGGGAACAGCAAATATGCCATTAGGTACATAATACTATCATGTAGATAAAATTTTTTATTCTTTATAATATTTTCAGGCTTTCATATGTTGATTCTCAATTTATATAATTATATTAAAATAATTACTAGTTTCTGGATTTAGTTCGATGAATAAAATGCGAATATAATTAGGTTTAAATAATATTGTATTATATACTTCTTATGACAACATCGATGTATTGTTACGGAAACGCATGCCAGGAAGCATTTAAGATAGCCGTAAGTATACATCATCATAGCCTGTTTGGTAATTTGTATAGTTTGCCAGAAGTTTTATCAACAACAAACAGGTCAGAAAATGGTATTTCCGGATTTACAGATTTACAATATTATTAAGAAACTTAGATATTCATTCGACACTTTCGGTTATGTTGAAATTTTTCTGAATTCAATTGAAAGATTTGATAAAAGACTATCAGATGGCATTCCATTTGTGTATAACAATGAATTATACCTCATAAACCCGGATATTACATCAATATTGAGAACAAAGAATCTAAAGAACAATACAAGAATCTTCTATGTCTATGAGGCCCTAAATAAATATAACCAGAGTACATTGAAGGCGGGAATTGAGTTTGTAAACAATGATGAACTACGTTCAAATGAAGAAATATTGAGGATTTTGATAAACACAATGGAAGGCATGGGTATTTATGATTTTAATATAGATATCAGCCTTTCAAATATTTTTATAGACAGGATAGGCAAAAAAAATTATGAAAGGGTTAAACCATATATTATCGATGGAAATATAATGGAAATACAGAATATGGATATTGATGAATTATCCAAAAGGGAAGTAATAGACCTGATAAATGGGCGTGGCAAGGAATCAGATATAACATTCCTGAACGATTTGAGAAAAAATTTGAATGACCCGAGAATAATAATAGACACAGGGACCGTCAGATATATGAATTACTATGACGGCTTGATTTTTGAGGTATATTCAAGCAATTATTTTATCGGAGCAGGAGGAAATTATAGAATAAAAAATAAAAATGCATGTGGTTTTTCAGTGGATATAGAATCACTTGCAAAAATTTTGAAGGATGATAAAAAATGATAATAGCAATACCAAAGGGAAAATTAATGGAGGATAGCATAAACGCATTTTCCATAGCAGGACTGGACTTAAATATTGAGGATAACAGAAAGCTCTTGATAAAAGATCGAAAAAATGATATGATATTATCACGTGCAATGGACGTTCCATTGTATGTTGAAAATTATGCCGACATTGGAATAGCTGGTACAGATACCATTATGGAAAGAAAATGTGATATTATGGTGCCAATGAAATTGAATTTTGGAAAATGCAGGATGAGTATATGTGCGCTTAAAAATTACAGGATAAAGGATCTGAAGGGGAAAAAAATTGCAACAAAATATCCTGAAATAACATACCGTTATTTTAAAAAACTTGGTATTGATATTGAAATTGTTAAATTGAGTGGATCAATTGAACTGGCTCCATTGATGGGGATGTCGGATGCAATTGTAGATATAGTTCAAACAGGAAAAACAATAAGGGAAAACAAATTGATGGAAATTAAAAAAATAATGGACGTTTCAGCAGCCCTTATTGTAAATAGACTTTCATATAAGGTAAAATATGATGAAATAAGGAATATAATTGAAAAAATGGGTGTGAAAGAATATGAATACCAGTGAATATGTAAATAATATAATAGAGGATATTAGAAAACGTGGCATTGACGCCTTAAAATTCTATTCTGAAAAATTTGATAAATATTCAGGTGATTTTAAGGTAAACGAGGATGAGTTCGATGAAGCTGAAAGGCTGATACCCTATGAAGATATAAAGGTTATAGAAAAAACATATGAAAGGATATATGATAATCATAAAAAACAGATATATCCCGATATTTTCAGTTTCAAAAACTCTTCAATGTATGGAATAATTTATAAACCAATTAAAAGAATAGGGGAATATATTCCAGGATCAAAGCCATTACCATCCACCGTCATGATGATAACGGCACCTGCCAAAATAGCAGGGGTAGGTGAGATTGTCCTGACATCCGCACCAGTGCAAAATAAGCTTAATCCATACGTTCTATACATTGCAAAGTTCCTAGGTATCAGTGAGGTTTATAAAATAGGTGGGATACAGGCAATAGCGGCAATGGCATACGGAATTGGAATGAAGAATGTTGACAAAATATTTGGCCCGGGGAACATATATGTTAATGAAGCAAAAAGGCAGGTATATGGAATTGTTGGAATAGATGGCTTATATGGGCCTTCTGAAATATGTGTTCTTGCTGACAGTGATGCGAACCCCGAATATATTTTAAGTGACCTACGATCCCAACTTGAACATGGTGAAACTTCAAAGTCGTGGATAGTAACTACAAATAAAAAAACTGGGGAATATGTAAACGATAGAAAAATAGAGGTTAAAATTTTTGAAAGCATGGAACAGTGTATAGACTGCGTCAATGACCTCGCTCCAGAACATCTTGAAATAATGGTTAAAGAACCAATGGGCGTTGTTGAAAAGATTGAAAATGCTGGTGCTATCTACATTGGTGATTACACGCCCGTACCCTCATGTGATTATTTCACTGGAGTTAACCATCTACTGCCAACTGGAAGGACGGCAAAATTTTCCTCTGCTTTAACTGTCACAGATTTCATGAAAAAAACATCATTTGCATATAATTCCAGGGAGGATTTTATGGAAAACAGGTATCTTGGCATGAGGCTTGCTGAAATCGAAAATATGAATTTTCACAAACAATCCATGGAGGTAAGGAAATGATCAGAAAAACAAAGGAAACAAATATAGAAATAAGGTATAATGATAAAAATCAAATAGATACAGGCGATTTGATTCTTAACCACATGCTAAATACCTTATTTTTTTACATGGAAAAGCCGGTATATATAAAGGCCGAATATGACCTGAAGCACCATTTATGGGAAGATATTGGAATAACAATCGGAATGTTTTTGAATGACCACGATCAGAATATAAGTAGGTTTGGCACATCAACGGTACCAATGGATGATTCATTGATCATATTATCTCTAGATCTCTCAAGGTCATATCTGAACTTTTCTGTAAATTTCACGAATGAAGAGGGATTTGAGTTATATATCCTGAGGGAATTCATATGGGGACTGGCAAGGACAATGAATATGACACTGCACATAATAAAGTTGAATGGAGAAAATCCCCACCATATAACGGAAAATATCTTCAAATGTCTTGGGTTTGCCCTCAAGGATGCACTTCAAAAGGATGATAGGATGAACAGCACTAAGGGATCACTATGATAGCAATAATAGATACGGGTACAGGAAATTTATTCAACATACAGAAGGTTTCAGGTGGAGAGATAACTGATGACATTGCAACAATTGAAAATGCAGATAAAATTATATTTCCTGGTGTAGGCTCCTTTCCCTTTGTGATAGACAAAATTAAACCATTCAGGAATACACTGGTAAAAAAAATAAGGGATGGTACACCCTACCTGGGAATATGCCTTGGACTTGAAGTTCTGTTTGAATCAAGCGAGGAGGGGAAAGGTTCAGGACTTTCAATCTTTAATGGCAGCATAAAAAAGCTCACGGAAGGCAGAATTCCGCACATAGGCTGGGATACAGTAAACATCCTAAAGAATTCGAAATTATTTTCAGGAATAAAAAACAATACCTATTTCTATTTTCTGCATTCCTATTATTCGCCTGTAAACCCTTATACAGTATCGACGACCGAATATGGCAATGTAATTTCATCATCTATTGAGTACAAAAACGTTTTCGGTGTTCAATTCCACCCAGAAAAATCAGGGAAGGATGGAATAAAAATACTTAAAAATTTCAGGGATGGTATATGATGGATATTTTCCCAGCGATTGATATTTATAATGGCAAGGCTGTTTTTTTAACGCACGGAAAACTTGATTCCATAAAGATTTATGGAGACCCACTGAAATACGCCATTCAATTTTCTGAAAAATATAAAAGATTGCATATAGTCGATTTAAATGGTGCATTTACGGGAAAACAGAAAAATATGGATATAATCAAGAAAATTATAAATGAAACAGGTATTTATACCCAGGTAGGAGGTGGATTCAGGACACTTACTGATATTGAAAATGGAATATCCTATGGAATAGACAGCATTATTATAGGAACTGCCACCATAGATGATAAAATCCTTGAAAATATAGATAAAAACCACATTACAGCGAGCATTGATGTTGTAAATGGTAAAACTGCTATCAATGGATGGAATGATACATCGATGAACTATCTGGAACTTTATGAAAGGCTAAAATCCAAAATAAATAGATTTATTTACACATCAATAAAGAGTGATGGCACGTTCAAAATAAATTTTGGAAAAAAATTCTGGGAAAATGAATATTTCATTTACGCTGGTGGTGTTTCAAATGGAAATGACCTGGATTATTTGGGCAGGAAAGGGTTTAATGGTGCAATAATAGGAAAGGCATTATATGAAGGTGAATTGAATGTTGGCTAAGAGAATTATAGGTGCACTTGACATAAAAAATGGAAAAGTTGTTAAAGGAATTAAATTTCAGGATGTGAAAACGATAGATGACCCGGTTGTTTTATCAAAAAAATACGAGAATGATGGAATGGATGAATTGGTATTTCTTGATATTTTTGCTACCAATGAAAACAGGGATATAACGTATAACCTTATATCAAGAGTAGCGGAAAATATAAACATACCTTTTACAGTGGGTGGTGGCGTTGATTCCATTGAAAAAGTGCACAAAATCATCAGATTGGGGGCTGACAAGGTTTTTATCAATACCTTTGCATTGGCCAATCCAGAAATTATTAAAAAAGTTTCATACGAAATAGGTTCCTCAAATCTGGTTATAGCAATTGATGCAAAGTTCAATGGAAAATACTATGAGGTATATTCCAACAGTGGGAGCATACCAAAGAATATCAATGCAGTTGAATGGGCAAAAACGGTTGAAAATTATGGGGCAGGTGAAATATTATTAACCTCCATAGATAATGATGGAACAAAATCTGGATACGACAATGAACTTATCAAAATTGTATCAGAAAATGTCAATATTCCAGTAATTGCTTCTGGTGGCGCTGGATCTCCCGAGGATTTTTGCAGTGCCTTTAAGTCGGGTGCGGACGCCTGTCTGGCAGGGTCAGTTTTTCATTATAATATATATACAGCCAATGAGATAAAGAATTATTTAAAGGAATGTGGTTTAAATGTCAGAATATAATTTGAATTTTCGTAATGGTGTGATACCTGTAGTGGTCCAGGAAAATGAAAACAAACAGGTACTCACCCTAGCATATATGAATGAAGAAGCTTTAAAAAAATCCATTGAAACAGGATATGCACATTATTATTCACTATCCAAAAAAAGGATAAGAATGAAGGGCGAGGTCAGTGGTAACACACAGAAAATTGTTGATATTTATCCTGACTGTGAAAATAACTCCCTCTTGATAAAGGTAGAACAAAAGGGAGATGCATGCCATACTGGAAATAAATCATGTTATTACCGGAAACTTGGAGAACCGGCAAAAAATGTAAAGAACATTGATTATTCAATGGAAATCCTGCTTGAGTTAGAAAAACTCATATATGAAACAAGGAAAAATCCACGTGAGGGGTCATATACAACGGATCTGTTTAATTCAGGAGAAGAGAATATTAAAAAGAAGGTCGGCGAAGAGGCAGTGGAAGCAATACTGGCACATGGCAAGGAAAGGATAATTTACGAAACATCCGATCTTTTCTATCATTTGCTTGTTTATCTTTCATATGAGAACATAAAAATACAAGATATAATGAACGAACTCTCTAAAAGACACAAAAAATAATTCCGTTGAATTTCTTATATGCATATGTTGTAAATGTTAACCTGCTATGTCAGCAATGCGTGCCGTTAATGTTAGATAACACTCTAAGTGAAAGTCTAAACGTTGAAATAATCGGAAACTACGAAGCGAGGGACAAGTTTTTATAGTCAGGAAGGAGAATATTGTCAGAGAATATGTAGGCTGATGGGAATGAGAAGAAGATGGAGAAACTGGCAGGAGACCTGTTTAAGAAAAAATTACAGGGGAGTAAATGATGGATACAGCGGATAAATTAAAAAGCAATCTTACGATATCAAGGATTTCAAAAGTATAGAATATACCAAGGTCATCAATGTACTACAGTAAAAAACAATACAGTACCAGGAAACACAGGATACCTGAAGATACAATCAATAAGATAAAGGAAATGGCAATGGAAAAGTCAACTTATGGATACAGGAGGATCTGGACAATTATAGAAACCCTCTGTGGTGGAGGTTATTGAAAAAATTAACTTTTACACTCATATAAAATTATAAATTATTAAAAATTTCAATGTTCTATATAATTTATTGTAAACTTATATATGAAATCTTATATAATATCTGATATTATTATATTATGAAATATAAATATCTTGCCATAATAACAATAATAGTTATAGCAATGTTCATAACGGTTTCATTTTCAGGAGATATTTATAAAAATGATTTAAGGAATGTTAATGAAAGGCCTGCAACAAATAATTATGTAAAAAATAGGAAATATAACATTCATGCATAATTTCATTATAAAAAATAATGGAGAAATATTATCCGGCAATATAAACAGATCAATTGTAAACAATATCAATAATAATTACAATAAGGATATAAACACAACAAGTAATAATTTAACACCAATATCATATAATTATAAAAAGACAAATAATACAAATTACTTAATCCAGAGATATAATAAAACATCTCAAAACAATATAACATATACAATAGCATTCACAGATAACTTTACCAAATATAGAGTGGAAATAGGAGATATAATAATAAATAAGGATAATAAGAATATATCAGAAATCTATGCAAACATAGTACCAAAGAATTCATCAAAGATATTATATGGAAATGAATTCACAATAAACCATACATCATCATACAATAATCAGATGAAAACTTTAATAAATTCCCTGTATTTATTATCAATGTATTATATGAATTCAAACAATATTACAATGCATAAATTCGGTATAGAGAATAATTACATCTCAATGGCAATGAATACAATGTTGGGTAAAACAAATAATACTGTAAAATCTATGAATGTAAGTGAAACAAATGCTGTAATAATAGATTCTTATTGGTGGTGTGCTATAGCCCTAATTGGTGAAATTCTTGCATTAATTTCTGTATTATCATTTTTTGCTACATTTATTATTGAAACAGGCGGTGTGGGTATTACATTATTAATTGCTTTGCAATATTTAGGTTATAGCACACTTATAGCAAGTTTAGGATTTTCTATTTATTATACAGTGGATCATTGTAATTGGTGATTTATGGTGATGAATACGACAAAAAATTATCAGAAAAAATATAAAATTGTGCGTAATTTAGTTTTATTTGGTACAATTTTATCAATAATTGGAGCTATGTTATTTTTAATTACTGGAACAATTAAAAAAAATATTTTTTTTATTTTATTTGGGGTTTTATGGATGTTGTTGATTATTTTATATTACAGGTATAAATCCAAACAACTGAATAAAAAAATTGTTAATATGCATAAAAATAAGAACTTTAAAAAATGAATAGACACACTATTTGACCAATCCATTAAGTATATGTTAAAAATCTATAAAAGGTAATTACTATGAACAAAAATAATGTAAATAAAAAGGAACTTTTCGTCTTTATTGATATTTTAATTATAATTTTAGGAGAAATGGTTGTTTCAATTCATAGTATAAGTATAGATAATAATGTATATTTTTTTACCATTTTTATGTTTATATTATTCGTTTTATTAATTTTTGATATAATAATGATTTATTTTTCATTTACGGGAATAGATAAAAATAAACATAAATTATTTTATAAAATAGATAATTACAAATTCAATTTAAGAACAAAATATATAATAATAATTATAGCAATTTTGTTGATGATAATAATTTTTTATTTATCCACATTATAAGTTAATATGACCTTTCCATGTTCAGGGATGAATATAAATCTTTGAATACTTTATGTTTAACGATTGTGTAACTATTTGATTATGTAACATAATTGCTGTAAATTTGTAAGGTCTTCATATTCCTTAATCTACCTACATATTTATAGTAGTGTAAATAACTAAATTTTATTAGTTCCTTCTTCTATATCTAATTGTACGTTTGATTCTCTCGAGTACAGCTATCTTGCATGCTTCGCCTCATGCAATACGGCAATAGTATATTCTTCTATTTGGAGGTATGATCCCTTATCTTCTGAATTTTTAGATAGGTATCATTTATTAAGGAGGCTCGGGGTATCTTATGGATAAAGTGGTAATATTTTGCATATTTCCAGTGGACGATTTGTGTGCTTATGGTAGTTGTACTATCCCTTTATCAAAGCATTGATATGTTTAATTGCTGATTCTATTGGCTTGATGAATGTCATGCGTTTTGGAAGTGCCTATGCAACTCTTTCCTTGAATTTCTCAATAGATTTCTTTATTGGTGTTATGTGTGTGGTTTCTTTCTCGAGATGGTTCTTCTTCATGGTGAAATGGAAAACGAGAAGATAAAACCATCCTGTGCTGTTGTTATCCTTGATTTCTCTGTGTTGAGTTCGAGCCTAAGGATAGTAATTATTCTCTTCAATGTATCCATTGCTATCTCTGGATTTTTTGTGATGGGGTAACCATGTCATCAGAATAGCGTATAAGATGGGTGTACTGCCCGTATTTATTTTTTATTTATTCTTTATCCAGAGTGTGTCAAACTTCTTCAGGTAGACGTTTGAAAGCAATAGCGTATTACACCGCCATGAAGAGTTTTTCCCTGATTGGTCTTTATACCATTATAGACCTCCCTATCTGTGACCTTCCCCTTATGAACTTTATTATGTGTGGATCTACCATATTCTCGTGGTCAATGCGATTTAAGAATTCACTTATATCAATATCCACTATCTCAGTGAAGCCGTAGTTAAAGTACTTCCAGATTTCTTCACATGCATCATTTGCTGACCTATTGGCCGGTAACCATAACTGGTGACCTTGAAATCTGCTTCGAATATTGGTTCTATATCGGACTTGACAGCCTACTTCATCATTTTGTCTTTCACCGTGGACCTGAATAAATTTATATATTACCATAAATTATTATTTTTATGACGGAACTTAAAAAATTTGAGTGGAAAAACGTTCAACAAGAAAAATTATCGAATGAAATTTCCCGGCAAATGATATATGGGGATAAGGCCATGGTTGCAAGACTTGAAATCAAGAAGGATGCAGTGGTCCCTGAACACAGCCATGAAAACGAGCAAATAACATGGATAATAAAGGGAAGTTTAAAATTCAAAATTAACAACCAGGAAATTTATGTGGGAGAAGGAGAGGTGCTAAGAATTCCATCCAATGTTAAGCATGAAGCTGTGGCAATGGAGGATACAATAGATGTGGATATCTTCAGCCCCATAAGAACGGACTGGATAAATGGTGATGATGCATATCTCAGAAAGAAATAGGATAGGGGAAGCAGGTTATATTTTCAAAATATTTTTTTATAAATAATATTCGTATTCTCCCCTTGCATTATTGGATTTTTTTTCAATTTCAATGCTTCTCAATTCATTTCTTTTGATTTTTCCGCTGATGGTTTTTGGAAGTTCATTCGTGAACTCAATAATTCTCGGCAGTTTGTAATATGGCAATAAATTTTTTACTGTTTTATATATGGATTCTGCCGTTTGCTGGTTTTTTTCAAAATTCTCCTTAAGGATAACAAATGCCTTGATTGCCTGGTATTTTAGGGGATCTGGACTTCCGATAACTGCGGATTCAAGTACTGCCTCATTTGATATAATTGCACTTTCAACTTCAAATGGGCCAACTCTGTAATCTGATGTTTTTATAACATCATCAGACCTGCTTACAAAATAAAGATATCCAGAGTCATCCATATACGCCTTGTCGCCTGTAAGATAATAGTTATTCACAAATACCTCCCTGTTTTTATTTTCATCTGAATACCCAATAAATAGCCCGTAATTATTTTGATAGTTTTTCACTGATATGATCCCAATTTTATACGGATCAGCGATTTCATTAAAATCATCATCAAGCAATTTTATTCCATACATTTTGAGGGGTTTTCCCATTGATCCTGGGATTACCTTTATTCCAGGCGAGTTGGCAACCATGGCTGTTGCTTCACTTTGCCCATAAAAATCCCTGATGGTTGTACCAAATTTCTCCTTCCATTTATTGATTATCTCGCCATTCAACGGTTCCCCCGCACTCACGGTTTCATGAAGCTGCTTTAACTTTACATCTGTTTTTATCGATAAAAACTGCCTCCATGCTGTTGGTGGGGCACAGAAGGAATTTACATGGTAATTATCAAGAATTTCAAGATATTTTCCCGTATTTAATTTTCCTGAATAATCAATTATAAGTATAGTTGATCCTGCACTCAATGGGGCAAAAAAGGAACTCCATGCAAATTTGGCCCATCCCGGTGAACTCAAATTGTTGTGAATGTAATTTTCCTTTATTCCTATAGCGGCAAGGGTGCTTAACTGCCCTATTGGGTAAAGAATTGCACTCTGTTTTACTGCCTTAGGCATTCCCGTGGTCCCCGAAGTGAAATATTTAATAAAAATATCATTGATTTTTATTTTTTCAGCTGGAGCATTATTATCTTCGCCATTTATCTGGCTATAATTTATCCAGCCTATTTTATCCGAAAGACAGATCTTCAACGGGGAATTTTTCAGTGACCTATCAATTTTATCCGCATTGTTTATATCTGAAATTATAACATCCGGAGGATCCTGTGCGAATCTATACTTCAATTCATATTCAGTTAAGTTTGGTGCACTGGGGATTACGGTGAACCCTCCCTTCAATGAACCCATAATAGAATACCATTGTTCCGGTACAGCTCCAGCCATGATATATATACTAGCCCCCTTTTTTATATTGTGTTTTTTTAAAAAATTGATAAACTGATTATATCTATTCATGAAATCTCCATAGGATATCCTAATTTCATTTTCCGTGCCCATATTGTAGTAAATCAGTGCATCCTTTTCCGTATCTTTTATAATTTTCTCAAAAATCTCTGAAACCCAGTTGAATTCATCTTTTAATACAATATCCTTCAATTCAAACAGCAAATCATTTCTGCTGTTAATATCTGTTTTCAAAAAATTCTGGTAAAATTCAAGTATTTCCATATATATTAAACATAAAAAAAGATATAAATTTTATTATTGTATCAGTTCAATTGTGATACAATCTCTTCAATTTTTTTATAATCTGGTTCCTTTCCGGGATCATCACTAACCCATGCATACTTTATTATACCATTTTTGTCCACCACGAATACAGACCTCTTGGATGCGGACAAATTTTTAACATTTACAAAATTTTCATGCAGAGCACCATATTTTTTGGATATTTCCCGTGTGGAATCACTAAGCAAATCAAACTTTAGATTATTCTGGCTTGCAAATTCCTTAAGGGAAAAGGGGGCGTCTACACTTATGCCTATGACCTTTGCACTGAATTTATTGAAGTTTGCCATAGAATCTCTGAATGTACACATTTCCTTTGTACATACCGATGTAAATGCACCGGGGAAAAAGGCAAGTACAACTGGAGAACCTTTAAATTCCGAAAGTGTTCTCATCTTCAATGACGTATCAGGCGCTTCAAATTCTGGAGCCTTATCTCCTTCTTTTACCATTTTACCACCTTTTTCCTATTTAAATGGTTTATAAAAATGTAATGTTAATTATATTTTGAATAAAAATAGAAGTTTAACGTTTTTTATTTATAAAATTATTTACCTTTTCCTTTGTTTCTCCGGTAGAAAATAAAAGCCCGAATATGCTTGCTTCATATTCAAGTGCAGATTTTATGTTCAATTCTGAACCATAATTCACTGCCATTTTTGCTAGATATGATGCATTGAAAGGCTTCTGGGCTATTTTCATGGCGAGTTTATCAGTGTCTGTAACAAGATTCTCATGATCTGCAAGAATATCAACAATACCATAATTATACGCTTTCTCTGCATCAATTTTTTCTCCCGTTAGAATCATCAAGAGTGCCCTTCCCCTTCCAACAATTCTTGGAAGTATAACATTGCCACCAGCTCCTGCATTTATTCCAAGATTAATCTCGGGCTGACCAAGAATACTTTTTCTTGATGCTATTCTTATGTCCGTCGATAAAGAAAGTTCAAAACCACCCCCAAGGCAATATCCATTTATCATTGCAATTATAATTTTTTTGCTTTCCCTAAATTTTAATGCCAATGAATTTAATGCTTTGTGAAATTCAAGGGCATCCATGGAATTGATGTTCCCAAAAGTTGTTACATCAGCGCCTGCAGAAAAATTTTTACCACCAGATATTATCAATACTCTAATATCATTGTTTTCCTCAATTGAACTGATAAAATCCATAATTTCCCTTACCATTTGAACATTTATTGTATTGAGTTTCTCTTCCCTGTTTAAAATAATTCTGGCAATCTGCCCTTCGATTCTGGTTAATATATTATTGTATTCCATATTTAATGTAAAATCACACCATATATTAAAGTTCCCTATGGAAAAAAACGGTGGAAAATTGCCGGTATTTATAAAAATTCCTTTTCCCTGGTTTAACGGAAATTAATCACATTTCATAATTTCCTGACCCACAGGGAATTCTTGGTCTGACTTCTGATCGAATCTTAATTGCAAGGTGACACGCCATTAGCTGAATTCGAAGCCCATTTAAAGCCATACCACCTAAATGTCTTACGTCGTCATATAGAATCACCAATCAGCTATACTTTTTATAAGACAAATACATGATTGCTTTATCTTTTAAAAACTTACCTTTAAAACTTTGAAAATATAGAATTTTCCCATATAGTTCAATATGCATATTTAATCAATTTATGAAGAAAAATTAATAATGCCGCTCTGCTTCCATGTTTATGAAACAGTATATTCCTGAAGGTTTCACGAAAAAAGAATGCCATGTTTTTATGGAAGATTACGATCTCACCAACCTTGCAAAAAAATATGGAACGCCTCTAATTATTTATTCCAGAAAAAAAATAGAAAACAATCTAAGGGAGCTTGAATCAGCCTTTTCAAAATTTTTTGAGAAATTTAGTATAAAATATGCAGTTAAATCAAATAACAATCCATATATTCTTCAAATTATTAATAAATTGGGGCATGGTACGGATACATCGTCAAGAAATGAAATTGCAATGTCATTGAAAGCAGGCATTGCCGGAGATAAAATTTCATTTTCAGGCAATAATATTTCAAAGGATGAACTGGATATTGCTATCCAAACAGGAGCTAGAATAAATTTTGATTCTCTTGGTCAGTTGAAAGTCCTCAACGAAAAAGTTCCAAAAATTGTAGGCTTTAGAATAAAAACTGGCTATGGTAGAGGCCAGTTCAAGGGATTAACAACGTCTGGAACTGGCGCAAAATTTGGTGAACTGCCGGATAAGGCACTTGAGGGATATAAAATTGCAATGAAAAATGGATGCAGAAGATTTGGAATACAAATTATGGCCGGGTCTAATGTCACTGATCCTGATCATTTTTTCAAGGTAGGTTCAGATATCTCAGAATTAGCTGTAAAATTCCAAAGAACGCTTGGAATAGTATTTGAATATGTGGATATCGGGGGAGGATTTGGTGTTCCCTACAGGATTAATGAGGAGAAAATTGATATAAAAAAAGTTGCTGAAAATGTATACAAAGCGTTTAAATTAAATTTTAACGGAGCCGGATATAAAATACCAGAACTTGTTATAGAACCGGGCAGATACATAGTTGCCAATTCTGGCGTTCTTCTTGGAACCGTCATGGACATTAAAAAACAGGAAATGAATTATGTTGGTACCGATGCAGGAATGAATATTCTTTTGAGACCTGCATTGTACGGTGCATATCATCATTTAATAATTGCGAATAAAGCCGATCAGGAGGCAAACTTCATGGCTGATGTGACAGGACAAATATGTGAAAATACGGATAGAATAGCCTCAGGGATATATATTCCAGAACCCGAAATTGGTGATACTGTAGTCATTTTCAATGCAGGAGCTTATGTGGAATCAATGGCAAGCCATTACAACGGCAGGGAAATACCGCCGGAAATTTTGATTGATTCGGGTAGAATGGAAGTGATAAGGGAAAGAGAAAAACCACTGGAGTTTTAACGTTAAACATGTATATTCTTCATATGGAAATGGTTGTAATCTTTAATATCCATATGTGTTAGAATAATTTTTTTAATTATTATTGATTTTATTCCTCAAGGATATTTTTATCTGTTAGCATATCTTTCACCCGTTCAGTGTGATATCCAGTTTTTATAGCAAATAAATATATTAATCCGCTTAACACAGCAAATAATATGTAATCATATGGAAATATTATGGTGTTTACGCCCAATGAGCCATAATAAGATACCACACCGAGAATTATGTCATAGGCAACTATCCAGAAAAATGCATTTATCACCTTCTTTGTAACACCGCTTGATTTAAATAGTAACCAGAATGGAGATATGAAAATAGTAAGTGAAAAAATTAGCCAGTAATATGGAAATGGAAGGAGAGATAGTGCGAAAATTATTCCAAGGACAATAAAAATTATCCAGTATATAATTGAAAATGACAGGGATGATTTAAGCGGTAAATTGAATGTTTTCTTTCCTGAAGGACTTAAAATAAATAATGGCAATCCCCCATTAACAATGAGAAGGAGAACGCTCACGGTACTCCATCCAGAGAAATAAACAAGCAAGGATGCGATGATAAAACCCGCTGGAGCTAATATTGAAGCAAGGGGAGTTCTGAAAGGCCTGGCAGTGTCAGGAATTGTTTTTCTCATAACTATGTTTGTGATGCCAGCTCCAAGATAGGCGTATACAGTGAATGAGGCGTTAATACCAACAAGGGCATACCAGCTGGGAAATGGAAGCAGAAAAAGTGCCCCTATTATAAAGGTGAATATCATTGAGATGGTAGGTGTTTGAAATTTAGGATGAATCTGCCCAAATAATCCGGGGATATAATTCATCCTTGACATACCATAAAAGCTTCTTCCTGATGTTCCCGAGAAAACCCCAAGAGTTGCGGCAGATGAAATAACAGCAGCTATTACAAGGAAAATTGCAAACCCGATAAGAACAGGATTGCCGGTAGAGCTGAATGCATAAAAGAAGGGATTTGCCGACCATTTTGAATTCTCCAGTGAACTCCATGATGCGGTTCCTATGCCGGCTCTTGCCCAGTTTATTCCACCAATAAATATTACCTGAAGGACAATATAAACGGTCATTGCCGCAATAACGCCGGATATCATGGCAATGGGTATGGATTTCTGTGGATTTTTCACCTCACCGGCATAATCTATGCCCTGTCGGAATCCTTCATAGGAAAAAACAACACCAGCCGGTACCATTGCAACAAAAATGGATGATGTATGATATGGAAGAAAACCACCTGGAAGAGAAAAGAAATTTTTAGCATTAAATATGAAGGCAATGCCAAAAATTATTGTCAGTATTATAGCTGCAATTTTAAACCAGGTCATCACTGCATTTGTTTTCCCAAAAATATTCACGCCAACATATTGTATTGCTATAAAAATGGCAAGAAGAGCCATAGAAACAATTACTCCTTTAACGGTCAGCAATGCAGAAGATGAATTATAAAGTCCGCTTATATAGCTGCTGATAAGACTTGTAAGGGCTGCAGCCTCAATAGGGGGAGTTGCCACTGCCCCTATAAGATATGCCCATCCAAGTTTAAAATTACTTGCCGGACCGTGGGAATATTCATTAAATCTCACCAATGAACCACTTTTTGGAAGCATAGCTCCCAGTTCACTGAAGAGAAGGGCCAAAACAATAAAAAACAATCCTGCTACTACCCACGTTATTATTGCGGCCGGACCCGCAAATGAGGGCCCTGCTAGAACTCCAAAGAGCCATCCTGATCCAACCATTCCACTAAAACTTATCAAGAAAAGATCCCAACTACTTAAGGATTTTCTTAACTTTGTTCCATTTAAAGATAATTGCTGTTCCATTATAGTGGATAAATTTTCAAAAGTATTTAACTTTTAATGGAATTTTTTTAATTTTCGTATTTTTAAATTGTTTTCCATGAATTTATTGAACCCAATAAGAGAATTTTCAATTAAACAGTTATATATTCCAGTTATTTTTTGTAACACCAAGACCGGGTTTATTATTAGGGTAATTCATTCCATTTTTAAAATCCAAACCTTCAAATGGTTGTTCAGATAAATAGGTATAACCATCCAGATCGGTATATTTTACATTTGATGTAGAATTAGCAACTGCTAGAGAAGCCGCAATTCCAAGTTTTGATTCAAGCATACAACCTACCATTGCATCAACACCACCTGCCGCTGCTATACTTAAAATTTTAATTGCATTTCTTATTCCGCCACTTTTTGATAATTTAACGTTGATTAAATCTGCAGCACCATATCTTATGGCATTTATGATGTCATATGGTGTAGAAATACTTTCATCAAGCATTATTGGTAATTCCGTTTTTTTTCTCAATTCAGATGTTTCATAAATAAAATTTCTTGGCAGGGGTTGTTCTATAAACAAAGCTTCCTTTCGATATAACAAATTTGACATTTTTAGGGCCTGATTTAAATTATAACCCTGATTTGCGTCTGCGAAAAATTTGACCCCAGATTTTAGATTTTCCGATATTTTATTTATTTTTTCCATATCATCATCAAGGTTTTTCCCTATCTTTATTTTTATAATCTTAATTCCAAATTTTTGATAATTTTCAAGAAGTTCTAGACTTTGTTTAACAGAACCGATTGGTATTGTAAGACTTGTTGATCTTGGATTCAAAGAACCTCCCAAAAATCTGTATAAACTTATATTATATTCCTTTGTTAATAACTCATAAATTGCCATTTCAACAGAACTTTTTGCAGCCGAATTTCCATAACTAAAGGAATATATAAATAATGAAGCATCTTCAATACTATCAAATTTTTTACCCTCCATGGATCTTATTAGATCTTCGGCTATATTAAATAGGACATTTGGAGTTTCCCCAGTTATCTGCTGGATAGTTTCAGCTTCACCATATCCTGTATTCTTTAAGGTTTTCATTTCAATTATTATGCCTTCATAAAAATTCTGACTTCCAAGGGATATTGCGAATTCTATGTTGAGAGGGATCTCCAGCTGATATATGTTTATCTCCTCTATTTTTATACCGGATATTTCAGTTTCCTTTTTATAAACTATTCCAAATTTATTTTTTAACAACATTTTCTCCTCCTATTCCTTTATTTAATAATACCTCTGTAATAATATTTATACCATCATTTAGTGTAGAGTCATCGATTAAAATCGGAGGTGTTATTTTCAATACATTATTGAATTCACCTGTTAACGACAAGGCCACTCCATTTTCAAACAGTTTGTCTCTTATTTTCAACGCAGTGTTTCCATCAGGTTCTCCCTTTTTGTTTGTAAGTTCAATACCGATCATATATCCCATTCCCCTTGAACTATAAATAGAACCACTTTTTATAGATTGAAATTTTGATAATATATTCTCGCCATTTTTTCTTACTTTTTCAAGAATGTTCTCCGTAATAGCTTCAATAACCATATTTGCAATTGATGAAACAAACATGTTTGCAGCCTGCATATTCAAAACATTATTGTATGGCAATTCCCATTTACCATTATATAAAACTGCCCCCAGGGGCAAGCCAGCTGCCATACCTTTCCCAAGGCACACCATATCAGGATTGATTCCATATTTTTTAAATAACAACATTTCCCCAGATCTACCATACCCCGTATAGACCTCATCTACTATTACCTTTAAATCTTTGTTTTCTGCAATACCCATAACATAATTTATAAAACTCTTAGTTAATATATTGACACCACCGTCAGATTGTATCAGTTCAAAAATCAGTGTCCCCCCTTTTGGAATTTTGCTATCGGATATGAGTTTATCATTATATTCAATGGCTCTGGAAACAGAAAAATTAAGAGATGGAACTTTCAAATGTATTATTTTGTTTTCGTCATCATAACCGGAACCGTTTGAAACAAGCCTTGTTATATATGTTAAACCATGATATGAACCCTCAAGAGCATAGATGGGCTTTCCAAATCTTGATAATGCTGTATCACAGGCTTCTGTTCCACTTGTTGTATATGCGACATTTTCAAAACCTGAAAGATTCAATAGTTTTTCCGTTAATTTTTCAGTATAAATATTATTGAAAACAAGCTTGCTTACTGCAGGTTTTATTGACTCTGGTTCAAAAAAATTGTATCCAACAGACATTGCTGATCCGGTAAAATCAATAATTTCTTTATTTTTAGATATTACACTGAATTTATTTGCAGAATCAACATTAAAATTAAAGGGTTTAAATTCAGGCTTTACCATTATTTGGCCCCTGTTAATTCATCAAGAGTTTGCACCTTGATGTACTTCCTCCTGATATAAATAATAATAATGGAAATTATTATCCATACAGGCACCATAATATATACCATTGATAATGGAAGTACCAACCCTATTAATGAATAATATATTGCAATAACCACTATTATGGAGCCCGCCGTGGGAGCCACAATATACGCAAGATATTTCATTTTTATGCCCGATCTATTTATGAAAAATGGAAGTGCGGTATTGGTTACAACATGGTACATTAACGTGAAAATTGTAATAGCGGTTCCCCATAACGCAAAGCTATAGAAAAGGCCATTTATCTCACCATAAAAATGTACCATGGGTATCATTGTGGCAAGCACACCAATAACAACTATAATAAAAACCATTATCGTAGCTATATATGGACTCTTGTATTTTTTATGAACCTTTGATAAACTCTTTGGAAGAACACCGTCTCTAGCCAGAGCGAATATAGTTCTTGCACCACTGTTCCCAAATATTATTGGTGAAAATATCTGTGCAACAATTACAAATATAAATGCAAAAAATGCTAAATCCAAACCATAAAACTTATCTGCTATATAAACACCCGGAGCATATACAGAATCAACCGTGCTTAAATTGGGACCGGCAGCTGCAACTATGCTATAAACTACAAAGGTATCAAAGACTATCATAATTAATAAGGCTGTAACTACGGACTTTTTCAAGGTTTTTGTAGGCAATTTTGCTTCTTCTCCGAGAGAGACAACAGACCCATAACCTCCATATGCAAGAAAAGCCCCTACAACCATTGCAAGAAAAAATCCATGAAAACCGTTGAGGGAATTTGATACATTGAAATAAACTGCACTATTATATTGGGCTTTTGCAACAATGGCAATAGCAAGGCCACCAAATATGGCCAATTGCAATGTACCAATAATTATTGCTGCTAATGATGTTACTTTTATACCAAAGTATCCAACAATTAAAAATATTACAGGAACAATTAAGGAAAGCAAAATCAATGAAAAAAATGGGAGCTTTATATTAATCAAAGCAGCCAACCCAACATAAGTGAAAAAGGCAACTACAAGACTTGCAGCAATCATATCTCCAACAACCCAAAAGGCGTTCCATAATCCAACGCTTTTTGATATTTCCTTGTTTGGGATACCACTTTCGACGTATTTATAATAACCACCTGCATTGCTTATGTGCTGGCTAAACACATAGATAGATATTATAGCAAGAAATAGGACAATCCCCCCAATAAGAAAAGCAAGAGGGGCCGTTTCTCCGCCATAGGTCATCGCTGTGACACCTGTAACAGCAAATGCACCTGCAGGAAATATAACAGAAACAGCATAAAAAACCACACCCCAGAAACCTATAGAATTTTTATCTAATTTTTGGTCACTATTCATTATTACTATACAAGCAGGTAATATTTAATTGTTATTCAGAAAACGTTATTAGAAATATCACATAACATGTTCATAATTATTCCTGGATTAAGTGGATACTTTGTTTTAAATCTAATTTGGGTTTTATATATACTTCTAAATATAATGCTCGGGACACCGTTGATAAAATTTATTTTGATAAATTGTGTAAGTAAACAAAGAAAATGTTGAATTATATCCTCTCAAACAGTTAGTTCCCAATATGTTTATCAACAATATTGTATACTTCCAAAAGGAAAAATATCTTTAATTTGGCTTTCTCCCACGATTAAAACCGTGGACTTCCTACTTCACTGGCCGGAGTCGCCCTTGCGGGTAGTGTCCCAGTCTTCACAAGCCAGATTCTCATAGATCTGGGAGTGATCCGACCTTCTGTCATTATGCCTGCCAGTGGACAGGAATTATGTTCTCCTGTGATATAAAAAAGGTTCGCTTTCATCCAACCCATAAATGGTGTGGGTTTTCCCGCTCACTGTGTTAAATTTTTAAAACGTTTAGTATACTGTACAATTTTAATATATATTTGTTCAATATATATCATATTATGGCAACCATTAGTGATTTCAAATATTTATTAACCCTCTGGAAAGAACGACAAATGCCTGAAATAATAAATAGAGATATAAAAATAAATCTATCAAAGAAAAAAATAGTTACCATTGCGGGAGTTAGGAGATCTGGAAAAACTAGTTTGATGTTTCAATGCATTAAAGACCTTTTAAATAAAGGGATAAAGAAAGAAAATATAATATACATTGATTTTGAAAATGAAAGATTAATAAACACCCATGCAGAGGATCTTGATAACTTATTGATAGCAAACATAGAATTGTTCAGGTCTGAAGGCGACATATATTTATTTTTGGATGAAATACAAAATATAAACTACTGGGATAAATGGGTAAGAAAAATTTACAATATGGAAAAATACTATATTATAATAACAGGTTCATCATCAAAATTATTAAGTTCAGAAATTGCTACTTCCCTTGCTGGAAGAAATATAACATACATGGTTTATCCATTTTCATTTAATGAATTTATAAATGCAAAACATATAAGTATTGATACAACAAAAAAATATTCAATTGAAAAGGGCATAATATTAAAGGAATTAAATGAGTTTCTCAATTACGGTTCCTTTCCAGAAATGGCCTTTATAAATAATGAAAATACAAAAATTGAGATATTATCATCATATTTTGATGCAATTTTTTACAAAGATATTATAAGAAGGTATAATGTTAGGGAAATAAATGATTTAAATATATTTTTAAAAATAATGGCATCTAACTATGGATTGTATTTCAGCTCAGTAAAATTATATAGATATTTTCTAAATATGAATTCTAAAATTAGCAGAACAACTATTATTAATTTTCTTTATTATTCAATCTCCGTATTTATGGTATATAAATTGGAACAGTATAAAAATATCACAACAAAAAGAATTTCAGGAAATATTAAAACCTATATTATTGATACCGGAATTTCAATATTATTTTCCGATATTGATAGAGGTAGATCACTGGAAAATGCTGTGTTTATGCATCTTATAAGAAATAAAAAACCATATGAAAAAATATATTTCATGAAACTGAAGTCGGGAAAAGAAATAGATTTTTTAATTCTTGGAAAAAATAAAGAAATATTGCAGGTATCATATGATGTTTCAAATCCTGAAACAAAAAATAGAGAAGTATCCGCAATAATAGAAGCATCAAAGAGTTTAAATTTAAATTATGGAACTATAATAACATATAATTATACCAATGAAGAAATAATAAATGGCATCAAAATCATTTACAAATCATTCTGGGAATGGTCTTTGGAATTATAAAATTTCAAAAAATATTTCAAGGAGAAAAATGCCCTGACACAGTTTTTGAGAGAATTCTGGAACAACCATAATAGGCAACATATTTTTGTATACAAATTCTGAAACTATTCACATTTGTATGTGACTATGTTATATTCCAAAGTCCGAATAATTATATGAAATCATGTAAAATAAAACAGTAAAATTAAATATTTGAAAGTGGAGTATAAATAAAAATAATGAAAATTATTCTATTTTAATAATGCGTGGTTCATCCTTCATATTTACAATCGACTTGTACTTACTTCCATTTCTCAATATTATCAATTCTGCGGTATCTTTTGCCTTTGATAAACTGTAAATGAGGTCTTTCATGTTTTCTATTTTGTTGCTGTCAAGTGATATAATTATATCTCCGAGTCTAATTCCCGCCTCGTGGGCAGGTCCATATGCATCAATGTCTGCAACCAGTACACCGTGTTTATTTCCTCTTATGAAATATTCATCTGCATTTATTCCAGAAATCCCAAGGTATTTCCTTCTAACCTTGCCATAACTACTAATATCATTGAAAACCTGTTTTACAGTATTGGACGGTATTGAAAATCCAATTCCCTGAGCATATGGTATAATTGCGGTATTAACGCCAAGAACGTTTCCATACAAATCCATGAGGGGGCCACCGCTGTTTCCAGGGTTTATGGCAGCATCTGTCTGTATCAATCCCTCCAAAACGAAGTTTGCCCATGGCATTGGACGATTTTTTGCACCTATCACACCAAATGAAATTGTATGCCCTCCTGGAAGTCCCATTGCATTGCCTATTGCAATAACCATTTGGCCTACCTTTACATCCTCTGAATTTCCTAATTGTAATGGGTGCAGATTATTTTTTTCTATTTTCAATACTGCTAGATCTGTTTGTTTATCAGTACCTATAACCTTTCCATAAAATGTTTCTCCATTGAAAAGAGTTATTTCTATATCATCTGAATTTTCTACCACATGGTTATTTGTTATTATATATCCTGAGGAATCAATGATAAATCCCGATCCCGCACCCTTGACAGGCGCTAGTGAATATCCATTTCTTATCAATTGAGTGCTGTTTATGCTTACCACGGATTCTCTTGCATTTTCTGCTGTTTCTGTAATTCTTTTCTGTATATCTTCAAAACCTTCCATAATTATCAATAGATAATATTAAACAGGTTTAAATATTAGAAAGTTCTATGTATTATATCAGGTGAATTTAAAATGACCGATCTAATAAGCATTTACGATTTAATAAATAATGAAAAATTGAGAAAAAATTATGGTGAAATGATGAGGCAATGGACTATACCAATAATTATTTCTCTTGGTAATAGGGAATATTCTGGCTTTAATCAAATTAAAAATGAAATAAACGGAATTAATTCAAATACACTTTCAAAAATGCTCTCATTATTTGAAAAGCATAACATAATCAAAAGGGAGATACTCAATACAAAACCAATAACGGTTAGATATTCATTTACTCACAAGGGCAGAGAATTCTATAAAATAATAAGCTCATTATCGGATTTTTTAATTGAATAAAATAAAATGAATATACCTGCCAAAATATAAAATTATTTATAAAGATAACTTGGGAAGTGTCAATATTTTCAGGAAGGTTCATGTATTCAAATTCCTTTAAGATAGATTTAAATAACGTTTTAATTTCCACTATTATGAAATATGATGTGATTGTTATTGGAGCTGGTATTACCGGTTTAACCTCGGCATACCATATGAAAAAAAGATACCCTGACCTAAAAATGCTCGTTGTTGAAAAAGCAAGTACATTTTCCCAGGGAAACACTGCAAAAAGTGCGGCCGCTTTCAGGGATTTTTTCTCACTTCGGGAAAATCAGATCATGGCACAGGCTTCAATAGATTTCTACAAACATCTTCAGAATGATTTGAACATTGATCTTGGGATGAAATTCTGCGGATATCTTTTCTTATTCGACAGTGAAAAAGATGAGGATTTTGTTTCAAAATACCCGCATTCAAAGATTATTTATGAGGATTTATCAAAAATATTCAATATGGAAATAAGTGGGGAAACAAAAAAAATCATGGATATTGATTCAATAAAAACTGCAATTATTGATTCAAATGCAGGCATAATAGAACCGGATTTAATGTCTCAGTATTACTACAACGAATTAATACAGATGGGAGTTGAAGTTAAATTCAACACAGAGGTTAAAAAACTTGGCATTGAACCTGAAAATTCACTTAACTATCCAGGTGAACCATTTAACTGGCAGAAATCATCAATAAAGTACATTGAAACACCAAAGGAAAAGATATATTCGGACTTTTTTGTACTATGCACAGATGTGTGGACAACTGATCTGCTAGACCCCATAGGTATAGACTCTCATTTAAGACCGAAGAAAAGGCAGATATTTCAGCTCACAAGTCCGGGCATAAAAGAAATAATAAATAAAAATGAATTCAATGATTCTGGAGTGTTTCCATTCACTATTTTTCCTTCAGGTGTATATGCCAGACCGTACCCGCAGGCATCTGCCTTCTGGACTAGTCTTGCCGATGATATTAACAGAGATTATTCGTTTACCGAGAAACCTGAACCGGAACCGGAATTCTATACATATAATATAAAACCCATTTTTGATACTTATTTTCCTGCATTTCAAAACTCAAAAATAACCTCATCATGGGCGGGTTATTACTCGTACAATACCATAGACTTTATGCCGTATATTTTCAATGCGTTGAATATGGTTATAGTTTCAGGCACAACTGGTGGAGGGATCATGAAGGGAGATTCCATAGGAAGAGTTGTTGCTGCAAGATACAATCATGAGAAAACAACGAAACTTTACAATGGTGAGAGGATGACAAATACATACAATGGTAAATATAGAACAACAAAGATTGAGGACATGGTACTATGATATCACCCCCACTATAAGGAATGCAAATTCCACTCTGATGTAACGGTATCCATTTTTATCAGATTTTTGATTTTAAAAGCAGTAATTTAGGAATTGTCCATTACCACTTTTTTCCAAAATTTTTATCAAAAAAAGAATTTTTAAGGAATCGTGTTAACAAGTGCACATAATTTACCATTCAGCTTAAATCATATAACAATTATCTCTTTCATCTTATGACTATATCGATTAGTAGTGATAGGATAGTATTGTTATATACATTTTATAAATAGATATTATAGATATTAAACTATAAGTAACATGCAGTACTTATATATCATCTGGTGTATTAGCATTGACCGATAAACGCAATTACCTATATCTTGTTATTGTAATACTGGTTATGACCATATCAATGAGATCATCCGACAATATGGTCATAACAACAGTTCCTTTGTTATCTGAAATAAATCTTGGTTTTTCGAAGTTTCTTGTTGGAATTATATCTGCGCTATTTTATTCATCCACATTTATTGCTACATTTTATTTGAATCCAAGATTGAATTCAACCATAAGACGCAAGATTTTTGTGAGTTCAAATGTAGTAATAACTATTTTGCTATTACTGTATTATTTTTCCGATGCAATTATACTCTGGCCAGTTTCAGCTCTTTCAGGGCTTGCGTATGGAATGCTTATACCAAATCTGATTACATCCGCATCCCTTGTAAATGACCAAAAGGCCAGAGAAAGGTTGATTTCACTTTATTCCGTTGGTTTAAGTCTAAGCCTTATTATCGGACCTGCGTTTGAGGACTATATACTTGCGGCCACAGGAGATAATTATCGCGAAGTGTTCCTTTACTTTATTCCCATTGCAATAGTAGGATTGGTGGCTTCTATATGGATAAACTTTCCAGAAAACAGAAAGGAAAATAGAAAATATGCAATAAAAAATAAAGCTTTGAAGGTTTCAATTTTGACAATAACCACATACAATGTACCCTTCGCTGCCCTTAGCATATTTTTAACGTTGTTTGCAATTTCAAGATTCCATGTTTCTGGTTCAGTAGCCTATTCACCATATATATATTTCTTCTCAATTTCATTTGCCACAAGATTGTTCATGACATGGAGGCCGTTCAGATATATAAAAAGACCATTGATTGTTTCTATAATTATAACATCGCTTGTGTTAATTTCATTCCCATTTCTTCCCAATTTCACATCATTTATCTTTGTAATGATGCTGCTTGGTATACCCCATGGTTCCATATTTCCTGTTTCAACAATTATGATTTCAAGAGGCACTACATTGGAGGAAAGAGCTGATGTGAATTCATACTTTATGGCATACAATAATCTTCTATTTATGATCATCCCACTTGTATTTGGATATGTTGTTAAATTCATAGGGTATTCAATCTCATTTGTGATACTGGTAATTCCCGTTGTAATAACAACAATATTGCTGTTCAAAAAATATGGAAAGGATGAAATATTCTTCCATAAAAGAGTGAATGCCAAGAATAAAGGGATTCCGGTAAAATAATTAAGGGTTTTCAAACTTTCATGTGGGTAGCCCACTTTCAAATATTCTTGGAACATTGGAGAGGATATTGCCAATTGCGATTGTTCCATCTTTGAATTTTTATATTTCATACATAGATACAAATCAGTCACTTAAGGTGTTTTTTCCAAATATCATTTAAATGAACCCACACAAATGCCCGATAAGCATTAATTAATAAATTTTATAAAAAATTCATAATTTTAACAAAATTGAGCGAGAAATCCCCTTCTGAAAGGGAGGGAATGATAGCGAAATCTTTATTTACTTTTTTGCAAAAGTACAATGGCAACCAGCAGACATAATGTAAAAAGGTCGGATCACATATAGCTCCATGTATGCTCGTGCCCGTAAAGTCGAATGGCTTAGCATGAAGAACAGAGTGCCCACGGACCGAGGGGAATTCAGGCCTGTGGAGGTTCCGCTGGTAACCGCCGAAGCAGGAAGCCTCTTTCGAAAGATAGGGGAGGAGGTCACATGTAAAATAATGGTATATATTGTTCATCTTCCGTTAAACCACCATGATGGCTTTTCAATAGATGATAATCATCATTAATTTTAGATTGATATATATAGCATTTGCCATCATGCGGAACAAGCAAATAATCTCCTATTCTGCCAATATATTTTTCGTTTACATTTCCCAGCATTCCAGATTTTAATATTTCATCTTTTTTAAATACATCTGTATCATTGAAATGCAATAAATCATCTATATCATTCCTTGTTCTTAAAAATAATGCCCTTGAATCGCCATAAGGCATTATATCCAGACTTTTCAAAATATCCTTCCTTTCATTCATTATTATATTTTCGGAAACTGGAAAATGGCCATGATCCGCGGTCAATAAGATATTATACTTATCCTTATATTTTTCCACCTTGTTTATAACGTAATTGAAAATGTATTCCGCAGCCTCCATGACACTATTTTCATATGTTCCATACGCATGTGCCAGTGAATCAACTGTTGGTATATACAAATATATGAAGTCATAATCCATTGAAACACATTTATCAAGTTGGTATAATGAATCCCATATGTATTTATATGTCATATACTCACCACCCATTGTTGAGTTTGTAAACACAGATTTATTCAATCTTCCAAAAAGTATGCTTATACTTTTTTTCTTTGACTCCTTTAAATATGATTTCACACTGTATATATCATTAAAATTTTTCAGTGATGACAAAGCATCATTCACATCATAGCCACTGAATGTGTATCTCATAGTATTTACTATTCCAATTTCATTTGTATAATTTGTATATCCAATAATTCCGTGCTCTCCTGGTGTTTTTGCAGTGAATAATGTTGTTAACACAGTTGAAGTAGTTGATGGAAATACTGTTGTAATTTTTTTATAATCATTTTTTATATTCAATTTTTTAACATAATTAATACCAAAACCATCCATTAAAATCAATATCGTTTTTTTCTTTTCAAAATTCAAATCAATTGATTTTCCTTCCTGTTCAACTCCAAGGGATTCTGAAATTTTGCATGCAAGATTATATATGCTGTTACCATTGTATTCGGGATATTTAAATTCCATATTACATCATTTATTTATTATATTAAAAATATATCTATATATAATATTTATTAGAATATATTAATTTCCAATGAAAAAGTTTAAGGATATATTTTTTATAATCGTTTGATATTGAAATGATTAATAAAATAGGGGTTATAGGTGCGGGAGCCATGGGCTCTTCAATAGCTGAAGTTTTTGCTTACAATGGATACAATGTGATTTTAAAGGATATCAATTTGGGATACGCAAAAAAAGGTCTCAATAACATTGAAAGGATTCTAAATGATTTTAAATTATACAACAAAAAATTACCGGAAAAAGAAATAGCAAAAATAGAAAAAAATGGCATAGAATTAACGGAACAACAGAAAGAGAAAATTATAAAAAATTTTGATAAACCTGTTGATATTGAGGGGATCTTAAAAAAAATCACTCCATCTGATAACTATGATGATTTGAAAGATTGTGATATAATAATTGAAGCTGCCTTTGAAAATCAGGATGTAAAGAATAAAATATTCGAGGAACTATCAAAATATACCAGCGAAAATACAATAGTTGCAACAAACACCTCATCATTAAGCATTACGGAAATGGCATCGCACTATAAATATCCAAATCAGGCAATAGTTATGCACTTCTTCAACCCACCATATACCCTCCCCCTTGTTGAAATTGCACCATCTACACAGGGATCAGATAATGCTGCCAAAGAGGCAAACAATTTACTTTCAGGAATGAAAAATCATAGAGATAAAATGTATCCAGTCATGACAAAAGATAGGGCTGGGTTTATAGTAAATAGAATACTTTTACAGGTTATAAATGAAGCGGTAAAGGTATATGATGAGAACATAGCAAGTAAGGAGGATATAGATATTGCAATGAAAAAGGGTGCGGGTTTTCCAATGGGACCTTTTGAATTGACTGATTATGTTGGCGTTGATATAGTATATGATGTATTGAAAACATTCAATAATGTATATGGTGATAGATTCAACGTATCGGAAACGCTGAGAAATCTTGTTATTGCGGGATATAATGGAAAAAAATCTGGAAAGGGGTTTTATAACTATATTTAAATATAGATAATTTTTATAAATTTATATATTTAAATATTATAATTAAGTGAACAAAATGAAATATGTGGTTTTATTTGATGTTGATGGAACATTGATGGAAGAATCTCCAACCCATACCATGGCTTTTGACTATGTATGCGATGAATTTTTTCATGTAAAAACTGACATCAAATCATTTCCAAGACAGGGCATGACCGATCAGGGAATACTTTTTGGCATTCTGCAAAATTCTGGAATAGATTATGATACCATAAAATCCAGAATAAACGAACTTTTGATTGAACTTGGAGATTATACAATAAAGAATATGATAGAAGACGATTACGTGCTTTTACCATATGTAGAAGAAACCCTTGAAGAAATGGAAAAAAATAATTTTATACTTGGACTTATTACTGGAAATTTCAGTAAAATAGCTCTTGAAAGGGTATCTAAAGCCGGCATTGGAAATTATTTTTCCTTTGGTGGATATGGTGAGGATAGCGCTATAAGAAGTGAGCTAGTACAGAAAGCAATAGAGAGAAGTAAACTAAATCCTAACCTTAACAACGTTTTTGTTATTGGGGATACCCCAAAGGATATAAAATCAGGCAAGGATGTGGGAACCAAAACTGTTGGAGTCGCAACTGGAGTTTATGGAATTAAACAACTACAGGATGCAGATTTTTCAATAAAAAATTTAAAACAATATAAAAAATTAATTGAATTTATAAAAAAATAAATTTATCTCTCTGATGCAATTTCCAAACTTTTTCCTTTAAGTTCAGGTCCTAATACAATTTCTGAAATACCTCCAATCATTAGAACTATTCCGGTCACAGCAAAGACAAGGTATAAAGAGGGTAATAGTGCTAATAAAATGAAAGGGCCTATAATTCCTCCTATTCTACCAAATCCTATTGCAGCACCAAGACCGGAACCCCTGGCTTCTGTTGGGAACATCTCACCTATTTGAGGATATAGCAATGCCGCTGCAGCATATGTGAAAAAATACATTATTGCAAGAACCCCAATAAAAATGGCAAAGGTAAAAATATGTACATACACTCCAAGTATCAAGGAAACTATACCTGCAATTATATATGTTAAAGTTATAACTGGTTTTCTCCCGATCTTATCAAGCATGTATGACCAGAAAAGAACCCCAAGGACACCGGCACCAAGCACATATGCCAATATCAATCCAACATCTGCAGATTTAATATGGTAAATATCGACAAATATCAATGGAAATACTGAAAAAGCCGCATAATATGGCCATGTCTCTGTAATGTTTAAAATCCATGAAAGCACTATTCTTTTTTTATATTTTTTAAACATTATTGAAAATCCCTGACCAGCTTTTATTTTACCTGTATCAGTCTCAATTCGGATTTTTTTTGTTTCTGGTTTTATTGTTTTGCCCGATTTCCTTATCTCATTTTCTATATGATCTATCACTTTTTCAGCTTCTTTTGTTTTTCCTCTTCTTAAAAGATATCTTATTGATTCTGGTAAATCAAGTCTTGCTATGAATATTAAAACTGCAAGAATTACTGCTGAAACAAAAGCAATTCTCCATCCATAACTTGTTGGAAGATAACTTATAGCAAAATACCCTATGAAACCGGCTACAAATGTACCAAAATCAAACATAACTCCGTTTCCTGTACCAACCGAGGTTCCTCTTACCCTAACGGGTGAAAATTCTTCCATGGCCGCTATTGCTGACCCAAGTTCGCCCCCTATACCAAATCCTGCTATTATTCTTGATGCCAGAAGCATGCCATAATCAACTGAAGCAGCAGATAAAAGTGATCCAAATGCAATAATTGCCATCGTAACTATAAACAAAAGTTTTCTACCGTGAATATCGGCAAGTGACCCCAGAACAACTCCACCCACCATCTCACCAACAAGGAACGCAGGGGTTAGGGCAACGGCTTCTGTTTTGGTTAAATTGAATAATTTTTCCACTGTTCCAAGTGTACTTCCTCCAAGGGATAATACAAGACCTTCCAAAAACATTCCTCCCGCTAATATTATCCATACTTTCCAGTGCCATCTACTCCATGGTAATCTATCAAGTCTGGGTAATAAATCCGTTTCCGTATAAGACCCATTCTTCATAGTTAAATATAAGATATGCTTATATATTAATCTTTTTATAAAAAAATAAAATATATTTTTTATTAGTATGTTTTAGGGAAAACTTATCAATATTATTATAAATTTTGTGCTTATTTTACCAGAAAATCCAAAAAAGAAGATAAATAATTTCAAATATTCATATGTAATTCTGTCGGGAAATAAACATTAAATTTACACTTATTACAATAAAAATTTTTCTCATGGACTAATAATATATTTTATTATACATAAAAAGTAAATTTAAACTTGAAATCCTCACGATAGATCTAGATATATTATAATAAAATAATCATACATCACACCATCCCTGCATTGACTCTATTTATATAAATAAAATTTAATTTGGAATTTCATAAAGTTATTGGTCAAAGTTTAATATAATTTAAACATTATCCCAGAATATTCCATAAACCTTAATATTTAAATTATATAATAAAATATTTACATATATTCATAAGGAATGATATGTTTCTTTAACAATATTTAAATAAAATATACAATTAAAATAATTATGAGAATGTGTGATAGTTTAAATTCACCTGTTAATGTTTATTTTGAAATGAACCATGAAAATTGTTGGACCAATATCACAGAGGATATAGATATTTCAATACATACTTTAACGCATAACGTTTATCCTGAAAGGCATTATATTCTCGCATCAATAGAAACTAAATCTCATAAAACGGAAATATTTAAGGCATTTATAAGAAAATTAAAAAAATCCAGTTCAGTGCTCAATATAGAAAGCATTGAAATAATAGATAAACAAAAAAAACTCTTCAAGGTAATATTCAAAGAAAAGTACGAAAGAATGATAAGCTCATCCCTGTATGAACATAAGTCAATGGACCAGAAGGATTCAATACAGCATAATCTCGAATCGGTAAGTGCTATAGTGCCAGAAGATGAAATAAATAGCCTTAAATCTGAACTGGATGAACTTGGAAGTCTGAAAAACTTCAGGTCAATGGAACTTAAAAAAAATGGAAATATAAGTGAGTTGTTTGATTTAACAGATAGGGAAGCATATGCTATTTATACTGCTTTGAAAAATGGATATTACAATGTACCACGAGAAATTTATTTGAAGGACCTTGCAAATATTACGGGATTATCAAAATCATCACTGGCTGAATATTTAAGAAATGGGATGAATAAAATTGTTTTTAACTGGGGAGAAAGAAACATGTTTTTTATTGAAAAAAAGCTAAAAAATAGGTGAGTGGATGAATTTTAAAAATAAAAATGCAATTATTACAGGAGGATCAAAAGGCATAGGAGGGGCAATAGCTTTATCTCTGGCAGCAAAAGGATGCAACATTATATTTTCGTATGGCCATGATGATAAAAGTGCAGAAAACACATTAAATGAAATTAAAAATTTCGAGGTGAATGCCTATTCATACAGGATTGACCAGTCAAATTTTGATGAGATTGCGGGATTCATAGATTTTGTAAAGGAAAAGTTTAAAACTGTGGATATCCTTGTAAACAATGCCGGTATATGTCCATTTAAAGATTTTTTTGATATTGATAGGAATTTGTTTGAAAAGGTATGGATGACCAACGTTGAAAGCCATTTCTTTATAACCCAGGAAATATCAAAAATAATGATTGAAAACAATACAAAGGGGAAAATACTTTTTATCAGTTCAATAAGTGCCATTGTTGGAGGAGAATATCAGGCCCATTATACAACAACAAAATCTGGTATAAATGGAATGATGCATTCTCTTGCCATAATTCTTGGAAAACATGGAATTATGGTGAATTCGCTTGAACCTGGAACAATACTTACAGATATAAATAAAGATGACCTTGCAAATGAGGGAAAAAAGAAATATATGGAATCACGAATTCCTCTTGCGAGACTGGGTATCCCTTCGGACATGGCAGGACCAGCTTTATTTCTGGTTTCAGATGAAAATACATATGTTAACGGTTCGGAATTACTGGCAGATGGAGGTATGCTGGTAAATCTACAATAATATTAAAAAATTACTAAGTTTTTTAATTGAGATATTTTATGTGTCCCGGTATCTTTGGAATGTCTATTTTCATGGGACATACATCTCTGCATCCTTGGGAATGTGTACATAATGTTGCGGTTCGATGGTCTTATTTATTAATGTTGCCCACACATTTATTAACATATGTTTATCCAAATGTTATCTATATTTTTAATGTATAAATATCATCATTTAAATAAGTATTTTGGAAAGGTATTGGTTCCAATTGACGAAGAGGAAGAGAAGGACCCCGCTTCAGTCATAAGCAACAGGACAGCAAAGGATATAGAGAAAAATAACAAGTTCATAACGCTAAGGGAAACAGATAGCTTACTTTATTTTGATTTCATTTCAAGACAATACCATGATGACGATAGTTTCCTTAATGAGATTGTCAGAAAAGAATTGGGTAGATACTACAGCACTGCGGCATTGAAAGAAATAACCGCCATGATAAAGGTGGACACATACATGAACAGCAATGAATTCAAGTGTTCCGTTGAATGGATAAACCTTAGAAATGGTGCGTTTAACCTTCGGACATAGGGATTTATTCAGAGGGATGGAAAGCCTGAACCTTCACCGTATCAGAAAATGATCCGCATACTGAAAGAGAATGAGAAAAAGGAAGTTGACTAACTGGAAGCAAAGAAAAGCGAAGAGACAAAGACAGCTAAGGACTTAATTCATTTTGATAGGAAAATTGCAAGGGAACGAAAAAATTTAATACGCTGATCTCAGAGAGAAAGGAGGAATATGAGGAGGAAATCTATAAGTGGAAGCAATCCCAGATCAGCAAATTTACGAAATTTAATCTTGTCACCACACTTCCCTTTTATTTTATTCCAGAAGCTTCCTGTCCGGATATTGACAAGTACTTCCATCAGGTACAGAATGTGGATGACAACGTTAAACGATTGTATTAATGGTTTGACTTCTATCTCTAGAAGAAATATGAAATAAAGATATTTGGCATATTTGTCGGTACTCATGACGCAGGAAAAACCACAACTGAGGCTGTTTTAATTAAGTTCTTGGGTGAGAAAAATATCTCAGGACTTTCTCTTCAGGTTATCCAGAATGACAAATTTGACAGAATTAAGCTGTATAGTAAACTTCTAAATTTATCAGAAGAATTGAGTCCTCAATTCATCAGGGACACAAGTATGATAAAATTACTAACAGGTGGAAGCTTATGTCGGTCAGGCTGATGCATAGCCAGAAGGACTTTAAGTTCGTTAGTTTCACAAAGTAGTTATTCCTTGCAAACCAGATACCATCAACTTTTCAATAAGCCAGTAGAAGCATTGAGAGAACTACTCAAAGGGGAAAGTTCACAGCATCCAGAACAGTAGAAGAGAAGAAAGAGAAATACATGCTTATTAGTAATTCTTTCCAATTCTACATGAAGAAAAGGATTGGCGGTGTCTTTGACACACTTGTACCAACTGAACATGAAGATGTATTTATCAAAAAGATGGACCTGTATGAGGATTCTGTTGAATTCTACCAAAAAATAGGCATAATGCCATGGACCACTCAGTCATTCTTCAGGATGGTTAATCCTTATCTTAAGAATGTTGGGATCCAGAGTAAAAGAATGTCAGGAAACAGACCTGAAGCTTATGATGGGATTATATTCGTCATATTTTCATGTAGCTTCTGAAATGCTGATCTACCGTATTTTTTGAAAGAGCGTATAATGTAAATTCTTTATTTTACGCATTTTCACACATATTCGTCATATTTTTCATTCCAGCACAAAAAATAAAAATAAAAGAAACAAGTAAAATAAAAAGAAAGTTGAAAATAATGGCCAATTTTCGGTCAGGGACAGAGTTTACCAATCACTCAGACTTACAGGACCATTCCCTACCGATAGTTCAGACCTTATATCTGACTTTACCACATCATAAACCTGGATCCTGGATAATCTGGATATCCAGAATTCAGGTTTTTCAACATGTCCCTATTGCGCGCAATATATATGCGACTTTTTAAAGGAAACGTTTTCGGAAAAATTCGGTATTTCAGGCAACTTTTTCGGTATGAATGGGTTACGTTGGGATGATCTTCTGGATAACCTGGGTATGTATTGTTTTCTTGTAACCTGAGTCTTTTAAGATCTCTAACTTAGCAAACTTCTGTGAACATAGAAAAATACGTTTTTTAAGCTACAATAAATAAATGGTATCACTTTTCCACTTATTAGGAATCTACTAATAAGGTTAGTTGTCTCTATAATGATAGACAAAATCGAGGAATGGATCGTGTGTAGAAGATATTTGAACATTAATAGTAATTAGGATTGTACAGGAACTTTTCGAAATTATAGCAGGTCATTTACACTATTGACTTAGAAACTCATTTGTTAAATTTTGAACTTCTTCAATTCTTGAGGAGAGGGTACTTTCCATTCACAAACATTCTTTTTTAGTTTATTTCCTCCTATATTAACGAAATCTTTATTTGGATCAAAATGTCCTCTAAGACTATATTCTTGTTCTAATACTGGATTTTTTCTACTTCCTAACAACTTTGCCAATTCCCTATCTAACTCAGATGAATATTGATGAAGTAAATTATTTTCGTGTGAAATATTAACCTTCTCATCAGGATCTTTTAGCAAGTCATATAGCTCTTCAAACCCATCTGGCTTTCCGTATAAATCAAAATCTTTTACAGTCCTAATTAACTTATATCTTTCTGTTCTTATAGCTATTTTAGACTGCCATGTATTTTCAACTGATATAATTTGCCTTTGGGGAGGTTTCCCCCTAGCAAGAGATATTCCGTCAATAGATTCAGGAACTTGTATCCCAGCTAAATCTAACACAGTAGGAGCGATGTCGATATGCTGTGATAAGGATTCAATTTTATCGAATTTCTTCTTAAATCCTGATCCAGAGATAATAAGAGGCACGTGTATTACTTGTTCATATAAGGAGTGATGATCAAAGTAGACGTCATGTTCGGTCATTGACTCCCCGTGATCTGACGTTATAAGTAATATTGTGTTCTCCATTAAGCCAGACAATTTGAGTTTCTTTACTGCATTGCCAATAGCTGTGTCAACATACGATATTTCTGAATCATACATGGCTGTAATATACTCTTCATCAGTAATCCCTGACATCCAACCCTTATGGATGAACCATATTGGAGACATTACCTCAATTTTTCTTATAGTTCGGTTTAAAGGATTATTATTGGTTCCATCATAGAACATACTCTTGAATGGTTCCGGAGGGGCATAAGGCGCGTGTGGGTCCCAATAATGAAGAAAGAGAAAAAATGGTTTTCCTGCATTCCTGGCTTCAGATAATTTATTAGAGTGTTCATCTACTAAATTGTTTACGTCTTCTCCAACTATGTCCGCAATCCCAGTTGCAGACTTCCCACTGTCTATGTATTCATTAAAACCTCTTGAAAACCATTTGTTCAAATTATCTATCGCCATTGTATAATAACCATTTTCACTCAAGATCGATGGCAGCCAAGGTAATTCATCGGGATATGTCTGACGTCCCATATGGCATACAACTCCACTTCGTACTGGATGTACCCCAGACAAAATGGACGTGAAACCAGGGTGTGTTGGTACCGCTGGTGCAAAGAAATTTGAAAAGATTGTACCACTTTCAGCCAGACTGTCTATAAATGGACTAGTTTTCCTCGGATAACCATAACAGCTTAGACTGGAAGCCCTCAATGTATCAATTGCGATTAATACAAAATTAGGTTTCATTATGCACTCCCTCCACTCTCTTTTCAGAAATATCCTCAAGTTCCTTTCCCTTTGCTTCTACATTTATCCAAAACATGACAATGAATACAAGTGCTACACCGACAATGAAAGCAGTTTCGTATACTGATTTTAGAGATATAGCTAGAAGTACCGCAAGTACATAAGACCCGAAAAAACCGATCAATCTGTTAGCTGACCCATTGAAACCCATTGCAAATCCCCTAATGGCTGTTGGGAAAAGTTCTGAAGACCAAGCCCATGTAACAGATGCACCAAAAGCTGAAAGAAATTCTACAAGTATCCAAAATACAAAGAATACGTTTACTGGTAGATTCGTTAACCAAAGTACCAATAAAATTGCTGCCAAAGGTATAAAGGCAAAACCTGCCACATTTCGTCTTCCGATTTTATCTAGTAGCAATGCTCCAACCAAAAATCCAACGACATTGAAAATCCATACAAACGCTGAACCAAGTAGAGATACGCTCAATTGATGACTAAAACCAACCATTACGAGTATCTTGGGTGTATATAAATTGGCAGGAATCACAATAAAGAACGCCAAGAATTGGGCCAGGAATATCCCAGTAGATAACCTTCTGAATTTTCTGCTGAATAGTGTCATTGGTGTATATTTACTTGATTTCCCCCTTAGTGAGAGAATCGAATCCTCGCTGATATAGATTGCATTGCTTTTCAAAATTTCTTTAGCTTTGTTTTCCTCACCTTTTGAAATTAGCCATCTTGGCGATTCTGGTATTGATCGTCTGAAAATTAAAACAGCTATAGCCGGAATCAATCCTATTAAGAAAGCAATCCGCCAGGCTATATTTCCAGTTGACAATAAAACATCGATGACCAGATATGATGATATAGCACCTAGTCCCCACAAAATGAATTGATAGGATAAAAGCGCCCCGCGTCTATTCTTCGGCGAATATTCAGCAACCATGGTCCAGCTGACTGAAATATCTGCCCCGATCGCTAAACCGACCAATACTCTCCCTAGAAATATTTCAGGCAAGTTTATAGAGAGGGCAGTAATCAGGGTCCCTCCCACGAACAAGAAAAGATCTGAAAGGAACATAATTCGCCTTCCAAATTTATCAACAAGCCGCCCTAAGAATATTGCTCCAAAAAATCCCCCTAGGAAAGCAGTTCCAATAAGCAAACCACTTACTTGCGGGGATGAAATCGCAAATGTGATATTTATCAGAGAAATAGCTCCTGAAATGACAATCAAGTCAAATCCATCAAGATAAGCACCCATTCCTGCCAATGTGGCAATTTTTTTGTAAAGTTTCATTTTTCTCAATATCTTAAATTACAAATAAATAAATATGTTTATCCGGAAATGTCCGTATATTGTGTCGAATTTTGTGTACTGGAGTCTAGTACTACCCTATATCATGAGAAAATTTCATGAAAAATGAAAGAATGCCTCCGGCTATGACTAAAACACATAAACAATGGACATTAATAGCTTCTCTGGGGGATTTTCTCGATGCCGGAATGTTTGCTGGAACTGGAATTACACTGGCGGCCATTGGCACATTTTTAAAATTTACGACCCTTGAATATGGTTTACCTGCATTTATAACATTAATAGGTACAGCGTTTGGCGCCCTAATATTTGGAAGACTTGGAGACAAATTTGGGAGAAAATATATTTATCAAATTGATATGATAATATATGGAATTGCGTCAATATTACTGGCTCTAACTGGAATATTTCCATTTGGAAAAACATTTAATATAGTGTGGGCAATGGTATTTTATGGTCTGATAGGAATAGCAGTTGGAGCATATGTTCCCACTTCATGGAGCCTTATTTCGGAAATATCACCAAAAAATTATCGTGGAAGATTAATGAGTATAACAACCACAATGTGGTATGTTGGTGTACTTATAGAACTTGCATTTGCAATTGTGCTGGTTAACTATGGAATGGTTTTATTCAGAACCATATGGATTATGCTAGGAATAGTTGCATTTGCTACATGGATTTTAAGAAGAGACTTAGCTGAATCACCAAGATTTGATATGATGACTGGAAAAAATTCGGATATTGATAAATCTGAAAGGAAATTAAATATCAAACATTCTGATAGTAAAAAAGAGAAATATTCAATTAGAAAATATGTAGAATTATTTAGAAAATACGGTTACTATATGCTTTTTGCATGGTTTTTATATCTAATGTGGGGCATTCCTGCCTCAACTTATGGTGAATTTTTTCCGTATATATTCAGTTCTTTGCATATAGTAAGTACCAAAGTTACATATGCCTTTGAGGCTATATACTTTGCAAGTGCTATAGTGCCTGGACTGTTAATATTTTATTATCTTTCCGATAAAATAGGCAGAGTACCATTATATCTAACAAGTGCGTTAATGTCAGCTCTATCTTTCTTTTTACTAGTATACCCTCCATTTTTAAAGAGTGTTCCAATACTATTAGTATCGTTTCTTCTATTTGGAATTGGTCAAGGTCTTGGTATATGGCCTATAACTAGACTATTATCACTTGAACATTTTCCAACAAGTTTAAGAGATTCAGGACAGGGGTTTGTATGGTTTACAATGAGATTTGAAGCGGGTATTTTTGGATTATTTACACCACTGATTGTTGATAAAGGAATACATGTTGGATATATCGGATGGATTGGTGGAATATTTTTTGCACTAGCTTTTATAGTTGTTATGGCATTATCAAAATATAGACCTCTATATGTAAAAACTGAAAGGAAATCGCTTGATGAAACCTCAATGGATAATCCTATTGAAATATAATATTTTAAAATAGAGTTATTTAAATTTTTAATTTTTTATTGTGAATATTTATTTCTAATAGTACGATAAGGATTATTTTTATTAAAACATTCTTCTAATTTGTGTTCTATTAATTTACCATCATGGGTTGTGCAGTATATATCCTTTTTATTTCCTTTAATTATTAAACCTTTTTTAATTAGAATGGATAAAATATTTTTAATATTGATATTATTTTTTTTAATTTTGTGTTTTTTTGCTAATTCATGAGTATCAAAGCATCCTTTAGGAGATTTTTCTATTCTTGAAATTTCCCGCAAAACTATTTTTTCGTTATAATTCAATTTTGAAATAATGTTTTTTTTATCCAATATATTGCTGAAATATTATATACATTTAAAAATTTATCTAATTTAAATTATCTAAATAATTGAATGTAACTGGTCAGTTAAATGTATAATATTAGTGATCAGTTGTACATCTATCCCCTATTTTGTTTACAATGTTCTTAATTTTAATGCCAGTACAATAGTGAACTACCTCACGCTAAGACCGTGAAGGTCCCCGTATAAAAGTAGAGGTTTTGGTGCCCATAGGCATATATTCCCTGCATTCCACAGGTACATTAATTTCTAAAATATTTATATATGCATTAAGATCCCTATCAATCGAGAGATTATCCATTCACAATTAAATATTCCTTCATTGTGATCTATTTTTAGCCTATGACCACATATCGAGTATGCCTGTAACCTCCTGTGTTCTCTTATTTCTCGGATGGATTTGCGAATTGCATAACTTTATTGACTGTGTTATCTTCATCACCGAAAATACCCAATGTAACAAGATAAACATCGAACTTCATCCACTTCTCAAACCCAGTAACTTTTATGCTTTAAACCATTTGTAAATAAGAACAATACGTTTATTATCCCAATTTTTAAATTTAATAGTATACTTTTTATACTTTATTTACATACAAATATTATGGGGGCATTTAGTGAAATATTTGGTAAAGTTCCTAAGGTTTTAATTTTGGAAACGTTGACCGAAAATTCGGATGATGAATTAACCATTAGAGAAATAATAGATGAAACTAATGTTTCTAAACGTGGAACGTATTTAATAATAGAAAAACTTGTAAAGGAAGGTTTGGTTATTGAAAATGGAACTAGACCAAAAAAATATACATTAAATAAAAATGATTTAAGAGCACTGACGCTCATTGGCGCTGAGCCATTGTTAATTCAAGGGAAACTTGAATATGAACTAAAGGTTGATGATAATATTCCTTTAACCGAACTTTATAAAGATCCCTACATAGATAATAATTCAATAAAGTTATATGATGATGAGCATATACAAAATGAAGCAATGAAAAGTTATACAATGGGAAAAAATGAAGCGTTTTCGTATCCAGCGGGTGCATAATTATGGATGTTGAATCACAATCATATAGGGTTGCTATACGTCTAAAAAGTATATTTCATGTAATAAATATACCTCTTTTATTTAATAAATTCCAGGAAGTAGGTTACAAACCTCTTATACCTCTCCCCATGGTTCAAACTTTAATGGAACCAACTAACTTTAGGATTACTTCACCTATATTAAGAAAGGAAATGTCAATAATTGATGTTAATACTGATATGAATTCTATTGGAATCCAAAATGGTTCTATTGATTACCTAATAAATGATTTAAACACATTTTTTAAAATAATACTTGATATGGTGTTAAGTAAAACTAAAATATGGTTTTATGAGTTTCATGCAAATATAAAATTTAAAAATAAAACAATGCATAAAATTAACATAGATGGTGATTTAATTTCCAAGATGTCAGAATTAGGAAAAGAATTTGATAATAATTTAAGCGTTTCAGGAATAACATTTTGGAGTGGTAATAATCCAGATTCTGAAAATTTTATGGAAATTAAAATAGACCCGGACATATTAGATGATCATTTTGCTAATTTAAAAATAATTTATAGGAATAAAAACAGAGAAACGTTTATGAAAATATTAGAAAATAAATTTAAAAATATAAACGAATTACTTAAAATTCTTGAGTAAAACATTCTTTTTAATTAATATTTTAATTTGTCTTTTATATTTAAAATGGCTATTATAGTTTATTTTTATTATTTTAAGCAAGCGTATTCCATTGAATGGCGACCTTGACCCATTGTAAAATAATATAGATATAAAAAGGTATTTTATTGACTCTTATAGAAGGAAATGGATAAATATAACAACTCTATCGATGACTATCGTTTTGATCTTCTTTCCACATCATTATTCAAGCAAGGAATAAACTTATTCAGAAAATCAATAAATGAGGGGGCAGTGAATATAAGTTTCCGAACATTTTTTTGATATTCTTTACAAAGATCAAATTTGAGCACATGGATTAGAAAGTTTGAAAAAAGTAGGGGGCACTTCAGTCATCTTTCGGAAAGGCTCGGCCAGTTGAAGAAGCAGGAAGTCCACGGTTTTACAGTAGATCAAAAATTTAGTCAGGCAACATTTCTCTGTGTGATAGAAACAAAAAGAGCGGAATTTTGTACATATTTGCAACAAACACAATCCTGTAATCAAAGGATATATTGAAATTCTTTACGAAGAGGTGAAGGATCGAAACCGGATACAAGATTACCAGGAAATTCTTTGCTAAAATCACATCTAAGAAGCCATGCATTAAGTTCCTCTACTTTTATCTTGCAATCCTGCATTACAATCTCTGGGTTCTGATAAATATCATCACCAGCATTTGGGATAATATCTAATGTGATGAAAACTTTAGTATCAGCATCACTGGTAAGATTAATCCATTTGTTACAAGTTTAATTCCGTCAAATAGCCTGTTTGAAGGTGATTTTTGATCTACTGTTTAGTCATGGTAGTATGTTACTCACTTAATAATCCATATTACCATTCTTCATTGTCATTTTTTATTAACCTAAAAGATGATTTTTTATTTAAAATAAACAATTTTGAAACGTATATTTTAACGGATTTTGTATATACACACCGTTTAAGAATTAGATAAATTTGTGAGGTTTTTAGAAAAGGTCCATTATAAATTAAACAACTATAAATATGTTAATACACGCACGAAATGTATACCGTTTATGAAGGAAGACTTTTCAACTTATTTACGTACTATATATCAAAGATAGATCTCGTGACCTCCTCCCACGAATGAATTCATGGGCTTCCTGCTTCAAAGGCTACTGGCGGAGTCTCCACAGGCTTGCATTCCCCTCGGCCCGAAGGTACTTTGCCCTCCATGCTCAGCCATTCGACTTTATGGACACAGGCATACATGGAGATATATGTGATCCGACCTTCTTTCATTATGTCTACCAGTTGACAGGAACTCTATTTTTCTGTGATATAAAAAGGTTCGCTTTCATCCCACCCATAAATGGGGTGGGTTTTCCCGCTCACTGTGATAAAAAAACTATTTTGGACATTTCCGGAAACATTTTTATAAATGCATGATTCATAATTATGGGAGTTCTATGAAAATTGAAAGTATAAAAATTGTTAACAAAGTTGATGTAAAACAACCAGCTTTTCCATATGTAAAGCCAACCGATTACTATAAAAACCATCTTGGTGAAACATCACCTACTGAAGCTGCGATGATAAATCAGGTTCATACGCTTGAATTAAAAACAGAAAATATCTGTGTATATTATAATGCAACGGAAGAGGTTGCAAACTTCGTAATTTTGATATCAAAAAAAATTCAGGGAATGGAACTTGAGGATATATCACTGATATGGGATATGATTTATCGTTACACATTACCCATGGGGCGGGGTGGTATTGCAATGCATGCACTCAGTGCAATAAATATTATGATGTACGAGGCATATGCCAGACTATTAAATATTCCGGTATATAACCTTATAGGTGGAAAAACAAGAAGAAAAATAAGAGCATATGCAAGCCATTTACACCCTAACGATAAAAAACCCTTACAGGATGAAGCTCTTGGATATGTAAAGGAAGGATACAAAACGATGAAAATGAGATTTTTATATGGGCCTTCTGAAATTGGTGGTGTTGAAAAAAATATTGAATTTATCAAAGAAATAAGGGACGCGGTTGGATATAATGTAGAACTTGCGTGTGATTCATGGATGTCATGGAATTACAACTTCGCCTTAAAAATGCTCAAAAAAATGGAAAAATACGATATTGCATGGATGGAGGAACCATTGTTGCCAGATGATTTTGAATCAATGAAATTACTCAGCAAAAAAACCGATATTCCAATATCTGAAGGTGAGCATCATTATTATTTATATGATGTTAAAAGACTTCTTGATTCGGGTATAAGAATTATACAGTGTGATACAGTATGGGCTGGCGGAATTACGGCAATGAAAAAAATAGCCGCACTATCAGAAACATATGGTGCTGTTGTTATACCACATACAGGGAATATATACAATATTCACTTTATTGCATCAGAACCTGAATCTATTACACCAATGGGAGAATTTCTAACAAAATATAGAGAATGGATGGAACAGAATATGGTTGGCATAATATATCCTGAGCATGGCTACTTTAATTTAAATAATAAACCAGGATTTGGTGTTGAATACAATGGAAAAATCAGAGATATATAAAATCAAAATATTTAAGACGGGAGAGGCTTTAATACCTGCTCCTGAAGCTTACTGGATGAGCAATTTTCATGAGTCTCTGAAAATATCGTTTCATGCCATTTTAGCCTACAACGATAAAACAAATTTTTTGATTAACACAGGTCTTCCAGAAGATTTGGAAGAAAGAAATGAACAAATGAGAAAATTTTACGGCAAAAGGGCAGAATTCAAAAAAGAAAAAAGCACAGATACTTTATTATCTGAATATGGTTTCAAACCAGAGGATATTCGTAATGTATCTTTTACACCAATCCAGGATTATACAACTGGGCAACTGGATATATTCAAAAATGCAAGATTGTTTATAAATCGAAAGGGGTGGATTCAAGATATAATTGCACCTGAAATGCCAAAACATTCATCAAGAAATCTTTTTATTCCTGATAAAATATTGAAATATATATTATTCAGTTCGTGGAAAAATGTAATTTTATTCGATTCAAATGATATAACAGAGCTAATACCGGGAATGTATTCCTTATGGACAGGTTGCCATCACCGATCTTCCACCGCATTCATAGTGAACACAGAAAAAGGTAGTATAATATTCACGGATTCAGCATTTAAAAAAAGAAATATTGAAGAGGATCTTCCAATAGGTATTGCTGAGAATATATTTGAATGCCATTCTGCCTATTCTAAATTAAAGAAGTACGGCACTATTTTGCCATTATATGACCCGGAAATAGATGATTTAATTCTGTAGTTTTATTTTTATTATAGTTATATGATAATATTAATTCTCCAATATATATTCGATTTAAAAATGTATTAAATACATAATTCAATTTGGAATAATGGACTGCGAAGAACTTGGCTATCTTGAAATATATGACAGAACTGGACATTATATAACGTTGAACCATGAAAAAACTTTGGAATTATGTGAAAAATCTAATGAGGAAATGATTCCATTGCCGGATATAATAAAAAAATATATTACAAAGGATCTGAAAATGATTAAATTCAGAAAGTAAATAATTTTATGACAAATACATTAAATATTCTATTTTAATGAATAAAATATGTCGGTGAATAACATAGAGGTATGCCCTCATTGTGATAAAAAAATGGATTTAAAAAATGCGCCGTATAAACAAAATGGGGAATACATTGGAGATTTTGAGGCATATGTTTGCCCTTCATGTGGAAGAGTGTATTACACGGATAAGGGATATGCCGAAATGTCCCCATTTTTAATGAGGAAAAAATAAAACTATTTATATTTTTTATAATGGTAAAGTATTTATTAAATTCTAAGCGATAGCACAATTTACAAGGATTTGATAACTGAAATTTCACTGTAATACCCTACAGTACTTCAGTAATCTTTGAATGTAATAATAAAAATAGAGGATTTATTTTAAAAATTATTTAAAATGGAATTTATTTCATTCAATGGAATGTATATCCATGACGGTCGGTTATTCATTTCGTATAACAATTCATATGATGCTTTTTGGAAAATGTAAATATTTAATAATTCATTGAATTCATCAACATTTTCAGGGTATAAATTCAGATTTTTCGTCTCATTCCTGTAGGAGCTTACAAAATTGCTTTTAATGGTATTTCTTATTTTATCCATATCCCCACTATTTATGTAATTATCTTTATTAATAAACGATATAAGATAACCCAGGGATCTAATCATTCCCGCAACATCCTTCAGTGCACAGTGTTTTTTAATTCTTTCATTCATAACACGCATTGGTTCACCCTCAAAATCTATTATATACAGTTTATCACCAAGAAGAACCTGTCCCAGATGATAATCTCCATGAACCCGAATTTTAAATACATTATTTCTTGATACAATATATTTCGTGGTGTTTTTTATTTTATCAAAATCCACATTATTTTTTATTATATCGTATATTTTTCTTTTGGCATTACCAAGATTTTTCATGATATCATCAATTACATTATCTATATCATCATAATTCAACCGTTCCGGCTTGAATGCATTATCGTCTATATTGCTTAGGGTTCTGTGCATTTCACCCGTTATTTTACCAAGCTTTTCAGATAAATCCTTCATAAGATTTACAATGTATTGTACCCTATTATCATATGGTATATCCTGTGATAAAATACCCGTAATAAATTTTGTGTAATATGACCATAAATCCTTTGAATTTTCTATAAATTCTGAAAATTGTGCAATGTATATTGAAAAATTGCTACTGTATTTTATATAGCCATACAATTCCGGAACATTATTAAAGCCATTATTCTGTAGCACCACCGGCATATTTATATCCGGATTTTCACCATTCTGCAAATATCTGTAGTTTTTAATCATTATATTTTTTTCAATAAACGAACTATTGCTCTGCTCATTTTCTATTAACTGGAAATCGGAAATCCCTGAAATGTTGAAATCCTTTACCGTGGAAAAACACAATTTTGATTTACGTTTATTTTCTAGGACCCTGTTATTTTTAACATTGTTTATTATAAGTTCAGCATATATATTTGAATAAAATGCATCACCTATATTTTGATATCCTATTCTTGCTATTGCATCACTATCGGAAACGTTCAACATTGCTGGAAAATAATAAAGGGCTTTCTTCCCTATAAAATTAAATAACAATAAAAGATAAATAATATCGTCTTGTATGAAATAATCATAGACAGTAAAATCAAGGAAGGTGTCGTTTTTATTTTGAAACCATCTTTTATTTTTTATATATTCGTAAACATCATGGTTATTTGAAATTTTATTTATATCCATCATAGCTCATCAAAATCCATGGAATCGTCTCTTTCAGGGACGGTTAAATTGAACCAGTAAAATGATCTTGGAGATATTGTTATAAAATATTTGAGTTCCCCAATTCTTGGAAAATAAGAACCAGAAATAGCTTCAACCGGTTTTAATCCCGCATATTCCCTTAAATCCAGTTCAACATAGGTATAGCTTCTTGATAAATTGAATAAACATAACATTCTCTGGTTTTCATATTCCCTTATGTATGTAAAAACCCTTTTATTTTTTTGTTCAATAAACTTAATATCTCCCCTTCCAAGCAATTCCTTATAGGTTTTTCTGACACTGATCATTTTTTTCATCCAAGATAATAGAGATGAGCTCAACCTTGATTCCGCTTCAACGTTGACGCTTTCATAATTGTAGTTTGGGTTCGTTATTACGGGTGAATAAAGGGCTTCAGAATCGGCACTGGAAAATCCCGCGTTTCTGTCATATGACCATTGCATTGGAGTTCTAACACCATTCCTATCGCCAAGATATATATTGTCGCCCATTCCAAGTTCATCCCCATAATAAATAATTGGAGTTCCAGGAAGGGAAAACATTATGGCATTAAGCAGTTCAATTGTTGCAATATCGTTATCAGACAGTGGTGCAAGACGCCTTCTTATCCCAAGATTGATCCTCATTTTGGAAATTTTTGCATATTCCCTGTACATTATATCTCTTTCTTTATCCGTAACCATTTCAAGAGTCAATTCATCGTGATTTCTCAAAAATATGCACCAGTCGCAGTTACCTGGTATTGGCAATGTCTGTTTTATTATATCTTCCACGGGAAAATAATCGCTCTGTGCCAGTGCAATAAACATCCTTGGCATCAAAGGGAAATTGAATGCCAATTGAAATTCATCGCCATTTCCAAAATATTTCCTTGATTCTGTTGGCCACTGGTTTGCCTCAGCCAGAAGTATTGTTCCGGGAAATTCGTCATCCATCATTTTTCTTATCTCTTTAAAGAAATTATGTGTTTCCGGTAAATTTTCACAATTAGTTCCCTCCCTTTTAAATAGGTATGGTACTGCATCAGCCCTGAAGCCATCAAGTCCCAGATTCAGCCAGTATCTTATTACATTTTTTATCTCATCTCTTACCTCGGGATTGTCGTAATTTAAATCAGGTTGGGATGAATAAAATCTATGGAAATAATATTGTTTTGAACTCTGGTCATATGCCCAGTTTGAACTTTCCGTGTCAACAAATATTACCCTCGCATCCTTGAATTTGTCCGGCGTATCACTCCATATAAACCAGTTCCTCTTCGGATTGTCTTTACTCTTTCTTGCCTCCATAAACCAGGAATACTGGTCTGAAATATGATTCACAACCAGGTCCGCTATTACCCTTATATTTAAAGAATGCGCTGTGTCTATGAATTCCTTAAAATCATCTATTGTCCCATATTCAGGTAAAATTGAATAATAATCAGATATGTCATAGCCATCGTCCTTTAAAGGGGATTTATAAAATGGAAGGATCCATATTGCATCTATCCCAAGATTTTTAAGATAACCAAGTTTCATGGCCAAACCCCTGAAATCACCAATACCATCGTTATTGGAATCGTAAAAGGATTTTACTGGAATTTCATAAAATACTGCATCTCTGTACCATAATTTATTATCGTTCATCATTCTATCACCATTATATGTGCCTGTCTTTTGTCGGGTATCAGCCGGACATAATTATACTCACCATTCCATACGTAATCATTGCCATTTAAAATATCGTTGACTTTATAGGTGGAATCGGATGGCATACCCAGAATATACAACGGTACCTTTATTGTGGCAACCTGGACATTCAATGAGTCTAGATTAATAACTATTATTAGTTTATTTTTCTTATCATTTGAATATCTCACATATGCTATTATATTTTTATTGTTTGATTCACAGAAACAAAGATTCCCCAAAGTTTGAAGTGATTCATTATCCCTTCTTATCCTGTTCAAATTTGCAATTATACCTTCAATATTTCCAGGGGCATTGAAATCACGATGTTTTATTTCGTATTTTTCTGAATTTGAATATTCTTCAGTTCCATTTAATGAGTTATTTTCACATAATTCAAAACCTGAATATATGCCCCATAATGGAGATAATGTGGAGGCCAAAATACTTTTTATTATAAATGCGGGCCTTCCATTCCATAAATCCCTTGTTAAAATATCAGGTGTGTTTGTGAATAGCATTGGCCTGAAGAATCTTAATAAGGGATAAGAATATAATTCCTTAAAATAATTTATAATATCATCGTAATTATTTTTCCATGTAAAATATGTATATGACATTGAAAAACCTCTTTTTGATAGTTCATACATAACATTTTCCCTTGTGAATGCTTCTGCAAGGAATATTACATCTGGATATTTCACCTTAATAGAATTTATTAACCATTCCCAGAAGTCAAATGGCTTTGTGTGAGGATTATCTATTCTGAATATTTTAATTCCATTATTTATCCAGTATTCTATTATGTTTTTCATTTCATTCCACAGATCATTTTTATCATCAATATCAAAATTCAGTGGATAAATATCATAATACTTTTTCGGAGGGTTTTCTGCATATCTTATAGAGCCGTCGGTGCGATGATAAAACCATTCAGGATGTTCCGTTACATATGGATGGTCTGGAGAGCATTGAAAAGCCATATCAATTGCTATGTCCATATTCCTATTTCTTATTTCCCTTATTAAATTTTTAAAATCATCTATATTTCCAAGATCGGGATTTATTGAATAATGCCCTCCTGAAGAATTTCCCATTGCCCATGGGCTTCCAGGATCATTTTTTGATGATACCTTATTCCCATTTTTACCTCTCCTGTTTGTTGTTCCTATTGGATGTATGGGCGTTAAATAAACAATATCAAAATTCAATGATTTTATGTAATCCAAATGATTTACAAGGTTATTGAAATTTCCATAAGACCTTGGGAATAATTCATACCATGATGCAAACTGTGCATAATCTGGATCAGAAATTACCTTCAAAACTTTGTAATATTCTGTATATTCATTTTTTTCCTGATATTTATATATAATTTTTTCAATGTAGTTATCTCTCAATAAATCTATTTTTGATGAAACATTTAAATTATTAATCTTTTCTAAAAAATCAGAAATAAACCTTTTTTCCGACTCATTTGATTTTCCATATATATTATTTATAATTTTCAATGCGGTGTTTATATCTTCACTTACATCTTCTCCAGCAGATAACCATGATTCTATATTTTTTAATGTTGTATTGTACATATCCTTCCACGCATCAACAGTATACTCATAAACTCCTGTATCTGAAGGAATAAAGGAAGCAGTAAATGTATCATTGTTATTGTTTTCCATGTTTATATAATTCCATTTACCCTTGATTTTTCTATATTTTAACCTTGCTCTTATTACATCATGCCCGGCCTTGAATATCTTTGCCTCAACATTAAATTCTGAATTTTTGATGCTTTTTGCGTTGAAACGCCCGCAGTCTATCTCTGGTTTCACATTTTCAATGGCTATCGGATCCTTCATTTTAACACCTTTTTATAAATATTGCACCAAGTGATGGCAATGTTATCTCTATTGAATTATTTTTATTATGCATTGAATGGTTTTTGGATATTATATCTTTATTCAATATACCAGAACCATTATATTGTATATCATCTGTATTTAATATTTCTTTATATTTGCCTGATAAATCAACACCAATACAATAATTTTCCCTTATAACCGGAGTGAAATTAAAAACGCAGAGAATATTGCCTCTCATAAAACTTATGACCGTATTTATTTTATCGTTGAAATCAACCCATGAAAAATCATCATCATTTATAAAATCGCCATTGTTTCTATACAGTTCATTTAAATCAGATAATAATTTAAATATTTTTTCATTATTTTTAAATTCTTCCCAATGAAGTTCATTTAAAACATCCCATTCTTCTTTCTGGCCAAATTCCGAACCCATGAATAATAACTTTTTTCCGGGATATGCAAACATATAAGAAAGGAACAATTTTATATTTTTGAACTTCAATTCATCATTTCCAGGCATCTTGCTGAACAACGATTTCTTTCCATAAACTACCTCATCATGCGATATTGGCAATATATATTTCTCACTGTAAGCATACACAATTGTAAATGTTAAATTAGAAATCCTGAATTTTCTGTATAATGGGTCTGTTGAGAAAAAATCAAGTGTATCGTGCATCCATCCCATGTTCCATTTATAATTGAAATCCATGCCATTTTTTGAGGTTATCCCATTATATGAGCTTGATTCCTCAGCTATTGTGACCACATTTTTATAATGGTTATGAACTGTATGGTTTAATTCTGTTAAAAATGATATTGCTTCCAGATTTTCATTTTTTCCGTAAATATTTGGTATCCATTCCCCGGGCTTTCTGGAAAAATCAAGATATATCATTGAGGTAACGGCATCCATTCTTATGCCATCAATATGATATACATCAATCCAGAATATCACAGCTGATATTAAAAATGATCTCACCTCGTTTTTACCGAAATCAAATATATTTGTTCCCCAGTCAGGCGTTTTACCCTTTCTCGGATCGGAATAATCAAATAAATGTGTGCCATCAAACATTGATAATCCATAATCATCATCAGGGAAATGTGCCTCAACAAAATCCATTATTACTCCAATATTGTTTTTATGAAGTTCGTTTATCAAATATTTAAAATCTTCAGGATTGCCATACCTTGATGTGGGAGAAAAATAATTTATAGCTTGGTATCCCCATGATATATCTAAGGGATATTCAGTTAAGGGCAAAAATTCAACATGTGTAAACTTAAGTTTTTTTATGTAATTTATCAATGGTTCTGCTATCTCCCTATAGGTATAAAATTCATTATTTTTTTTAATCCATGATCCCAGATGCATTTCATATATTGATATGGCACCTTTATTTCTTTTATTGTTATTTATCCACGAAGTATCAGACCATTTATATTCATTATTAACAACAATTGATGATGTCCTTGGCCTTTTCTCATTGTAAAATGCAAAAGGGTCTGTTTTCATTTTTATAATATCATTTTTAGATTTTATAGAATATTTGTAAACTTCGTTTTCTATTAACCCGGGTATAAACAATGCAAATATGCCAGAATCATTAATATTCATCATTGGATTCATTCCTGATATCCAGTGGTTAAAATTACCAACAACTGATACCGCCTTTGCATTTGGAGCCCATACCACAAATCTTACACCATTAACTTTATTGTATGATGTTAAATGTGCTCCAAAGGTTTTATAGCTTTGATATAGTTCTCCTCTTCTAAATAGATATAAATCATAATCTGATAACAAATCCACAAAATTATATGGATCGTAAAATGTATTTATATAACCTGATTCGTCCCTATAACTAATTTTATAACTCCCTATTTTATTTTCGCCTGAATAAACAAATAATTTATTTGTTAATTCATGCATGCTGAAACTTTGACCTTCAATTTCTATCCATGCTTCCTGTGCAATCGGTAAATAAGCCCTTATTATATATTTATTGTTTTCAAAATGCAGACCAAGTATATTTTCCGGATGTTGCCCATTAAAATTTATAACTTGATTCGTTTCAGTATCATGCATTATAATTAAATATATTTTTTTCATATATTAAATTAATCTTATTTTTCTAATTTATAATGTATTTTATTTTCTTATTGTTTAATTTCATCTTTTCTTTGATTCTTTTGTTTATATTATAATGTTTATATAGGAACTCAATTCGGGATATCATATATTTTTCTAAAAAGCAAAATATTTTTGAATGCCCATTATGTTATTTAATCAATGCCGATAATATCTTTTTTTCCGCATTACGCAAATGAAATAATATTGTTGGCTTTGATAAATTGAATTCATTGGAAATATTTGTTAGGCTATAATTCCTTGGCCACGAAAAATAACCGTTGTTCAGTGCCTCCTTCAATATTTTTTTTT
>JAKBQY010000059.1:0-43935 GCA_021835025.1 Thermoplasmata archaeon | reverse complement strand
GCATTACGCAAATGAAATAATATTGTTGGCTTTGATAAATTGAATTCATTGGAAATATTTGTTAGGCTATAATTCCTTGGCCACGAAAAATAACCGTTGTTCAGTGCCTCCTTCAATATTTTTTTTTCAATTTCTGTAATATTTGATAGATGCAAAATTGGGGCTAGTCTTTTTGATAGGTCGAAAATATTATCATCACGATTTACACTAATATATTCACTTAATATTATTTTATTTTCTTTCTCTGTATCGTTTAATATATTATCATAGGCTATTTTATTCTGTATCATAATGAAATAATTCTCATAACCATTATATGAATAAAATGGGAACAAAGGTATTCCATCATTTGAAAATATTGAATTCATTATATTGTGGCCCTTTTTAATACCATTAAACAGATTATAATTTTTCCCATTTAAAAAGTTAATATTTATAAAATCATTATTATATACATCTTTAATATCATTTTCCTTATTAAAATAACCAAAAATTGAGTTGTATCCATCTTTTGATGGGCCAACATATGGCATAAGAATTGTTGAATCATTATTCTCTGTTGACAATGAGAGGCTACATTTCCCCTTTACCTTCATATTCATTATATACATCTACAACCCATATACTACCTTCTATATAAACATTTTTTATTCGAACCTATGTAATTAAAGTTTTTCGTTAATTTTATAAAAAATAAAAAGTTAATAAAATGGATAGTTTATCATTTAACACAGTTAGCAGGAAAACCCACCCATTTATGAGTGGGATGAAAGCGAATCCTTTTATATCACAGGAGAACATGATTCCTGTCTTCTAGTAAATATAACGAAAGAAGGTCGGATCACATATAGCTCCATGCGTGCCTGTGCCCGTAAAGTCTAATGGCTGGGCATGAAGAACAGAGTGCCCACGGGCCGTGGGGAATGCAAGCCTGTGGAGACTCCGCCAGTAGCCTTTGAAGCGGGAAGCCTACCAATTCATTCGTGGGAGGAGGTCACCATATTAAAATTGAACCCAAAAAAATGATTAAATTGTAATATAAAATTTCATGAAAAAATTCCAAGATTTAATAAAATAAATAATACATATGTTGGCCGCAGGAAAGATATCTAATATATTATACAGTGTATTAATATACACATTTATTATTTTTACTTATGATTACGGATGACACATTGAGGGAGGGCATGCAAACGCCCGGAATGGCCTTTACTATTGAAGAAAAGTTGAAACTTGCCATGTTAATCTCAGAAGCTGGAATTAAAAGGGCTCTTGTATCATATCCCGTTGCACATATTTCAGAATATGAAGTAACGGAAAAAATAATTAAAAATCGTTATTTTGACGAAACATTTGGACTTGGAAGAACCATTAAAGAGGATATAGACAGAATATACAGTACAGGAGCTAATATATCACTTCATCTACCATTTAAAATAGATGATATAAATATTTTAAAGGAAAATGTAAGATATGCATCAAAAAAGGGAAAAAAACTTGAGATAGGCATTGTGGATATTGATCAATACAATATCCATGATTTGATAAAGATTTGCAATGATATGGAGGAATCAGGCGCAAATATATTACAGATACCGGATACTAAGGGTGTAACGTCCCCGGAAAAATATGGAAAAATAATTAAGATATTGAGAAGATCGATTAAAACTGAAATTGAAATACACTGCCACAATGATGCTGGTTATTCTGTAATGAATGCATATGAAGGCCTTAAATCTGGTGCCGATTATATTGATACGACATTGTTTGGAACGGGTGAAAGAAACGGCATATCTGATTCGATGGTCATTTCAAAAATGCTGAATGACCGTAAAATAGAGGATATAGATATGAACAAATTAAAAATTGCCTACGATTATATGGTGAATCTTATTTTAAAGAAGATAGGAAATGAATTTTTTATGGATAATTATCCATTATATGGCAAAAACACATCAATACATACAGCAGGAACACATGCTTCCTTTGGAAATATATTCAAGGGTAAAAATTATTCGGTAAATGCATATACCGGCAGATCAATGATTAAGAATATACTCATTGAAAACAAGATAAATTTTGATGAATCTAAACTTAATATGATTGTAAATAAAATTAAGGATTATTCATCAGAAACGGGCAGGGCTTTGGAATTAAAAGATATAGTAAAAATCAGTGGTGAAGTTAATTGAAAAGGGTTTTGGAAATAGGGCAGGTTGTTGCCGGCCCAACAGCAGGATTAATACTTTCTGATCTTGGATACGAGGTTATAAAAATTGAAAGGCCGATAACGGGCGATATTTCAAGAAAATTGAGTGGAAGCAGCTCTGGGACGTTTCCATATTATAATAGAAATAAAAAAAGTTTAACACTGGATTTCACAAAAGAAGAGGGAAAGGAAATCTTAAAAAAATTGATTGAAACCTCAGATATAATAATAGAAAACCTTGGGCCCGGTTCAATGGAAAAACTTGGGTTTTCATATGAAGAGGTAAAAAAAATAAATGATAAAATGATTTATCTATCAATTAAGGGATATATGAACGGGCCGTATGAAAATAGAAAATCCCTTGATTACCCTGTTGAAATTGAATCTGGTATAGCTTATATGACTGGGCTCAATGGAAAGCCGATGAGGCTTGGTGGATCAATAATAGATATGACTGCGGCAATGGTTGGCATTATTGAAATAATGGATAAAATTCTAAAAAATACTGGGGGATATATTAAAATTGGACTTTTTGAAACTGCAATGTTTCTTATAGGGCAGCACATAGCTACATACCAGCTTGAAAACAGGGATTTGGGCCCAATAAATGAGGAAAATTTTGCATGGGGTGTTTATGATTTATTTACTTCTTCAGATAACAAAAAGATATTTATAGCTATTTCAACAGATTCCCAATGGAAAAGTTTCTGCAAAGCTTTTAATTTTGATTATAAAAAGGAATATGAAACAAACAATCAAAGATATAATAATAGAAATATATTGGTTCCAGAAATACAGAGACTTCTCATAAATATGGATTCACAAAACATTATAAAGAAGTTAGGTGATTACAACATAAGTTATGGGCTTTCAAACAAACCATGGGATCTATTGAGAAACGAACACGCAATGAAATATATGGTTCCAGAAATATACAAAAATAAAGAAATTTCAGTACCTGTTATGCCCTTTTACAGTGGAAAAAATAATTATGTCCCGGAACTTGGAGATTATAATATTAAAATTTTAAAATCCATTGGATATAATGATAGTGATCTTAATCGATTTAAAGCTCAAAATATAATATAATTATAGTTCATCGGACATTTGTGTGGGTTCATTTTATTGATGACCTATAATTATTTAAATTATCTAACATGTTAGAATGTTTCTTTTTATACTACTTATCGTTTATTTATTTATGCAAAATAAACCTTATGAAGGTAGTGTGTCGGATAGACTTGAAAGGTTGCCATGGAGTAAAGTGCACCTCTCATTTTTATTGATGGTGTCGGGTGGAGAATGGGCTGAAACTTTAATGCTTCTGGGCAATGGAGCAATTCTTGCTCTTATGGTTTCAATTTTAAAATTTAGTACATTAGTGGGAACGCTGATAATACCAACGGCGTTCTTCCTTGGGGAATTTACGGGAAGCATATTTTTTGGATGGCTTGCTGATAGAAGAGGGAGAAAATTCGTTTTCCTTTATAATTTACTTGTATTCTCTGTTGGAATGCTTATGGCTGGATTTATGTCCGATTATATCTTAATAGCCTTATTCATATATATAGGTGGTATAGGTGTGGGCGGTGAATTTCCATTGGTTGATTCATTTACCACTGAAATGATGCCCAGTAAAGTTAGGGGCAACAGGCTTGCATTAGTTTATACCATCGCAGTTACGGCAGGACCATTTTTGGCTTTTCTTGCATTTATGCTTGAACAGGCTAATCCTGCATATTCATGGCGTATATTATTCTGGTTTATGGGCATAATGGGGATAGCCATATGGGCCATAAGAACAAAGCTTAAGGAGTCACCCAGATGGCTTGAAGTCCATGGAAAATACAAGGAAGCTAATGAAATTACCACTGAATGGGAGGATAAAACTAAAGCTGATCTTAACCTTAAGGAATTGCCTCCTGTTACGACAAAAACAACTGTTAAAGAGAATAAAAGCAAATTCAAGGATATATTTGAACCTGATTTAAGAGAAAGAACAATAATGATGCTGATTTTCCAGTTTTTCCAGTCAGGAATATTCTATGGATTTGTGGCGTTGGCACCCTCATTTTTGCTTGCAAAAGGATTTACAATTACGAAATCGCTTGAATTCGCATTCCTAATATACGCAGGATTCTTCTTTGGTTCAATATTCAACCTATTCATCATAGATAAGGTTGAAAGAAAGTATGGAATAATAGGTACAGCTCTGCTGGCAGGAATATTTGGTACGTTATTCGGAATTTCAACAAACGTTTACATGGTAATTATATTTGGATTCATAACAACGTTTATACTCTGGAACTTCTCTAATTTCTTCCATGCATATCAGGCAGAAATATTCCCAACAAGAGTTAGGCCAACTGCAGCTGGAACAGTTTATTCAGTAAGCAGGGTATCAACCTCTGTACTAGTTCTTTTCATAGCCTCTGTTATATTGCCCCATGGTGTTCTTGCAAGCTTTGCAATAATATGGGTATTCATAGCAATTGTTGTAATAGATCTTGCAGTACTTGGGCCAAAATCAACAAAGGAACAAGTAGAATCTATAATGGAATGAAAATAATTTTTTATAAATTTTTTTATATTTCTGCATTTAAATATAATATTTCATTGTGGGGATTTTTAACGGTATTGAGCTTAAAACCCGCATTTTCAAGTTTGACCTTCAATAAATTGTTCTTGTTATAAACCTTTATTTGAATTTTACTGAACTTCTTAAGTATTTCATTCTCTTCTTCAAGTATTTTATCTTCAGAATTCCTTGAATCAATAAATAAATACCCTGAATTAATATTGTTTTCGTTCATTATTGTTTTCAATTTAATATCTGATCCATTCTTATATTCATAATTTAATAATTTTATTCTTTTTTCAATGTCATTTATCTTTAAATTTTTATTTGCATTTTCCTTATTTGGATTTATACCAAAAATTTTACTTTCATTATTGGTCGAATAATCATTTATTGAAAAATATATAAAGGATTCGCCATTATCCTCGGATATACAAAGAATATCTTCATTTTTTGTTGTAAGAAAGGATAATCTTTCAAAAATAAAAACGTCCGCAAAATCATCATCATTATCAAGGCCGCACATCATTAAAGGACCTGTTTTATACCTAAAATTTATGCAATTCGGCAATTTTGTATCTTCAAATGTATAGAAATCTATATTTTTGCTACTTTCGGGATAAAATGTGGATAACGTGTATAAATTCGTTTTTTCATAATTCCATATTGCCCTTTTCCCATTTTTCATGGATAATATAATTCTGTTCTTTTTTCTGTTTGCTTCAAAAGCAACAGTGATATAATTTTTATATGCTGATTTATATTTTTTAATGTTTGAAAATAGTCCCATTTTTAGGATATATAAACACCATTTAAAAATCTATATTTATTCTTTTTATGACATAATTTTTAATAATAAACGTTTAGCGTTTATGGATTCGGTAAATAAAAAATATACATTTTCAGAAATATTTCCTTTGCTATAAACTGGTCTGGATATTGCTGGAAATTAAAATAAAATGTATGGAGAATGTCTGTGTACATAAAAAGCCTTTAATAATGTTTAATGATTTGATATTATGGAATATAAAAGCATATTATTAAACAATGTAAATTATATTTCAAACAAATATGAATTTTTTCATGATCTTTCAATCGATGATATAATTGAGGGTGTTTTAAAGGATAAATATGATATTGACAAAAATATTTTTTTTGCAAGGCCAAAAACAATTGATGATGTAAAATACAGGCAGGAAATATTCCACGACATTGAAAAAACTGAAACCTATAAATTAATTGATAATTTCATATTCAATTTTTTTTCTGTAAAAAATGCAATAAAAAATATAGATGAATATTATGATAAACAGAGATATGGAGTAATTTTGTCTGCAATTCAAATTTACATTTCCACGTTAATTAATTTTTATAATTATTTTTTATCAATTGATAATTTATCAAGGGGTCTTTCTAACTTTCGTGAATACCTTAAAGTTTACATGGAAAATAATTATTTTAAAGAAATGGAAAAAGATACCAACATAATGAGGGGAAAAATTTCCGAAATAAAATATAATATGGAAATTTCATCAGATAAAATAACTGTATTCCTTGATAATGATAATATGGACGACTATACGGTATATATAAAATCACTTTTTAAAAAATTTACAGAAAAAGATGAGGAAATTAAAAATGAAACGTATATGTCGCATGTTGGTGCTTATCTCCTGAATTTTATATATAAATTTTACAATAATACATTTCTGGATTTAAAAAAATTTTGCAAAAAATATGAAAATTTTATCGATAATGGCATAGATAACTTTTACAGCGAAATAAAGTTCTTTATGGCATATGAAAATTATACACGTAGACTCAAGAAAAATGGTCTGAATTTCTGTTTACCCGATATATCATATGACAATAATATTTTTGGAAAGGATTGCTTTGATCTTTCACTTGCATACAAAAACTACAATAACATAGTTAAAAATAATTTTAGCTTTATAAAAAATGAAAATATTATAATTATCACAGGCCCGAATAATGGAGGGAAAACTACATTTGTAAGAATGATAGGCCAAATGCTTTTTTTGGGGAATATGGGATTGCCAGTTCCGGGTAAAGATGCAAAATTAAACTTTTATGATAATATATTTACACATTTTGAAAAATCTGAAAATCTTGACAATCTAAGGGGAAAACTTGAAGATGATTTACAGAGAATAAAAGGCATAATTGAAAAAAGCACTAAAAACAGCATAATAATCATAAACGAGATGTTGAGTTCTGCCATGCTTTCTGATGCTTCAATTTTAGGAAGGGAAATAATAAAAATGATAAGGGATAAAAGATCGAGGGCCTTTTATGTAACATTTATTGACTCACTTTCAGATATGGATGATTCGGTAAGAATGTCCGCACAGGTAAATGAAAATTTCGAAAGAACATATAAAATAATAAAAGATTATGAAAATAGAAGTGCATATGCAAAAAGTCTTGCTGATAAATATAACCTTACAAAGGATAAATTGATGGAGAGGATAAAATGATTACATCTCTTTTTAATGAAAATAGTAATATAAAAGAATGTAAATTGCCATGGGAATATGATATTCTTAAGAAGGACCTGGAACTGGAGAAAATATTTGATATAATGGGTGGTGAGGACAATAATGTCCGGAATTTATCGATTGAGCTATTATTTAATCCAGTTAATAATGAAAATGAAATGTATTATCGCCAAAATACAATAAAAGACGCTTTAAATAACCAGAAAACAGTTATAAATATGTATAAAATCATTTTAAATGCTATAAATGAAGCGAAAAAGAATTTTCTCTGGATGTCGGAAAATAATCCATCATTATCTATAATGACATCAAAAGACATAATAAATACCTATATCGATTCATTTAAAAAACTTCGTGATATTGCGATTTCTGAAAAAGCCCATTTTAATTCTAAAGGATTTGCTCATCTTTTTAACCTTATTCTTGAAGAATTCAATGAAGAATATCTTGATAAAATTAAAAATTCATTAAATCAGATTAATACTGAGGTTATTTACGCTTCTGGAAAAATTGGAGATTATAGTATGCTTTCAGATTTCAAGCTTTTGACATATAAAAAAAGAAGGGTGCATTTACCAAACATCGTTTCAATAAAAAATAAACATTATACATATACACTTCCACCAAGGGATATAGCAGGGGCTGAGGCCATTGCTGATTTGAAAAAGAAAATTTTATATACATTTTCTGGAATTTTAAAGGATTCAGCGAAAAATATTTTGGGTTTCATGAAATCCTTGAATAGAGAACTGGGGATGCTCATAGGATGTATAAATCTTTATAACAAGATTACGGAACTGAATCTTGAGGTATGTTTTCCGGAATTTAACAAATATAATGAAATATCATATGAATCAATGTATGATCTTTCACTGGCATTGAGAATAGGAAAAAATATTGTGAATAATTCCATTGAAAATATAAATTCAAAATTGATATTTATTACCGGGGCAAATAGGGGTGGAAAATCAACATTTTTGAGAGGTGTAGGGCAGTGTATTTTATTGATGGGAGCCGGCTTGTATGTCCCTGCAACAAAATTCAACGCAAAGATTTATGAAAAAATATTCACTCATTTCAAAAGGGAGGAGGATCCAGAATTAAAGATGGGAAAATTTGGTGAAGAACTTAAAAGATTGAATGGTATTATTGATCATGTAAAAAAAGGGTCTATAATTTTATTTAATGAATCATTTTCATCCACGGATGCGTTAGAAGGATCTTACGTGGCTTCAGAAATCATTGATGCATTGAAGGAAAAAAATATAGATACAATATTCGTTACCCATTTTTATGAATTGCCATATATGTACATTAAAAGAGGGGGAGATACCGTTTTTTTAAAGGCTGAAAGAACCAATACGGGAGAAAGAACATACAAAATTATAAAGGGAAAGCCTGAAGACACAGGATATGCAATTGACCTATTCAAAGAAATATTTAATAATAATATAATTGCTGGAAAATAAATTATTATAAAAAATTTTAAATTATTAGCTTTATGGCTAAATAAGCAATATATTTAATATAATTGTACTTTTCAAGTGAAAGAACATGCAAAATGATATTCCACGGGTTTAATTTCGGACAAAAAAAAGAACTTTTAAAAGTACTGAAGATGCAATAAATGAGACATCAATATAGGGTCACTGGAAGAAAATGGGTTTTAATGAAGGGGTATTCAATTGTGAATCATGCAATTTCCCTATTGATATGGATATTATTGCATCTATAAATATTTTAAAAAATAATATATCCGTGGAAGGCAGGGGATATATGCCTATGGGCACTAAAACCTCTACTTTTATATTGGAATACCTAAAAAGTATTATACACATATATTCAAGTTTTGTGAATGATAAGGGAAGCTTCACAGATTTAACATGAAGTAGTTCACAGTCATATTATTTCCCCGCAAGGTAATTGTGAATCTTTAAAAATTATTTTTATTTTTTTATTTATTTCAGGATTATTTCCATATATATCCATGTACATTTTAAATCCCTCATTTAGTGATACTATTGCCCAAATGGACTTATTCATAACTGTATATGAATATATGGTACCATTGCCATTGGACTCATTTATTTTTATATCGTGTGATCCACATTTTGGACAGATATTTCTTGGATAATAAAAATTATATTTACAATTATTGCACTCTATATACGGTAATTTTTTATCATTAAATTTTTCCTTATAAACTTGATAGATCTCTTTTAAATCCATTTTACTCACCTATAATCATTGATACAGAATGATTCCTTGACCAACCGCCAATGCCATTGATAAATACCTTATTGGCTGATTTGACCTGATTTTTTGCCATATTGTTTAACTGCAATAAGCTTTCATATAAAAGTACACTACCGCTCATATATGCAGGTTGTCCCCTGTTTAAACTTCCACCACCAGTATTTAAGGGAAATTCCCCATCTGCTGACATTGATGTATTTTCAATGAATTTTCCTGATTTGCCTTTAGGAACTATACCCGTGTTCTCAAGTTGCAACATAACTGTAATTGTAAAGGAATCATAAAGTTCATAGAAATCACATTTCTTTATTTCATTTCTGAATTTATTTGAACTTTCAGAAGCAGATATCAGTATAATATCATTTTGTTCCGGTGGAATATCGGTCCAATGGGCTTCACCATAGTTCTGTATTTTTAGTGCCCTCAGTTTTCCAGCGGATTTTGAAACAATAAATGCATGAAAACCATCAACAGGATAGACTATTTCGAGGAGATGGAGTGGCGATGATATAACTGAAGAATTCAGAACATCATCGGCTGAAAGATTTCCTGAAAACATTGAATAACCTGAGGCGTTGGCGTTTTTTCTCTGTTTTACCGCTAAAATTGCTCTCTGTTCATCGGTTGATTTGTACATATATTTATGCCTTTGGGCTGCCAGGGCATAATCACTCAAGGGATTTGTATAATTATATTCCCTAAAAAGGGATTTATAAGGTGTATTTGTAACATTTTCATATAATGATTCAAATGAATCCACGGTAACCTTCTTTTCCCTCACAAGAGATCCCTTCCCACCGAATAACAATAAAATATTATCTATACCACCATTTTTTATAAGCCTTTCAGCTCTATATAGGGCAGCCAGTACAGATGGCCCACCATAATCAAGCGAATCTATGTACTTTGGATGTATGCCAAGATAATTGCACACTTGATCTGGAAAAAAGTGCATATATACATTATCATCAAAAATTCCCGGCATGAAAGTTGTAATGAAACCCTGAATATCTGATCTCTGGAGTCCAGCCATATCAAGTGCCTTGAAAAAGGATTCCTCCATCAATTCATATACAGACCTGCCATATTTTTTATATACCGATTCAGCAAAACCACTTATCATATTTTTTCACCCACAATTTTGAATATATCTGATCTTTTAATTTTTCCAGAAGCGTTCGTAGGTATCCTGTCAATAAATAATATATCCTTTGGAGTTTTATATTTTGCCATATTATTTCTGCAAAGTTCTATTATTTCCTTTTTTGTTTCATCATTTTCGTTATTTTCATTGAAGAGCTTTACGTAAGCAACAGGAACTTCTCCCTTGTATTCGTCCTTTACCGATACCACAACAACATCCTCTACCTTTAAATTCTTTCTTATTACATTCTCTATCTCTGTAGGCCAGACCTTGTACCCAGATATATCAATTAGATCCTTTTTTCTATCAATAATATATAGATAACCTGAATTGTCCATAGTAAATATATCACCTGTTTTCATTCCGTTATTTTTGAAAGTATTTTCAGTATCCTCTTTATTGTGATAATATGACTCAACAATCTGGGGGCCTTTTACCATAAGTTCTCCGTATTTTCCTCTTTTAATTGTTGTATAAAGTGCAGTTTTTCCGCAACTAACAATATTTTTATAAAGTTTCAAATCTCCAGTATAGGGATATTCCCATAAGGTTACAGGAGATGTGCTTTCTGTGAGGCCATAAGCCATATATATCCACTGTCCAGTCATATCCTTCCAATCGTGTTCAGTTTTTTCAGGCATTGGCATTCCACCTGCTGACCATAATCTCATTGAAGAGATTTTTTCACCTATATTATCAATATTATGCCATGAATTTATCATTGCCCTGTAAGCCGTGGCAACAAACATGGTCATTGTTGTTTTTCTACCTACAATATCATTCAATGTATTTTCCGGCAAAAATCTATAATTTATTACAATTGTGGATCCGGAAATCACGGATAGTGATATGCCAAATATTAAACCCGTAATATGGAAAAAAGGGGCAATTGCAAGATTAATATCCCTTTCATTAACATTGAACCATTCCTTATAAATATATGAAGCTGCATATATGTTTTTGTGTTTTATAACTGCCGCCTTTTGCCTTCCTGAAGTTCCGGAAGTAAAAACCATCATTGCTGTATCTTCAATATCAGGATTATATGAAATAAATTCTGGTTTTTTCCTCAAATTAAGTTCTTCGATATGTCCATCATTCAGAAATTTATTTTTCATATTTTCTGGTAATTTTGAAAATGTTTGAGGGTCGGTATACAGTATCTTTAAATTGGCTATTTTTTCTAGTCCAGAAAAATTATTCTTGAATTCGGAACTGATGATGAGTATTTTTGGATTTAAAAATAGAACCTTATCCTTTATTTCATTATAAGAATCCAGGGGGCTAAGTGGAACAAAAATGCAGTTGTTTTTCCATGAGGCATACTGTACCATGATAAATTGGGGTATATTTTCCGATATAATAGCTATAATACTATGCGGATCGGAATACATTGAAAATTGGGATGCGAGACCATTGGTATACATTAAAAAATCATTGTATGTTATATCCGCATCAAAATATCTTATAAACACTTTCGATTTGTCATTTTTATTTATTGTATCAAGCATTGTCATCATAGAACCAAACCGCCTCCAACATCAATCAAAGCACCATTTATATATTTACTTTTTTCATTCATTAGAAATGATACAGCATTTGCAACGTCCTCAGGCAAACCTATCTTTTTCAGGGGTATTTTATCAATAAATTTCTCCCTTATGTTTTCCGGAACACTGTCCGTCATTGGTGTTTTAATAAAACCTGGAATAATTGCATTCGTTTTAATATTATATTTCCCCAGTTCCCTCGCGAGAGTTTTTGTAAAACCGATAATTCCCGCCTTTGCGGCTGCATAATTTGCCTGGCCTATATTCCCCTGCCAGCTTGCAGAAGAAACATTTACAATCCTACCACAATTATTTTTTATCATGCTATCAATGAAAACCTTTGTTATATTGAATACACTGTATAAATCTGTTTTTATTACAGCATCCCACTCCTGATATGTCATATTTTTAAATAAGGTATCCCTGTTTATACCGGCATTATTTACTATTCCGTAAATGTCATCCCCCTTATAATTTTCAAAAGCCTTCTGGCAGGAATTATAATCAGAAACGTCACATACTACACCTTCTGCACTGTTATTCCCGGTTTTAATTTTCCTGGCTGTATTGGCAACGTCTGAATCATAATCAACCATTATTATGTTAAAACCATCATCAATCAACCTTTTACAAATAGCGTATCCTATGCCCCTGTTTGAACCTGTAACAATTATTTTTTTAGACAATGAAATCACCACAATATGATGATAAATCGGGTTTAGGATATAAAAGTTTCATCAAAGAAAAAATTGGTGTAAAATCCCCCTCATTCTTTGAATACGTTAAAGTTGTATAACCGATATATTTCATATTCTATATTTGATTATTTTATTCAATATTAATATACATATTTACATGTAAACATCTATATTATTATCTTTATAACAAATAAAAGTTATTGATATAAGATGAGAGTATATATTTCGGCACCGTTGTTTAATCAAATGGAAAAAGAGTTTAATTTAAAGGTTGATTCAGAACTTCATGAACTGGGATTTGAAACATATTTACCACAAAGAGATGGTTATGAGGGTTCAGAACTTATTAAATCCGGTTATTCGTGGAATTTGGTAAAGGATAAAATTTTTGAAAAGGATGTAACAGAGATTAAAAAGTGTGATATACTCTTCATGATACTTGATGGAAGGGTCCCAGATGAGGGTGCGTGTGTGGAAACGGGAATAGCCTATGCTATTGGTAAAAAATGCATAGGATTGCAAACGGATACAAGAAAATTCTCTGAAAATTACAATAACCCGATGATAGATGGAACGTTAAATCTGGGTCTTTATACCTCACTTAATGAAGCATTAAAAAAATTAAGGGAAATTAAAAAATAAATCAAAATGATATTATCCATTTTTATAATTATTTTAGAGTGTCTTCTGCATTGAAATCCATATAGTTTACCGATGTTACTCTATTGGCATCCTTAACATATTTTACCGTTATTGTATAATAAATTACAATATAAAGAAGCAGGCCAACGAGGGATCCAAATAAAGCCTGTGGGAAATAATTGAATATATAATCATATTGCCCAATGCCGAATATGGCAACTACCGTACCTATAAGTGCGGGTATTAAAGCATCTGCCCTTATATTATGGAATAAGCTTTTGGGTATTATGTAATAATCATTTATTTTTGTTGTATATCTTAAATGAACATACCAATCGAATATAAGTATGAATGTGAATGGGAATATTATGGATGCCAAGGTATCTATGAACGTTTCTATATGATTAAGAATTCCAACAATTGCCAATATTATTCCACCTACACCAAGAAATATTGTGACAAGAGGTTGTGCCAACTTTTCGTTTGAAATTTTTTTGAATATTGGCTGGATAGATGCAAGCAAATCAGCCGTGGCTGGATAGAGATTCATGGCATTTGTGTGTATAATTGCAAGTGAAACACCCAGAGCCGCAATGAAAATAACAATACCGTAGATTCCATGAAGAGCAGGAAAAGATAATACTGCTATATTCCATCCTATTCCAGGATCAACACTATTACCTATTAGTCCCATAATTCCCATTAAAAATACAGGAAGCATGATGCCAATCGGGCTAGAAAGAAAATACCATGAACGTTTTTCACCACTATCTTTTTTTGAAAATGGATATGCAAATCTTGTCTGGGTTGAAATTTTATATGACCATGCAAGTATTGAAAAACCAAGGATGAAATCCAAGGCCGCACCCCATGTGAAGGGTCCGGCCGGATGCAAAAGTAGGGAAAAGTTAATTTTATAAGAGGTTAAAAGAAAATAAGCAAGGATAACATAGCTTACAAACAGTACTGGGGCACTGTATCTGAAAAAATATTCAAGCCATTTTGCACCAAGCAAAACCAGTAATATTTGGATAATACCCATTATAATATACCATAAAATAACAGATGTATGTGTCAACGAACTTATGATCTCTGCACCAACCGCATCATTTAAGCCAAAAAATCCCAAATTCAAAAACGTAAATACAAGGGAATATGCACCAGAAGTCATATATCCATATGTTTTTCTTGAAACTATTAGGGATGGAACGGGAATCTGCCTTCCCATTTCAGCAACCAGACCAGCGGGTATCAAACCTATGAGTAAAGCTACAAAAACTGCTATTGAAGCATAAATTAATCCCATATTATATAATACAAATCCTACCAGGGGTGTTAATGCTGAAGCACTTGCCATTGCCCAAAAAATGAATATTTTTTTTGATGACATATTTCTGGCCTTTGTTGGTATTGGATTCACCCCAACGACCTCAAAACCGTTTTCAATAATTTCTGTATTTAAATTTTTATTTACCATTAAACGGAAAATGAAAACATATATTTAAACATGGTTGTTTATAGGTTAACTATAATACTGTTTTTCGTATAAAATACCGTCATTTAGACAATATTTCATCATATCGTAATATTTTTAATAAATTATCGGATTTAATAATAAACGGAATAAAAATGTTTATATACTATATAATTCTCAATTATTATATGGATGATGATATTAAGATATACAATATAGTGATAAAACATGATAAATGCTGGACCTCATATACGGATAAAAATTACCATGATTCACTTATTTGGAAAGAGAATATAGAAGAAAATTTATCTGCTTTAAGATATGTTTCTTATAAGGGGAATATTAAAAATCTTGTAAAAAGTTTTAAAAATAGTTATAATTTCAACCGCATAAAATTTTCAACTTCAAATATTAAAAACAATTATCTGCTGTCAATGAAGGTTCCATATGAGGATTCTTCCATAAAAAAGATAACCATGGGTGGACTTTCATTAATTGATGCTGAAGTATCCGACGGAAAGGAATTTTACTATATCGCCGGAACAATCAACGCAGTAAAATCATTGAACGAAACAATAAAAAATGACCATACCATACATATTGCCCTTTTGAAGGAAATTGATAACAGATATATGTTTAGCTATTTACCTTCCAGATTTTTGCTTAACAAGTTAACTTTGATTGAGTTAAAAATATTAAAAATTTCCATGCAATATGGTTTTTTTGAAAAACCAAGGAAAATAAATATGCAGAAAATTGCTGACATTGCAGGAATATCGAAATCAAGAGTGTCAACAATATTGAGAAGCTCAGAAAATAAGATATTTTCAATTTTAAATGAGCAGTATACATAATTTTTATGCCGTTATACTGGTCTATATAATTATGTTGTCTTTCCACCAATTTCATTAATATTAAGTGTATTTTATTTAGTGAATAACACTAAAACATTATATCTTTAATTTTGATATATATTTTTTTGATTGAGATATTTCCACCGTGTATTGTATGGTGTGTAAACAAATTGCTGTAAATTTCAATTATTAAATTTTAAAATTTCATTGAACTCATTATTTTTAAGAAGTTATAACTTTTAAATTACATCATTGGTATTTAATCGTTAAAACTCCTCTTTATCAATTCATCTTAGACTTGTCTTTTATTCGCAGATATACTGCAATGTCCCAGACGGACATAGGATGGATAATGGGGGAAGGATGTTATAAAATGGGGAATTACATCCAAATTATACATCGTGCATTCCTGACCAGTAATTACATATCTGGTTAAAATAAGATACAAGTTATCAAATAAGTGACGAAATGCTGAAGGTGAGAATTCACCGTGAATGGTGTACATTTAATGAAAAATACATACCAGGGTACATTTTTTCATCTATTTTTACTTTCAATATTATTTCAAAAAACACACTTACTTTTGCAATTAAAATGGTTGAATATGACTACGAAGGCTATACAATCTAGTACACAACCAATGTGCTTGGATCGGGAACATGAAAAAAAGCAAAAACTATTATTAGTGGTGTTACCGTTTATTGAATATTTTTCTATCAATGTTACTTACAAATTACATATATCTCCTTACTTCACATTCCCTATCTTTGTAACCTGGTCAGACTCTTCAAATGAGTCAGAGAGTTTTTTAATCAAATTCTCTCTAGTTTTTTCCTTAAGAACTCCAATAGGAAAACATGTGGCAAGCCTATTTTGGCGGCCGATTTATTTTTAATAATGTAGTTTCACACCTTTTCCTCAAATAGTGGTTCTATGCACACCGGATAGGTTCCAAAGTTTACCGTCCCATCACTAAATACTCGCACCTTTTCTCCGGTAACATACCTTTTGTCTGTTTTCAATAGAATTCTGTGTCTCTGGCATCCCCTGTTTATTGATTTGCTTCAAGTGTCAGCTGATCCCTAAGTTTCATTGCCTTATCCCAACTGTCTTTTCTTATTAAGCCAACATATCCCCCTATGAATAATGCCATAAATATAATTGAGCTTGTGAAACCTACCACAGCACCAAATTTTATAAACAGAACACCCTCAATAATAGCATTGAATGCCCCCACAAGATTTAAGGAGCCATTGTAAAATCCGTATACAGTACCAGCTGTACCTCTTGGTGCAAGATCTATTGCATTTACTGCCCATGATCCAACAGTCAGGTTCATTAATCCAGCACCTGCAGCAAGAAGAATTGCTGTTGGAACTAATTCTTTGGCTGTACCTGTGAAATATGAAAGCCCTACCATTAATATCATGAAACTCATTGGAAGAAGCGACCCTATTCTTCTCGCATTTACCTTAGTGAATTTCCTAAGTAGGCCATCATTAAGGGGGCCGGATCCAATGAATCCAACTATGAGGGCCGAATCAACTGCTGCCGTATAAATCCCACTTGTGACTACAGAATGCGCAAATGTGGTAAACATTAGACCTGGAAGCCAGTATAAGAATGTGAACAATATGTATCCGAAAGACAGGAAGACGAGTAATGTACCTATGCCAGCTTGAGTTCCAAATATCATCTTTAATGTGCTCTTCCACACAAGTTTAGCAGGGGGTTTCTTGATAGAAATTTCGCTCTTATTTTTTCCCTCGTTTATATATTCCAATTCTGCCGAATTAACACCCTTATGAAGATCAGGAGTGTCTCTCACATAGTAATACCAAATTGCAGCAAACAAGAGACCTATCAAACCGAAAAATATGAAAGGTCCAGGCCAACCAAAGAAGTGATATATCAAAACTCCGAGAGTTGCAGCCACCACCGGACCAACAGCTTGACCTGCACCAGCCCACGTATAAGCCTTCGACTCATCATACCTATTGGTCCAGTTCTTAGCAGATTTTGCGTTTACAGGCCAAACAGGACCTTCTCCTGCACCCATAAATATTCTTACTATTAACATTGAAATAAAACCAAACGTCGCAGCTGTCAATGCGGTAAAGACCGACCAAATAGCATAGAATGTAGCCATGGATTTTCTGAGACCCAATTTATCAACTATAGTTCCTCCAGGAAAATTAAAAAGTGCATAAGCAAGAGACCATGCAAACAATATTAACGTGTAATTAGTGAGTCCTGTCCCTCCTGCAGCTCCCTTGGCACCATAGTTTGATATAGATGAAACCCATCCAAAGGAGTAGGCAAAAGCAGGAGCGGTGATTACCCAAATTACCCTGTCAGCGTAATTGAACATAATAGCTATAAAAATCATTAAGGGTAATATCCATCTCACATTCGTTTTCTTTTCATTTTTTGTTGATTTTTCAGTTACCATTTCTTTTGTAGGATTTTTCATAACAATTAAATACAATAATTATATAAAAAGTAATACTATTACATATACCCATTTGAATTTATCATATATAAATATGTATCATTCTACAGACTCTCTGCACGTATGATGTTTAATAAATATTTATATATTATTTTTAACCATATATGTAATTATGATCTTGTTAGGGATGTACTATGTATAACTTGGACGTAATTCTCCGTTAAATAGCATGTGTATTACCTTTTCATACAAGACAATAGAAGGGAGGATATAAATCTGACAGGGCAAAGAAGATCGTGGATGATGTTCTTAGGATAATGAATAAATCCGGTAATCCCTCGGAGAATGTATTCCCTGTACATAACACAGGCGATCCTGCAACCACAAAGGTGAAGTATGAGACAAAGAGAAGCCAGCAAATGGCAGAGAAAAAGAATAATGGAAAGGAATCGGTGAATTCCTCCAAGCCAAGGGAAAACATGATTTCCAGTACTCATCATTTTCTGTTGGTGTACATACAAAGGTTATTGCAGGATTCGATTCATCGGATGGCCAGGGAATAGGGGAAATATCATATTTTCCAAAGATAATGCGAGATACATATAATATGTTCCATAACAAAGATATATGGAATAAATTCATTCTTCATACCAAAAACAAATGCAACATTCCGATCGAATGGCATACTTTCATGGAAAAAAATGCTCTACAACTTTTATGGCAATACACAGGAATGGCTTGAAAACTATCACATGTGATCTATATCAGAATGCGTCAACTCCATGTTGAAGAAAAAGATGCCTACAAAGATAAGGAAGAAACTTCCACAAAGAAAAAAGATAGAGGAATTCCTAAAAATCAATGTTCACAACATGAAGCAGTACAATTATCTAAGGCATACAAAACCTGAAATAGTTGGAAATTTCGGTGAACTATGTCAAAAATAATTTTGTCCCAAAACCAAAATAATAATTTAAATTATATATTTAGTTCTATAATAAAGCAATTTTTAATGTTTGGATTTATTTCTATAGTCATATTATTATGTATAGCAAATAAAATAAAATACCTAAATTTATTTGCCTTTGAAGTTTATAATTTTACAATTTAAATTAATTACCATCATTATTATAACTAAATTATAACTAAAACATAATTTCAAAAATCGCAAATACTTATATAGTAATTTATATTTATGAAATATATAATGAAAAAACAAAAGTTATCATTTATCTTTTCAAAAGGTGAAATATCTATTGTAAGAACTATATCTGAACGTAGAATATCATCTATTCGTGAACTTTCAACAATAATAGGAAAATCTGAAAGTTCTATTTCTAAAACTATTAAGACTCTTGAAATAAAAGGAATAATAAAAATAAATAGGCATGGTATGAATAAATCAGTATGCATTTCAGACAATAAGCACGCTTCTTTATTGCAAGATTTGTTCAGAAATGAGCCATATATTCCGTGGGAAAAAATACTTTCAAATTCGAATATGGCAGTATTGTTTAGGAATGTAACAAATGAGGATAGCTTTGAATACAATATATCTTCTGTAAACCAATGGAGAGCAACTCGTAATCTATCAATGTTTGGAATGCTAATGTCACCTTCTAATAAAGTACCATTAAGAAATAACAATTTATCACTTTTTATAAGTGAATATTCGGATTATATGAGTAGGAAGTACCTTAATAAGAAGTTGCCTAAAGACGCAATAATTATTTGGAGAAGAGGTTACCGTTGTCTTTTCAAGATAAAAGATATCTCTAAAAACGAAGTCGATAGAATGCCGGCTAACGCTTTTCCTACTGCAGTTACTGTTTTTCCGAATTATGGAATACGCTTTATAACGTCTGATTCATATTATTATTACCAACCAAACTTAGAGAAGTTAAGCATAGAAGATATAATTATACATACATTGCTTATAGACTCAGAAAGCCAGACTTATTCCATATACGCTCTTCTACTAGCTTTTAAAAATGAAAAAGATATAGATATTCATCTACTCTTAAAAAAATCTTATGAATACGGAATTGCGGACATAACCAGAAAATTTATAAAATATATAAAAACTAATGGGAGAATAAGAAAATCACCATTACCTGATAAAAAAGAGTTGCAGGAAATAGCCGATTTATATGATATGGTGGTAAAATGATAGATTCTAATAGGAGAAACTTTGACAAACTGTATATAAATAACGAATTGAATAATTTAAATAAAACTCTAAGCGAGAAAATAAATATTTATTTGCTTGGTGGTGCAATAATGGCCATGAAAGATTTGAAATCGGGAACCAAAGATATTGATGTGATAGTCACAGACAATATAACCCACCAAATTTTAGTTAATGCTCTTAAAAAATGCAATTATTATTTGTTACAGTCTCAAGACTTATCTAAGCCATATAACCAACTCTCTGCAACGGCATTACAGAACAATTGCGGTTTTCTGTGGGAGATTTTTATAGAGTATATTGCAAAAAAATTAGCCTTAAGTGATAACATGAAATCACGTGCCACAAAGATATACTGTGGTAAAAATCTTAATGTTTTTGGATTATCAAATGAGGATATATTTTTGATGAAAAGTATGACGGAGAGGGATAGAGACTTAGATGATATGATGCTGATCGTAAGAACGGGTATAGATTACGGGATAATTTAAGATGAATGCATGCAACAATCTAAAAATGATTTAAGAGGTAATATATGGGAAGCATTTCTTTGTGTGAAATTGGAAGAAATAAAGAATAAATACGGTATAAATGTTCCAATTTATAATAAATTGAAAAAGAATTTCTGAAAAGAAAATGAATGGTCTAAGAAGGAAACGTTCCCATTAAGAAATTTATTATAACACAATTGGCCATTTAAATTCAGACATTTTGGCATTCCTAGCATTTTTAACTGAATATTTAACTATTTAAAAAAAATATAATAGATAAAATTATATTATTTTACTCTTCCAATTTCTTGGTGCGTGGAAAACTATTCCTAGTTCCTACTCTCTCCAGGTGACTTTGTTATTATCATGTAAACCCGTCTTTCAAGATACCTTGTGAGTAAATCCAATTGAATGTTTGCATACATGCTTGATATGTTCTCAATGATGTATGTCATCGATGTTTCATACAAGACCATTAAACGGTTGTATTCAGATGATGAAGTCATTCGGCAATACAAATTCTTCGTGTTATACTCCTCGAGAATAAAAACATAACAGGATAGGATGCCCTAGAAATGGAACAGTTACTCTATGAACGTGAAAAAGAATTATGAGTCACAGGCACAGAAGTTAAAGGATAGGAAGATCAACATGAATGCATATGGGGGCACATTCGGAAGCAAGGGCACATTGATACGAGCGGAAAGGAGTGTTCTCTTTGAAAAGGTGCTAACATAGAAAATGCTCGCATCCAAAACGTGGTTGCAAGACTAAAATAATAGTGGGAAAGATCTATAGGATCAATCACCTATAGCGACCACAATATAACAAAGAGGGAGCAGTTCATCGATGTTGTTGAAAGAAGAGGGAAATACATAACTGCTTTCTGTCACCTGGGAAACGAAATAAGAAGTATTGTTTCAGTGTTATTATCACTCGGTATCCAAGAATCTATCTCACATTCGCAATAGTAATAATATTTATATTTTTGGAATTCGTATGTTTAATTCAATTATTTTAAATACATTCTGCTTATGATTTTATTCGTTGCCCTTCTTATTTCAAGATTAAAAGCCATTTTACTAATATTAAATTTGTCCGCAAGTTCTTGATTTGTAGTCCCTCTAGGAATGTCAAAAAAATTATTTTCAATGGCAATTTTTATTATATTTCTTTCCCTTTGAGTTAAAAAAATATCCATAATAAAATTTCCTATTGTAGAAATAATTTCATCTGGTCTTAATTCATGTATATTTATTATTTTAATATCTTCATTTTTCAAACTGGAAATAAGTGTTTTTATTTTTGCATTTTCAAACATAAAAATATATTCCTCTATATTATTATGTACTGATGATTTTAAGGGAAATATATATAATTTGATTAATTTGTCAAGAAAAGTGTTATCTTTACCGACATTCATTGATATTATTGATGAGGAGGCATCTATTCTATAAATATTTACATTTTTTATAGAAGCATCACATTTAAAGAGATTTATAATTTCATTTCTTTGTATTTTATCGTAATTCTTAGAAATTCTTATGGCTTTTAAATAATTGCCGAAATAACTATACCCTAATAAAATATCGCTATAGTTTTTTGGCATACAAGATGTCCAACAATTTTTATGTTTTATTTTAATTTCAAAAAATGAGGGCATATTTTTATCCATTTTCTTTATTATACACCAATATTATATATAAATATTTGTACTTACAAAAATTGGTAAGTGAAATTTAGATATAGACTAAGATACAAATGCATATTGGTTTGTATTACCTGTCCTTTTAGTACTATATAATTAATAAAATCTAATTGTCCGATTACATACGAGTTTCGTATGTGATTAAATAAAAAATTTATTTAACATTTTCTATTGAAAAGGAAACGTCATTTCCTTCTTTATAGGATTTTATTACCCTATCCACATATAAGTTCAATTTTCCAGATAGGTCATCATCATATAAAAGTAATATGAGCACAGGCCTTCTTGACGATAAATTAAAAAATGAACTCCAGAATTCACTTTCATAAATTGGATAGCCTGAATCAGATTTTGGGACTATGTCTCCGACATTGTATAGGAGTATGGCAGGATCCTTTTCACTGGATATTGCACCTATAATTTCTGCCCATAACTTCTCGGCCAGTAGGGTCACATCATCCACATTTTTTACAATTATCCTGTTCATATAATCATTGCTTAAATTTATTCTTGATACGCCAGTATCGCCATCAGTGATTAATTTTTTATATGGGTCATAGATTGTTGTTTCCAGTACAAATAACTTTCTATTATTATTTATGACATCTGTTAATAATTTCTTTGAAATATCGATTTTTCCATCATTTTTTTTCCCTGAGAAAAGAATAACATTATCAGATTTTGATACCTCCATTAATATTGCAGCCTTTGTATCGTAATTGATATCATTATCACCCGTTTCGAATGTTTTGGACTCAAGATATTTCTGTGCTATTTCAGGATTATTTATTCCCCTTCCATTGTTGTCAAGCCTTAATTCAACCTTTTTGCTGTATTCCATAATCATCAATTTTGGTACATTTGCACGGTACGTATATATTCTTTTTTCCTTCTTGATAAAAATTTCGCTAAATGAAAATGAACCCTCAGGATTAAAAACTTTATATGTTGGCTTTTTTACATACTTCCATTTAAATTCGACATTTATACAATCATGGAATTGTTGTAGAATATTGTTTTCTGTATTTTCAGGCCCAACAAAATCATGAATATTTTTTGGTTTTATGTCCTGTTTGCGATGTGTTTTTTCTATCAATATTATCTTTATTTTAAATTTATCCTCCTTGATCGAATATTCAGAATTATCAGGCTTAACACCGTAATGTGAAAGCCATATTATTATCCCTTGATTGTTTTCCAGATTGGAAATGAACCTTCCAAGACCTTTAAGGTCCAGTCCTGATTCCTCATGCTCTTCGTAATAATAGGGATCCAATATTTTTCTGGATATATATGAATTGTTTACCTTTGGCAGCGAATCAATGGGATCTATATCCACCGCTTCTTTTATAAAGGATGGCCTGCTATTCGTATTGAGATAAACATGCATTGTTCCATTTTTCTTATAATAAAATACACCAAATGATCTTCCCAGAGTACTCATCATTCTCTGATCATAATCAATATCCCTGGCGCCATTCACAACTTCAAACCATTTTCCAGCAGATTTCATCAAAACCCTCTACATATTATAATCGAAAGGTATACTTAAATTTTGTCATACTGGGTCTTACTATAAAAAAAGTTATAATTATGTTAAGATTAATCTTATGAAATGATTTCTATTGGTATCGATATTGGAACACAAAATTCTGCGGCGGCAATTACAAGGGTAATAAATGGGAAAACAGAACATCGTATCATTAGATCAGATAAAAAAAATATGGATGAAAAATCGATTCCAAGTTATATTGCTTTTATTGGAAATAAAAAAATTTATGTTGGGTCACAGGCAAAAAAACTTGAAAATATTTATCCTGATAAAGTTATATCACACTTTAAGAGGAAAATTGGCACTGATTATCTGTACAGAATTGGAGATGATTTCCATAGCCCGCAGGAACTCACAGCATTATTGCTGGAAAGAATTAGAATTGATGCAGAAAATTATCTGGCTGATGGAATAAAAGATGCAGTTATAACTGTTCCAGCTTATTTCAATGATAATCAGAGAAATGCCACCAAAACGGCATCTGAAATAGCAGGAATCAAGGTAAAGAGGCTTATTAATGAGCCGACGGCGGCTGCAATAGCATATGGTTTTGATAAATTTTTAAAAAATGAAAATATAAATGAGAATGTTATGGTTTATGACCTTGGCGCGGGTACTTTGGACGTTACAATTTTAAACATTAAGAAAAGGGTATTCAACGTTCTGTCAACAGCCGGAAACATGTCCCTCGGTGGTATGGATATGGACAATGCCCTTGAAAATTATTTTATAAAAATTTTGAAGGATAGGGGAATAAATTATAAGAAAAATCCTGATAATGAATTTCAGATCAAACAAATTTCAGAATATGCCAAAATTTGGCTGTCATACAATTACGAATTTAAAACGGAATTGAAATATTTGTTAAAAAACAATGAAGAATATCATAATTTCACAATTACAATAAATCAGGATGGACTTAATAAGTTGATCTCTCCGATTATTAAAAAATCATTTTATTCAATAGATGAGGCACTGGAAAAGGCAAAAATTTCCAAAAAAAATGTTGATGGCCTAATTTTAATAGGTGGGCCAACAAAAATACCATTTTTAAGGATGTCTGTCGAGAACTACATGGGCAAAATATCAATGAAGGGTATTGATCCAATGGAGGCTGTTGCACTAGGAGCATCAATCGTTGCCGCTTCCACAAATGACATAAAAGAGATGATCAACTCGCAAATTAGGTTCAGGGATGTTACTCCACTGAGCCTTGGAAACGTTATTGTAAATGACCTTGTTGTTCCCATGATACCGGCAAATACAAAAATACCATATACTATTACGAAACCGTTTACAACGGTAAAAGATTACCAGAAGGAAATTATTATAAAAATTGTGCAAGGAGAAAGGCCCATAGGAAGTTTCAATGAACTTATAGGCGAATTTCGTTTAGCAAATTTAAAACCAGGAACCAGGGGATCCGTAAAAATAAATGTTACATATCATATTGATGGAAATGGAATTTTGAAGGTCTCGGCAAAGGATGCGGATACCGGCTCAGAAAATCAGATAATTATCAAGAGCCCCATTAACATTGACCCCAATAAACTTAATAAAATAAAAGATGAGGTGAATGAATTTTATTTATCTGACATGGAAATCAAAAAATTTGTTGAAACAATAAAGGAATCCAGTGAAATTTTGTATAAACTTAAAAACATAGCAAATTATCAAACAATTTCAGGGATCAATCAATATTACAATATAAGCCAGGATATAATAGAACTTGCAAAAAATATCAAGGAAAAAAATATTAATGTATTATTAAAAATGACAAAAAAATTAAAGGAGAATTATAATATTATTTAGGCAGATCAAATTCCCCTGCATTTTGAAGAATCTGCGGCTTTCTTTTCCAGTAATATAATGTAATAGTTATACCTCCCACAAGAACCCATAGAATGGTGAATATAAATGAAACAAAGTATGCATCATTAACCCCTGTGGGTGAAGATAACCATTTCTTAATAATATTGGATGCAGTGAAATATATTATAACCAATCCAACTATTGTGGCAACCGTGGGTGCTATGCCATGTTTCAATATACTGAATTCATTTATTCTTCTAGAATAAATTGTGAGAGATGTATTTGCAAGCATATGCACTATTATAATTGATATTCCCGTTCCAGCCTCAAGAACAAATGCCGCCTTCAATGGCCCAAAAATCAAACCAACTATAACGTCAAGTATAAATGAAAATATAGCCCATATAATTACAGCATTTGCAGGTGTGTTATGTTTTTTATTTATTTCTCCAATTTTTTCTGGAAATACAACACCATCCCTTGATGCTGAATACCACCATCTGCTTACGGCAGTTGCTTTGGAAACACCGTTTGATAGGTAACTGTTAACAGTAAATATTATCAATAATATCAGTCCAATGGGTCCGAGGTATCTGTAAAATACCGTAAGTCCTGCATCCGCATGTGTTGCGAATGTTCCTATGCCTGATACTCCCCATCCCACGGTCAAGGCATATGCTGATGGTATTAGAGCCACTGCAGTGAGAACCATAGCAATAAGAATGGATCTTCCAACATTTTTTTTGGGTTTATCAATTTCCTCAGAAACGGTTGTAACAACACCTGAACCTGTAAAATCAAGAATTGAGAAAACAGATGCAAACATTATTGCCCCAAATCCAATACTATATTTTCCTGAAACCTCAAATGGTATTATTGAGTTTCCTGAGCCCACCTTGATAATAATAATTATTGACCCTATCAGAAGAAACATGACTTCCATTAAACCTGCTATCGCCGTGTAATTAAGTGAAGGCCTAATCCCCAGATACGTAATAATAACTATGAATGCAGTGAATAAACCGCCAAATAAAATCCATAGATATGGAATTTTTGTAATTGCAGGTGCCATGAGAAATATGAAGCTTGACAAACCAAGAATCCCGAAGGCAGCTCCCGTTACATCATAATACATGAAGCTTAAAGCGGTAACAGGGCCCATGCCACCTTTATCTGTGGCACCGGCCGCGTAGGCATAATAACTTCCAGCATTTGATTTGTATTTTGACAACTGATATGGGGTAACCATCCATAAGGCATATATTACCCATCCTATAATAACTGACATTACTGTCTGGGCTCCAGATATAGAAAATGACGCCACAAGCAAAATTGCAATATCAGCGGCTGGCGCAACCTGCCCCAGGGATTGAAATGTACCCTGGAAAAGGCCAATTGAGTTTTTTTTCAATTCGGTTTTTTTAACCATGATTTAAACACCAATAAACATTTAATCATGCGTTTATATTATTAAAATATATTGTAAGATATATTACTAAAATGAGTTAGTAAATTATAAAAGTAAGAAATATTAAATTTTATTATATAAATTTATGTTAAACAATCCAAAAAATAGAATTTTTTTTATAGTGCCAAAATAGGGATGTGATGAAAATAATATTATTATACCATATTTTTTATTTTTTGGTTATAAAATTCCTTAAAATAATTCAACGAATTAGGATTTTCAACAGAGTTTATATTAACGGAATCTTCAATCTGGAATCCGCTTAAAATTTTTTTAACAGGAATTTCAAGTTTTTTTCCGCTGAAAGTCTTTGGGATGTCCACTATCTGGAATATATCGTCAGGCACATATCTGGGATTTAAATTTACCTTTATTGAATTTTTTATTTTATTTTTCAATTCATTGTCCAACTTTTTATTATCTTTCATAACAATAAATAAGGGCATATAATATCTGTAATTCTTTTCTATTCCAACTATCAGGCTATCGTATATCTCTTCTACCTGGTCAAGTACCGTGTATATTTCCCCCGAACCCAGTCGAATACCATTTTTGTTTAAAGTAGCATCAGATCGCCCGTAAACTATTACAGATCCTCTATCGGTGATTTTTATCCAGTCCCCGTGCCTCCAAATATCTCTATAATAGTTGTAATAGGTATTGTAATACCTCTCTCCATTATAATCATTCCAAAAATAAAGGGGCATTGATGGCATGGGTTTTTCTATCACAAGCTCTCCAACATCATTTATTATTGAATTCCCCTGTGGGTCATAGGCCCTAATAAATGCTCCTAGCGCCCTACACTGTATTTCTCCAGCCATGACAGGTTCTGTGGGAGTCCCGACAAGAAAAGCTGAACATACATCCGTTCCCCCACTTAAGGAGCTTAACCACACATCTTTTTTAATATTATTATATACATAAAAAAAATTATCGGGTGACAATGGGCTTCCAGTAGAACCTATAAATTCAAGGGACTTCAATTCATATGGGCATTTATAATTATTTTTCATATATGCATCGAGTAATGCAGCACCTGTTCCAAAATGTGTAATTTTATTTTTGTCAATAAAATTCCATAACCGATCGTGGTCCGGATACACAAATGATGAATCATAAAGATACACTGTTGCACCAAGAAGTAGGCCGCTAACCTGAATATTCCACATCATCCATGAGGTGGAAGATAGCCACATAAATCTGTCTGCCTTTTTTATATTCATATGAAGTCCGAGCATTTTATAATGCTCTATTAAAATATTTCCGTGCCCATGGACTATTGCTTTGGGTGTTCCGGTTGTTCCAGATGAAAATAAAATCCATAATGGATCAGAAAATGCCATTTTATCAGGAATGTATAGTTCATTAACTACAGGTATTTCATTGAAATCAATTGAATTTCTTATATTATAATCATTACCAAGAATGTTTACAATTACCGAATATTTGACTGTATCAATATTGTTCATTATATCATTTATTGATTCAGTCATATCGAATATTCTGCCACTATATTTGTATCCATTAACAGCAAAAAGGAGTTTAGGATTAATCTGTTTGAACCTTTCAATAGCAGCTTGAGAGCCAAAATCTGGAGAAACAATGGACCATATTGCGCCGATGGAAACAGTGGCAAGAAAGCACACCACGGATTCATAAATATTATTCATATATGCTGCCACTGTATCTCCCTTTGAGATTCCATAGGATTTCAATTTAAATGCCAGTGATGAAACGTCCTTCCATAGTTCCTTCCACGTTTTAGTTCTAAGTCCATATGATTCGGAATATGTCACCACGGCATCACCATCATACCTGGTATTCCTGTAAACATAATCGGCATAATTAATACCCGATTCCATGAACCATTCTGTATTTATGGTTTTTCCAGAAATAACATTATATGGTTTAACATCTATATTATAAAATTCACATAATAAAAGCCAGAACTCACTAGGATTATTTACTGACCATTCCCAAAGTTTGGAGTAATTTAAGAAATTTTCCTTTATTTTAACACTAAGAAAATTCATGAATTTGTGCATAATTGAATTCTTAAGAAAATCATCATCTGGTTTCCATAATAAGATTCCCTCATCAGGCATAAATGAATATAAGTTTTTAGGATATATATTTATAGTCAATTACTTCAAAATCTATACTTTTGTGAGAGCCCTTTTCATTTTTTATTAAATTCAGGGAGATTCAAAATGTATAACTTTGTTGGAACCAACTATAATTAGAGGATAATTAAAGTTCTTCCAGAATACCGATAATAATATTTTCGTATTTTTCTACTGTTTTACCATCAGAATCAAGATATTCCCTTGATAATACAGATGGTTTTGGCATAAGAACCTTTGTTGTATTGCCTTTCTGTATAAGAATCAGCTTGCATGGTATAAATGCACCAATATCCACATTTTCATGGATAAGTTCAACAGCAGCGGGTGGATAGCATACATCGAGTATATAGTAGGGTTCAATATCCTCTTTCATTTTTGAAAATATTTCCTTTACATCAACGTAGGATAAAATGACCATTTCTTTTTCCTTCAATTTTCTGTGCAATTCACCAAATAGTTCCTCAGCACTTTTGTTGTATGTTTTTTCATATGAATACATAATAAGATATTATTTGACATTATTTAAATAATTACATTAAAACATTAAATTATGTTTTTAATTTTTTTTGGCATCATCAACAACCATATACCGGACCTTTTTGCCCTGTTTTATATGTTTGTAAAGTGAAGAACCGGTATCACTGTTCATTCTCAATTTAATCATTCCCTTAGCAGATGTCCTTGCCTGTAATATGAGTATTTCGTCAACATATATTTTAACAGTTCTGTTTCTGTAGCCAATATCAATAAATATTGTTTTGTTTTTAATTTCAAATACTGCATTCTGCATTACATTTATATCTTCATCAAGAGTGTCAACATCGATTTTAACACCGAATACATTTTCAAAGTTCAATACGGTTTCCCCCTTTTTTCCGATAAGTCGGGGAACCAATGTATCTGGCACTCTTACAAGAGCCCTATTTTCCGAAACCATTTCTACAGAAATTTTTTCTGTATTCAGGAATTTCACAAGGTCGTCTCTTATTTTCCCCTCAGCAAGTTTCAGAAGGGGGTTTGAACTTCCAGCAGGACCAACAGGAACAACAACAACCTGATTCCCAAAAGTATAAATTTCACTTACTTCCCTGTTTTTCATGAAGTCCTTGACTACTATTACGGGTCTGGCGAGATCCTCTTGGTTTAATCCATATGGTACCTTAACAACATACTCTGTTGTAAGAACCTGTGACACTTTTCCAGCTTCTATAAATAAAATCGTATCCACAACCTGTGGTATTAAACCCAGTTCAATCCTTCCAATAAATCTCTGAATTGCATCATCCGCCTGTGTGGCGTGTACAACACCTATCATTCCAACGCCAGCAAGCCTTAAATCTGAAAATACCTTGAAATCCGAAGTTATTCTCATCTCATCAAATACAGTGTAATCTTCCCTGACAAGCAATAAAATGTCACCTGTTTTTTCCATGTCGCCTTCCAGACCCGTATACTGCGTTATTTTGTCTGATACCTGTAAATCCCTTGGTTTTTCCATGGTTTTTACAATTTTATTTTTTGATGAATAAAATTCTGCAAGTGCCGTTACAAATGTACTTTTGCCTGCACCGGGAGAACCTGCAATCAGTATGCCATTAGCTTTATTCTCAAGCCTTTCAAATAATTTTTTGTCAAGATTGTAATCCTCAATGGATGTTTTTTTAACCGGCCTTACTGCCGTAATTTCAAGAGCATCAGAAAATGGTGGCCTTGTAATAACTATCCTTATATTTTTAAGCTGAATAACTGTGGCTCCGAACATATCCATTTCTATAAATGATTCATCCTCAAACTTGCCTCTCTTTACAATATCACTGGCAATACCCTCAAGCTCATCGTTTAAAACTATATACTCAAGTTCCTGCAGTTGTGAATTTCCTGGAAATCCTTTTTTTAGAAGTGGTTTCATATTTGATTTTAAATGCACAGATGTTGTATTTTCATCAAAAAATTCTTCTATTGATTTAAACTCCTTTTCAAGAGAACTCAAATATTCAACATTCAGACCTTTAATTAATGCAATATCCCTCTGTATATTATCTCCAGTAACAAGGATTGCATTGTGTTCTATTGCAACATCCCTGATAATATTGTCAATTTCCCCACTATGGGCCCTTCTTATTTGCCAATCCTGGGGTCGCTTCCCATAAATCTCAATATAAATTTTATCCTCAGCCTCTAGTTCCCTCAATTTTTTTAATTCTCCAAGGGCGGCAAAACCTATTGACCTACCTTCATTTGCCTGATGTTCCACTTCCGCCAGCATGGCTTCAGCCAAAATGACGCGGGAACCTTCATGTATTGAGATAAATGAGGTGAATCTTCCATCTATTATAACAGAGGTATCTGGTACGTAGTCCACATTCTCTAATTATATATTATTATGTAAAGTTTTGCGTTCAAATTTAATATTCCACCTATAATTTTTTATTAACAGAAAAATTAAGATAAGCGCTCACAGGCATAACAAACTTTATAATTGCGTTTAGACATTAACCTCCGTTGATATCCAAGAAATCACCTTTATTGCTACTGGGTCAAATTATCAATTCCCTGTTCGGTTATATAGGATTATTCTTTATAATACGATTCGTAGGACTCCAGGAATGGGGATTTTTGAGCTTTTCTCTTGCGTTTATAGGCACTATAAGCATATTTTCTGATCTTGGATATGGTACGGCACACCTGAGATTCCTGTCTTCGAGTGATGGAAATGAGGGCGTATATAATAAAACATTCCTGATAATAAAGTTCGTACAGACAGTTATAACAATATCTCTTATCCTTGTTGCGTTGTTTCTATGGGTGGACATTCTGCATCATGGGTTTCAAAACATTATAGAGCTCTATACAATTTTTCTATTGCTCCCCTATTTCTTTTTTTCACAGATGAGAATATTTCCATATATTTACTTTAATTCAAGAATGCAAACGGGCAAAATGGTTTTACCCCAGATCGTTGAGGCAGTTATAAGAAATTCCGCATTTATATATCTAGGAATTATGTATTTATTTAAGATACCAGGATATAATTTCGTTAGTGCAACATTACTTTTCGCGGTAATTTATAGCATTGCATATGCTATATACTTTGTCTCTCTGTTTCTTCTTGGTAGGCCATGGAATTTTCAAAAAATTGATAAAAATACATTCAAAAGTACTTTCAAAAAATACACCAAAGTAGCATATCCCCTGGCGCTGGTTACGATTCTTGGAACTGTGAGTGGAAATATAGATAAGGTTTTAATTCAATTTTTCTGGGCTGCCACGGCAACCGGGGCCTTTGCGTCTCTTCAAAAAATCACCTCGCCAATAACTACATTTTCAACGGCCATTAGTGCTCTTTTCATTCCGCTTCTTATGAGGCAGGCGTCAAAGAGTGGATTTAATCGAGATATTTCTAAATATGAAAGAACAATATCCCTTTTTATTTTGCCATTTGTTATCATTTTTATTGCACTGAGAATATATATAGCAAACTTATGGAGCAGTTATTTAATACCCTATTCCGAAATACTGATCTTTCTTGCAATGGCAAACTATCTTATCGTAATAAATTCACCCTATTCATCAGGTCTAATTGCAAGAGGTTTAACAAAAAATATTGGAAAAATCACAGTAATATCAATATGTACCAATATATTTTTTGATTTATTGTTGATACCCTCAAATATTTTCGGCATAAAGACGTTTTCACTGGGAGTGGTAGGAGCTGCTGTAAGCACATTCATAGCATTTTCAGTGGAAACAGCACTTTATCGTATCGAAATCATACGAACCCATGGGTCGTCGATAAATTACAGAATATTTATACAGATAATACCAGCGGTTATTCAATTTATATATTTATACGAAATAACCTCCTACATTAAAGTTTACGATATAGTATTATTTGTCCCCGTTGCAGTTTCCTCAGTGGTATTATTTTTCATTATTGCAATTTTGATAAAAGAAATAACGTTTAGGCAACTGATTGTATTCATATACTCAATAAATCCATTCAAAATTAGGGAAAATATAAAAAATGAATAAGTTTATATTTAATATGAAAAATACAGGATATGGACAAAATATCAATAGACTATTTCCACAAAATAGATATAAGGGTTGGTAAGGTAATAGAATGTAAAAAAGTTGAAAAATCAAGAAGTTTATTGAAAATTATAGTTGATGTTGGGGATGAAAAAAAACAGATCATTTCAAGTATATATGAATATTATAAACCGGAAGAAATGATAGGAAAAAAGCTTATCATAGTGAACAATCTTGAGCCTGCTAAATTTATGGGACTAGAGAGCCAAGGAATGCTTCTGGCCGTTGAGGATGAAAATACCGTATCACTCCTGAATCCAGACAGGGAAATGGAGCCAGGGAGCAAGGTGCATTGATGCCGCTCCCGGATAAATACAGGCCAGAATCAATAGAGGATTTAATTCTTCCCCCCGAAATTATAAACCAGATTTTATCATGGATGAATTCATGGAAAAATCACGAAGAAACAAAAAAGGCAATTATTTTATATGGCAATCAGGGTGTGGGCAAAACCTCTCTTGCAGTAGCAATTGCAAAACATTTTGATTTGCCGTTAATTGAGATGAATGCATCAGATCAGAGAAATCGGGAAAACATGAAAAAAATTGCTTTAATGGCATCAGAATACCATGATATTTTGCAGCTAAATGTCAAATCTCCAGACAGGCTCATACTTATAGACGAGGCAGATAATATTCTGGAATCAAGGAATCCTTCAAAGGGAGGAGATGCAGGTGGACTTGCTGAGTTGCTTGACATAATCAAAAAGGCGCGAAATCCCATAATAATTACCATGAATGATTATTATGCATTCAGGCGAAAAAATTATGCAAAGGAAATTATTTCCGCATCCATCGCTATAGAGATTGCCCCATACAAAAAAAGAACAGAAAAAAATTACCGTTTATTTTTGGATAGGCTTCAAGAAAGACTGGCAAATATAGCGAAACTTGAGAATATAAATGTTAACAGCAAAAAACTGAATGACATTATCAAAAAAAATGAGCCAGATATAAGGGCAACATTGAATGATCTTGAACTCCTGAAAGATGGTGGTCTATATTCAGCAAATGTACGCGATACACATGAATCCATTTATTATATGGTTGACAGAATATTTAGATCTGGAAACTACGATGAAATTTTAAAATCCCTGACTTCAATGGATGAGGATCCTGGATTTCTGATGGAGTGGCTCGACCAGAATATGTATTCTGAGTTCAATGACCCTGCTGATTTAAAGAATTCCTATGAAATCCTTTCAATTGCCGATATATATTTTAACAGACGCCTCAAAGATTTTTCCCTTTCCTCCTATGCTGGGGAAATTTCTGGCGGTATATCACTTGGTGCCAATAATCATGATGTTAGTCATTATGTAAAATACCATTTCCCTGAAATAATACAGAAAATGAGCAATAGAAAAAGCAATTCAGAAAAATACAATATGAAAAGCTTTCTTGATAAAATTTCAATAATAACACACACCTCAAACAATGAAAACGCCGGAAATTTATGGTTCTATAAAATTATCAAAAAAAATGACAGACTTTTAATGACGGAATTAACAAAAATATTATCGTTAACGGATAGGGAGAAATCCATTCTTGATTAATCAGATAAATATATATTATCCTTATAAAAAACATTCTTATTTTTAACGCCAAAAACCATGTACTTCATTTTAACACCCGAATTTATTGCCTCATAGAATTTATTAGAAAACACCTTATCTCTTTTCATATTGGGCATAAAAGATTTGGCATTTTCATTGAATATGAGGAATAGAACATATGCCTTATGCCCTTCCTTAACCAGATTCATCAATGTTTCCATATGGTGTGTGGCCCTTTTACTTACTGCATCCGGAAACATGGCAATGCCATCCTTCACAAATGTGCATGATTTAACCTCAATATAATAATTTCCATACAAAAAATCAATCCTTGAATCCTTGACTGTGACTTCGGATCTGTATCCGGGTTTTAAAAACAATGATGCAATTTTGCTATGAAATCTCGCGTCATTCAGGGTATAAACGTTATTATTTTTTATAAATGTAACAGAATAGTCAGTTTTTATTCCCTTTAATTTCCTGATAAGAATTTCATTTCCAGGAATTAATAGTTCCTCAAGCCTTCCCGGATCATGAAGATGTGCCTTTATAATATTTCCATCTTGCATAACATTGACAATAAAACGGTTTGGCCTACTAATGAAAGTTGATTTGAACAAATCACCAAACCTCTCAACAATAACTCCATTATTAATTTTTTTAAATGGGCCTTCACTCATGTTCGATTAATGTTAAAATGGTATTAAGGGTTATTATTATTCATAAGCGACCTGCTTCGACTATTACCAGCAGAACCTCCACAGGCATAAATTTTACAGTTTTAAATTTTGCTAAATTCAATCTTTATATCAGAACTGCTCATAAATAGATTCAAGTTGGTTTACTGTCTTCACAAACCATCAATAAAAATTTGACAATATCGCAAAATAAAAAAATTTTATTATCATATAGGTATTAAGTAATATGGAGAATTTACCCTTTTTTACCATGGATGATTTCGACTTTAATAATAGCTATGTTTATTTGAGAATCGATATTAATTCACCGATTAATCCCATTACCGGAGAAATTATGGATAATTCTCGCCTGAAATCATATGCAAAAACCATTGAGGAACTTTCCAGATCAAAACTTGTAATTACTGCCCATCAAGGGAGGCCAGGAGAAAATGATTTCATATCGTTGAATAATCATGCAAGATTCCTCTCAAATATTTTAAACAGAGATATAGAATTCATAGATTCATTATTTGGGCATGATGTGAGGGATTCAATTGATAAAATGAAACCTGGTGATATAATTATGCTTGAAAATACAAGATTTTACAGTGAAGAGATATCAATAAACCCTGATAAGTTTGACATAATGGAAAATACCAACATTATCAGGAATCTCTCAAGGTTCTTCAACTATTATATAATAGATGCCTTTGGGACAATACACAGGCCCCAAACAAGCCTTATAGGTTTCAAAAACTCGGGTCCCATGATTGCTGGAAGATTGATGGAATATGAAATAAAAATGATAAATCAATTTAAATATTCTGATTTGCGACCAAAAATTGCCATTCTTGGAGGGTCAAAAATTTCCGATGCCATAAAGGTTTCAAAATCCTTTTTCGACAACAATATTGTTGACTATATTATATATGGGGGAGTTGTTGCAAATATTCTTGTATGGGCAAAAGGATACAATATTGGGAAAAAAAACAGGGATTTTATCATCAATAACAATAAAAATTATAAGAATATAATGGAAATTTCCAGATATATCCTTGAGAAATACAGTAATAAAATAATTCTTCCTGAGGATTTTATACTTAACCCATCGGGAAGGCATATAAACATTAATGAAAATATACCGGATGATGAACTACTGGCGGATATAGGCATGGATAGCATACTGAAATTTGAGGAGTATATAAAGGATGCAAAGAATATATTTATAAATGGTCCAATGGGAATGTATGAAATCAGCCCCTATTCCCTTGGAACAAGGGAGATACTTAACTCTGTTGCCATGAACGGTGGAATGAAATTGATTGGAGGCGGACATACACTGAATGCCCTAAACAAATTTGAACTTTCAAAATACATGAATTATATATCAACTGGGGGTGGTGCTTTAATAAATTATTTATCCGGTGATTCTATTCCAGTAATAGATGCACTTATAGAAAATAAAAAAATATTTGAGGGTGTTAAACATGGCAGATGAAAATAATATAATGGAACAGATAGATTATTTGAAGAATTTAATAGACAATTTAGACAACAAGCTGAATTTATTGTTAAAAACGCTTGAAGAGTCGAATGAAACGCTTTCTTTTCTCAAGAATGAGGAATATTTAAAGTCCGGGGATGTGAAAATATCAATAGGATCTGGAATGTTTGCGAAGGCATCAATAAACTCAAACAAGGTTCTCAAACCCATAGGCTCAAATATTTACATTGAAAAGAAGAAGGAAGACATAATAAATGACCTTAATCAGGATATAAAGGATTTCAATGGGACATACAATAATCTTATTGCACAGAAGGAAAAGGCAAAAAATAATTATAATGCCCTTGTATATGCAATCCAGAATGCAAGACAAGGGGGTAATTGATGTTTGATAAACTGAAAAAAAAATTTTCTGATATTTTTTCCGAGAATGATAATAAAAATAGCAAAATTGAACAGGATGCTGAATCCATAGAAGAGAGAACAATAAAAAGAGATGAACTTGATCAGCAGATAGAAGAGACACTTCTTGAATCCGATGTTTCATTTGATTCGACTCGGATGATTATTGAGTCATTAAGGAAAAATATGGGTAAGATAAAAAGAAAAGTGGATTATAAATTTATTGAACAGGAGCTGAAAAATACAATAAAAGAGGTAATAGCGAAAAATAATGATGGGGCTGTAAACATTTTGAATGTGGATAAAAAACCCTTTGTAATGTTATTTCTTGGGATTAATGGCACAGGAAAAACAACAACAATTGCAAAACTGGCATATTTTTTGAAGGAGCATGGGAAAAAGGTTGTTATATCGGCTTCCGATACATTTAGAGCCGGAGCAATAGACCAGATATCAATTCTTGGAAAGGAGATAAATGTCGAGGTCATAAAACACGATTTTAAAAGCGATCCCGCCTCGGTTGCATATGATGCCATAGATCATGCCAGGGCAAGATCTATTGATTATGTTCTGATCGATTCTGCTGGGAGAATGCAGACAAACAAAAATCTTCTTGATGAAATGAAAAAAATAAAAAGGGTAGCAAAACCAGACATTACCGTCCTGGTTCTTGATGCACTGATTGGACAGGATGTTATTGAACAGGCAAATACATTTTCAAAGGAAATAAATTTTGATGGCATAATACTGACAAAACTCGATACGGATGCAAAAGGTGGTTCAATAATAAGCATATCTACGGAAATAAAAAAACCAATACTCTTTGTTGGAATTGGGCAGAATATGGACGACATCATGCCGTTTGACCCTAACTGGTATTTAAATAAAATATTTTCATCTAAATAGGTTCATAACATTTATTATTGACCTGTAATCCATATCTGTTTTTATCAATGGTATATTCTCTATTTCAGATAATTTTATGGCAAGTTCATCCACATTTTCTGGTTTAATATATACCACTGCTGCAGGCTTCAATGGATGCGCCCTGACAGCTATCATTGGGCTTCTTCCATATGATACATCGGTTATAAAAATAATTCTCTGACTTGACCACCCATATAATTTTGTGTAGTCTGCATAGGAAAATTTCAGGATTGCCTTAATTCCGTCAATCATTGTATATCCTCGTATATTTCTTTTTATATCAGCTTTAGAACAGGATTTCCCACGGATTTTAGGGAGAATATATTCAAGGCTTATATCATGGTCATAATCCTTTATATCTAGAAGGGCATCCGATGGTATGCCACTATTGTATCTGCGTACAATATGCCCCCCTCTTTTTTCATCAATATCTATCAGGGAATTCACAATTTTTTTAATTGAAGATGCTCCTGGAGATTTTCTCCTCCCTGACTCATAGTCACTTATAACTGAGGGGGAAACCTGCATAAATTTTGAAAGTTCCATCTGGGAAATATTGAACTCCTCTCTCCATTTTTTTATTGTAATTCCAGGATTTTCTGAAATAGTTATCTCTCCCGCTATTTTTTCTATAATATCCATTCAAATATAATGCATTGCTCAAATAAAAATATATCTATTCGATTATAATTAAAATATACTTCACTTTTTTGTACAATAATATGAAATTTTTAAAATATATTTTAACGCTGAAGATTGAAACCCGCTTAGTTGTGGGAGGGATCCACAAAAAAATAATATATTCCATTATTATAACATCTCATGGAATTTGAAATTGGAAGATGGATTTCAACGCATACTGGAAAATACAATATGAGCAGCAGTGGCATGGGTGGTGTCCTGTCAATTAAAAAATATGTAGACCTGAATCTGGCATACAGTGAAGATGATCTTAAACAGATGATAGCTAATCTGCACGGTGTGGATAAAAATAACATTGTTATCACACATGGAGCTACCGAAGGCTTTTTTCTTGTAGCTTACTATTTAAAGCACAATAATCATAATTATTATGAAGTAAATTTACCAGAATATGAACTTATTTACAAGGTTCCAGAAATGCTTGAATATAAAAAGGGAAAAAATGATGTGTTTTTCGGCAGCAGCCCAAATAATCCGCTTGGAAATTTGATGGAAGAGCAGAAAAATTTTAAGGCTAGGGTAATTGATGAAACGTTCATGGAATTCTATAAAGACCTTGATAGAATAAAATATGGCAGTTCATATATATTAAATACATTCACCAAGGTATATGCGGGTGATGAGTTGAAACTTGGCTATATAATTACACCAGAAAAGGAGGATGCACAAAAAATAGAAAAATACAAGGGACTTTTAACAGAAAGCGTATCCACATACAATATATCAATAGGCGTCAATATTTTAAAGGATAATGACAACATTGTAAAATATGTCAGAGAAATTATAAATAAAAACCATGATATTCTTATAAAGAAGAGAGAAAGATTGAAATTTTATAAAAATATAGTTCCGGTAAACGTTCCTGTATCTTTTATGGATTATTCTGGCTATACCCGGCTCCCGGCAGACCAGGTCAGTGAAAAATTATCTTCTGCTGGTATTCTTGCCGTACCGGCAAAATTATTTGGCATTGATGGCCCATACTTAAGAATATGTACAACAAAATTGAACTTTGAAGAATCATACTCAAAATTGATTGAGGCATTAAAAAACATGGAAAATTAATGCCTAATATATGTACCCATATAAATCGCTTTATCCCTATTTCTCACAATGGTATATGCATCATTTACGTTGATTTTTTCATTTTCTATTTTTTTATCCTGTATATACAAATTGAAAAAATATCTGTGAACCCCATTTCCCTGTGGAGGGCATGGCCCCCCATAACCTATTTTTCCGAAATCATTTTTTCCCTGGTAGAAATTTTCATCCGTAATGGGCAATTTTTCCATGTTTTCATGAAGCTGGCTTATGCTTGAGGGTATATTGTATATTATCCAGTGTGTAAATAGACCAACTGGGGCATCAGGATCGTTTAATATAATCATGTAATATTTTTTTTCAGGTATTCCGGATATGGATATTTCAGGCGATATATTTTCCCCATCACATGTATATTTCTCCGGTATCTGTTGATTATTCCCAAAAGCCTTGACGCTTATTTTCATAGATGTATAAACAATCCATTTTTATAAATTTATTGTTTTATTTAAAATTAAGATGTTATGTTATTATTGCCCTTTTTATGTGTTTTTTAATTCTTAAAGAATTAAGCACTACAGTTGACGAACTCATACCCATTGCGAATGCCGCAAAGATGGGAAGTAAATAGTATATTCCGAGCCCAAGAAGTGGAACAAGTATGCCGGCTGCCACAGGGATTAATGCCGAGTTGTACCCAATAGCCCACCCGATGTTCTGTTTTACCTTCCTTATAGTGTAATTGCCTATGACCTTCATATTGTATATATTGTTTAAATGGTTGTTGAGCAAGATTATATCGCCACTTTCCTTAGCTATATCTGAACCGGAAGCCATGGCAACACCAACGTCAGCTGTTTCCATGGCTATTGTATCATTTATCCCATCTCCAACAAACATGACGTAGTCCCCATTTTCCTGATAATTTCTCACTATACTGGCCTTTTCATCTGGTTTTATACCGTAATGGTAATCCGATATATTTAAATAATCTGCCACTTTTTTGGTATTTTCAAGGGAATCTCCTGTGACAATAACGGCTTTAATTCCATTTTTTATTAATAAGTCTACATCATTTTTTGCGTCCTCCCTTAAGTTATATGATATTTTCATGGTGGCATGTGTTTTGGAATTAATTTTAAGAACAAGGGAATTATTATCTTTTCCTATTTCAATATATTGATCGCCATAATACCCTGTAACTCCATGGCCAGGAATCTCCTTAAAATCTCTTATACCATAAATTTCATGTTTAAACTGCGATGTGTAGTTTATTATCGCCTTGGCAATAGGATGGTTAGATTTTATTTCCATTGAATACAATAATGAATGTATGTAATTTTTGTCATAATCTGTTGTAAAACTGGTTATTTCTGGATTATTATCTGTTAATGTTCCGGTTTTATCAAATATTACCATATTTATTTTTGAAAGGCGATCCATAGAGCTTGAATTTTTTATCAATATTCCATTTTCCGACGATTCGTTTGATGAAATTAACAATGTTATTGGAGCTGCCAGGCCAATAGCACATGGACATGCTATAACAACTACCGAAACGAAGACAAGAATAGCCACGATTGTAAACAATGGATTATTCAACGACATCAAATAAAAGTACCAGAATAGCGATGATGATAATGCAATTATAAGAACCAGAGGGACAAAATGTGAAGAAAATATATCGGCAATTTTCTGTATCTTTGCTCTACCCATAGACGCCATCTGAATCATTGAATATATTTTATTAACGGTTGAATTTACTCCAGTAGCTGAGACATCTACTTTAAGATCGCCATTTATGTTTTTTGTTCCAGATATAACTCTATCATTCATTGCTTTAACCACTGGCATCTGTTCTCCAGTTATCATTGATTCGTCTATTTCAGATTTTCCATCGACAATTACCCCATCAACAGGTATTACTTCTCCAGGTCTTATGAGTATATTATCATGTTCCTTTATTTTATCAATTGATACATCAACAATGTTTTGGCCATTATATATGTGCACTGTATTTGGGAGTAATTCAAGCAATTTGTTCGCTGCTGAATTTGCCCTTTTTTTTGTGAGGCTCTCAATATAATTTCCGGTCAATATAAGCGTGATTATAAATGCGGAAGCGTCAAAATATGTATATTTTACCGGAAATATAGAAGAATCAAGCGTGATTACAGCTGAAAATATGAATGCTGTCAACGTCCCCAGAGTTATCAATAAATCCATATTTCCACTCTTATTCTTTATTGCCTGAAATGCCCCCTTATAGAAATTCATTCCTGAATAAAACTGAACGGGTAGTACAAGAATGAATAAAATATAATTTTTTGATGAAAATGCGAGTAAATAATTTATTAAAAGTGTTGGTACAGAAAAAGACCATGCAACTATTAGTTTTAATTTTAGAGACTTTTCCTCCTTTTCAGGTTCATTAAATTTATCAAGGCAGTTCTGTGAACAGAAGTAGTATCTTGTTCCCTCTTTATCAATATATAAATCGGTACCATTGGAAACATACATTCCACATACAGGGTCTATAGGCATACAATCATCATCTTATGTATTTTAAGGGATTTTTGTTAAACTCTTCCCTGCAATGCTCACCGCAGAAATAATATTTCTTTCCATTGTATTCTGACTCTATCTTTTTATCAACCTTCATTCCACATACAGGATCTATTATTGCCATATATGAATATTCATATCCCATATATATGAATTTGCAGGGCATTTTAATTAATATTATTCATTATTCTGCGCTTTTTGCTTTTTTATAAATGTTTTTTTGCATGTATCGCAGCAGAAATAATATTTATTCTTATTTAATTCATATATTCGGGGATTTCCAAGAATCTTATTATTACAGTAATCACAGTATAAATCAATATCCTCATTATTGAAATTTGTAACCCTTTTCCTGGCAATGTGGAGTTCATCATATTTTACAATATTATCAAGTGAATTTTTATTCAAAACAATTAAATATTTTCCATTCATGAGCTCATAATATTCAAGTATAACGTCTGAATTTATATCATCTACGGAATCAACAACTGAAATAATATAAAATGAATCATATTTTTCCATTGTTTCTATTGTATATTTTTTGATATAATTTTTATTTAGATACTTTATAATCTTAGATACAGTATTTCTGCTTAAATTCAGCGATTCAGAAATCTCGGAAATACTTAATCTTGAATTATCCTTCAGTAATCTTAAAATTTTTGATTCATTATAACTTGGATTTTTTCCTGCCATATATACTAAATATTTTAAAAATATTTAATAATATGCTAAATATA
>JAKBQY010000010.1 GCA_021835025.1 Thermoplasmata archaeon | reverse complement strand
AATGGGGCTGACCGGATTTGAACCGGTGACCTCCCGGTTATCAGCCGGGTGCTCCAACCATGCTAAGCTACAGCCCCATAGCACCTAATTATTCGAAATTTAATAAATATTTCTATAACTCCATCTCTATTTTTTTCAATTCCTTTATATCCTTGCATACTTCACATATATCTTCAGGTGTAGGAGTACCACATATTTTGCATTTATTCAATTTTATATCATCATTTTTGTAATACTCCTTTAATGGTTTCCTTGTTTTATCAAAAAATTTTATTATTGCATATTTTGATCCTGGAGTTTCATTTTCAAGTTTATCAACTATATCCCTGAAGGTATTTCTCTGCGCCATGTTGTAGTAAGGGCACCAGTTTGTATCATAATCTATATTATTTAATATGGCATATAAAACAACCTCTTTTTCAGGTATTTTTCTCAAAGGCAATATTCTTGGAACAAGACCCTCCCTGATATAATCATGGGGTGCCATTCTTATGTATCTTGATACATCCCCCTTAACAACATTCATTAAGATGGATTGAGCATAATCATCCTGGTTTATTCCAAGGGCTACATAATCCGAATTATCATATAATGAGATATTGTTCATCAACTGTCTTCTCATTGGTCCACAGTGTGAACATGATATAGTTTTTTTGTCAATTTTCATTATTTTATCCATGGTGTAACCATAATTTTCCTCAAATGATATTGTTTCATGTTCTATATTAAGTGATTTACATAATTTCCTTGCCTTTTCAAGACCCGTGTTTCTGTATCCATCAATACCCTCATCAACTGTAAATGCCCTTATTTTTACATTTCTTCTTTCAGATAAGATTTTATTCAATAAATATAATGTTACAGAACTGTCTTTACCACCAGATATTCCAACGGATATTGTTAATTCCCTCCCCTTGAGCTTTACCTGTTCTCGAATTTCCCTTTTTACTCTTTTCTCTACAAATTCTATAAAGTGTTTTTTGCATAGGAAAGAACCGCTGTATTTTACCTCATATACAGCCTTATTATTGCATATGGAACATTTCATATTTTTATAATATCATATAACTATTAAAATATGCATAATTTACAGAAATTTAATAAATTTAATAAATTCAAAAATTAAATAATAATATGCAATATCATAACATGGAAGCCTTAATAACAGCCGCAGGTCTTGGTACCCGGGCAAATCTACCATCAAATATGAGGAAAGAAATGCTACCAGTATACTCATTAAGGAATAATAAAATTGTTTTGAGACCCATAATAGATGTGGTCATCGAAAATTTAGGTGACAATAATATAAAAAAATTTTATGTAATTCTTGATAAAAATGACATGAATACAAAAAATTACCTGTCATCACTGAATTATAATATAGAATTTATATTCCAGGATATACCGAAAGGCTATGGAAAAGCTGTTTTGCTCGCAAGAGATTATATAAATAATGATTTCATTCTCAATGCAGGAGACGGCATTATATTGAATCAAATGAGCCTTAAAAATATAATAAAAAAATACCATGAGGGTAAAAAAAACATAATAACATTGATGAAGGTTAACAATCCTTCACATTATGGCGTTGCCATGATTAAAAATAATCTGGTAACTGGCCTTGAGGAAAAACCTAAAAATCCAAAATCAAATTATGCGTTATCCGCTTTTTATGTATTTACAAAAGATATATTTGATTTTATTGAGGGTGAAGAATTAACACCGGCTATAAACAATATGGTAAAGGAAAATATAAAGGTCTATTACCAGAAAATCAAGAGGTATGATTGGATAAGCATCGGGAGGAGTGAGAATTATTATAAAATTTTAAAAAGAACCCATGATTACTGTAAAAAATTATCTCCATAATGTTTTTGGCATTATTGTATTTTTATATCTGATTATAGACTTTTTATTTTCATTTAGATCATTTAAAATTACAGGAATTTCATCTTCCATTTTTCTTACCCTTTTATAACCAATACTTTTTAAATTATCATTCACGGGATTATAATAATGTTCTTCCATTTCAACTCTTGGATCCTTTAAATGGTCTATCTTTATATTTTTATTAAACATGTTATCTGAGGATTCCTTTATTTTATTTGCTATGTAATTCAGGGAGTAATATTCATCAAATTGGTTATAAACTTTATACTCTTTTTCCGGTGGATGGTTTAAGATAATATTTAAGCATGTTATGCTATCTTCAAGTGAAAGGAATGCTCTTTTCTGTTCTCCCTTGCCATACACAGTAAGTGGCATGTCTATAACTGATTGTGCAGCAAATCTATTTAATACAGTGCCATAAACCTCATCAATATCAAATCTTGAAAAAATTTTATTATCATCTATTTCCTTTGTTCTTGTTCCATATACAACACCCTGCATAACATCGCTTATATTTAAATTCCATATTTTATTTGAAAGCATTAGACTATAGGTATCATCAATTTTTGATAAATGGTACCATGATTGCCCCATTCTTGGAAATGGCAAATAATCAGATCTTCCAAGATAATTAACATCAAAAAACCCCTCAGGTATATCAATATTTGGAGTTCCATATTCCCCCATTGATCCAAGTTTTACAATATGAGTATTCCTTTTAATATCCTTTACTGCATATATAATATTCATGGTACTTTTTATATTTTTTACAAGCGTTTCATTTGCATTTTTCAATGATATCATTGAATACGGTGCAGATCGCTGTTCTGCCAAATGAACTATTGCATCTGGCATTGATTTTTTAACTATATCATATATGAATTTCGGGTCACTAACATCGCCATAAAAAAATTTGATTTTGCCATCCAGAAGTTTTATTCTTTTTTCCATGGAATTTATTTTAATTGCTGATCCTGAATTAACATCTCTTACCCTCTTCCTTGTATAGAAATTATCTGCACCATAAACATCATGCCCCTCACTTATGAGTCTCATAGCAAGAGGAAATCCTATGTATCCATCAATGCCAAGAATTAATATTTTCATTCATGTTTATTAATTATAAATTAATAATGTTTTTTATTAGATATGTTTAATATTAAAAATGCAATGGAGTAATATGTCCATTGTAACAGAATTTCTTAGGGTTTTTATGCCACTTCTTGTTGTTATAGACCCATTCGGATGCATGGCGATATTTGTATCAATGACATCTTCATTTAATAGGGATACCAGAAAATCAATATCAAAGGATGCTGTTTTATATGCAGGTATCATAATCCTCCTTTTTGCACTTGTGGGCGATATAATAATTGAATTTTTTGGCATATCTATAGAGGCACTGGAAATAGCTGGCGGTATTATTCTTCTATTAATGGGTATTGAGATGGTAAGACAGGGTGTAAAACCAGATACATCAACTGAGGAATCAAAAAATATGGGGATTGTGCCATTCGCAACACCATTTTTGGCTGGACCAGGAGCCATATCACTGGTTATTATACTGATGAAGGGAACATTATACACAAGAATTCTAACAATAATTTCAATTTTTTTGGTTCTCCTAATGGTCTATATATTCTTTATCTATTCATCAAAAATTCTTGAATTCATGGGGGATAAGGTCATGACAGCCATAACAAGGATTTTCGGCCTCCTAGTAGCAGGTTTTGCAATACAGTATTTTCTGGATGCACTGGTTGCTTTGAGTGTTATTAAATAACTCAATACCCCGCAGTACCCTGTATTATTTCATGTGGTTTGTACGCAGAATCTATTGTTTTAATGTTTTCATTGGTTAATTTAACATCAAGGGCATTTATATCATCCTCAAGATATTCTATTTTATTTACACCTATTACTGGTATAAAACCCTTTTTTATAATATAGGCAAGAGCAACCTGGGATGGTTTGGTTCCACTGTCTATTGAAACATCCATAATTTTATTAAGAACATCATAGTCATAATCCTTGAAGTATCTTTTTTTCATAACAGGATATGATTTTGTTCTAACTGACTCATTGTTCTCGCCTCTTTTATATTTGCCGGATAAAAATCCCGCAGCTATTGGGCTGAATGGAGAATATGTAATCCCCTTTTTACTGCAAAATGGTATAACATCCCTTTCATCTTCCCTGTATACTACATTGTAATGGTTTTGGACAATTTCTGGTTTTATGTTGTATCTCATATTCATAGCGGTATAAAATTCCGCAAGTTGGTAACCTGCTATATTACTTAATCCAGGATAATATACAGTCCCATCCATTATGAATTTATTATATGTTTTAGCCACATCATTAATATCAACATCATCAAAAAATGTATGCAGGAAATAAATATCCACATGGTCCCTTTTAAGCCGTTTTAAACTTCCATTTAAGGCTTTTATGAGATTTTTTCTACTGAAACCTGAATTGAATTCATCCATTTTTCCTGCGCCCTTGGTAGAAATTATAATATCATCATGCCCATCTATTGCTTCACCTGTAATTTCCTCGGATTTGCCACTTGAATAAATGTTTGCAGTATCAATATAATTTATTCCATAATCAATTGCCTTTTTTATGATTTTTATGGAATTCTCCCTATCGGCCATCCATTCTGAATTTCCAAAGGACATCCCTCCTAAGCATAACTTTGAAATTTTCATATTTGTTTTACCGAGATTTATATATTCCATAATTGTAAATTTTACAAGGTTTAAAAACATTATTGTCAAAATTAATATAATTCAATAAAATTCTATTCCATGTTCCATGAATTATACAATGAGCTTTACAAGCATTATGGTGATTTACAGTGGTGGCCTTCTGAAAGCGATGATGAAACGGTAATAGGGTGTATACTAACCCAGAACACTTCATGGAGCAATGTGAAGAAATCCATAGACATTTTAAGAGAAAATGATATGCTCGATCTTAAAAGGATAAGGGAAATTGATGAAACAAAACTTCAGGAATATATTAAAAGTTCTGGATATTATACAATAAAAACACGTTATTTAAAAAATATTGCAAGCAGTATAATTGATAATTACAATAAGTTGGAACATATGAAAAATAAGGATTTTAATGAAATAAGATCATTTATTAAAAATATCAAGGGGGTAGGAAATGAAACAATGAATTCAATCCTCTTGTATGCCCTGGATTATCCTGTATTCGTTATTGATTCCTATACATTAAGATTATTCAAAAGATATTACGGTAAAGAATTTGCCTCCAATGATATAAAAACAGGAGTAGAGCAAGAATTCGATGGTAATATTTTTAGGCTAAAAAATTTTCATGGGATGATTGTACAACTATCAAAGGAATATTGTAAAAAGAAACCCGAATGCAATAAATGTTTTATAAATAATAAATGCATTTATTTTTCAGGGAATTCGAAATAATTCTCATTTGCGGGACTTCTATATTCTTTATATTTTATATACAATTTAACGGATTCCCCCACAATCATGCCAAGGGTTATCGCTAATAATATATCCACAATAAAGTTTGCCATAAAATTTGTGGGATAAAATATATAAAGAAATATTCTCGCAATGTATGAAGTTAACCAGAAAACCATTATAAATTGGGATCTTTTATAATATGTAAATGAATTTTTCTCAAAAAATTTAACACGTTCTCCATAAATAAATCCCACAATTATTCCTGGAAATATTAACCCTGCAACAATAAATATGTACGTTACATTTTTGCCGATAGCCCCAAGGAAAAAAATAAGGAGAATTGCATAGATAAATGGCATGGTAAAAATTCTGCTCATTTTAAATCTTCTTCCATTTAATCCTGATTTTATTCTTCGAGCCATTATGAGGATAATTATTGCAAGAAAAACAACTATACCCTCAATATTACTGTTATAAACCATTGGTTAATGATATAAATTTAGTATATAATAATATTTATAAATGAAGGGTAATTTTATTAATTTTAGGTAACAATATTCCAGTATATTTAGCGGGCTCGATGGGATTTGGACCCACGATCACCGACTTAGAAGGACGGTGCCTTATCCATACTAGGCCACGAGCCCGTAGGTTAATTTAACGATTAAATTTAAGCATTTCGCATAAATGAGATCGTAAATTTTTAGTAGAAATATTTTAAAAGCGTATAAAGAAGATTCATGGAGATAATAAAAAAAATTTTTTACAATCCTGATTACTCGTCATTAACAAGGCAAACAATATTGAATGTCAAAATTTTTACTTGGGTGGAATTGTTCATGAATAGATTCACGGCATACTACTGATATCACAAACCATCAAGATATATTCGGCAGTCTCGTATAACTATCAAAAAATACCATAATTAGAAATATAAGAAAGTATTATAATTATTTATGGTAGTATCAAGCACATCCCTCATGGGGAGGCTGAATAAATGGACTGAAGGTGCTGTAAGAACGGAGTTGAGGCAGGTGCATGTGGAAGTAGAAGAAGAAACTCTCAAGAACCTTGGCCTAGTCACACCCATCAAGAAAAAGATAGGCAGATATTACACATTGGAATCGCAAATATTATTATCTGATCAGTCTATTGTATCAGCGGAGCTGAGAAAGAGGCTGTAATATGGAAAAAAATGAAAAATATGTCGAACTTATTTGGCACGATAAGTATAAAAAAATGGACTTGGGTCATAGAATTCTGCCTGATTACCCTAATCTACCATTCCAAGTAATAGAAACTGTGAACAAACCAAGAGCTAGAAAGGGTCTAAATTCTCCTCTATTCCCTGAAGATGAATGGCCAGAGAAATATCCTAACGATTGGAAAAACAAACTTATTTGGGGAGATAACAAACTTGTTATGTCATCTCTCTTAAAACAAGGATGGGCAGGAAATATCAATCTCATTTATATAGATCCGCCATTCTATACTGGAGCCGATTTCTCATATACTACGATGGTAGACAATTCAGAAATAGAGAAAGAACCATCCATAATTGAGCAAAGGGCATACGGAGACACGTGGAATGGCGGAATTGCCTCGTATTTGAAGTACATGTATGAAAGATTGATCTTAATGAGGGATTTGCTAGCTGACGAAGGTTCAATTTATATTCATTTAGATGAAAATGTAAGTCACTATGTTAAGGTTATTTGTGATGAAGTATTTGGTTATACTAATTTTGTAAACGAAATAGTTTGGAGCTACCAAAGATGGACAGGCAATACAAGCAGTTTTCAAAGAATGCACGATACAATATTTTTTTATGCAAAAAATATAAATAATTATAATTTCAACATGTTGACCGAACCTTATTCAGAAAAATCAAAACACAAAGGAAAAAGAGTTTCTGAGGCAAAAGACGGAAAGGTTATATCTCAAGTATATACGGGCGATACTAGGAGATTAAAGGCGAAAAGAGATGTATGGGAGATATCCTATATTAATTCTCAGGCATTAGAAAGACTTGGATTTCCCACTCAAAAACCGGAGGAGTTAGTATACAACATTATAAAGGCATCTTCCAATCCAGGAGATATCGTTGCGGATTTCTTTTGTGGTTCGGGGACGACCCTATCTATTGCTGAAAAGCTGGGAAGAAGATGGATCGGTTCTGATTTATCAAAATATGCGATTCAGGTTACAAGAAAGAGGCTTCTAGATATTCACAACTCGAAGGACCCAATCAACGACGATATTGATAGCTATGGAAAACCTTCTAGGCCTTTTGAAATATGGAATATTGGAAATTATGAGTTAGCGTATTGGAAGGAAAGTCCTGAAGATTACCTTTCATTTATGATCAAATTGTACAAAGCCAAACCGATAAATGGCTACAAATATATACAAGCTTCAAGAGACAATAGGGCGGTCCACATTGGTCCGATTAATGCACCGGTTTCTATGGAAGAGATTAGAAATTTTGTTTCCGAATGTGTTTTTAGCAATTTCATCAAAGCGGACGTGCTTGGATGGGAATGGAATTATGAGGTAAATGAACTAGCAAAAAAGATAGCAGAGAGAGAGGACGTGGAACTTAATCTAATCCAAATACCAAACGTAAATGAGCTGAAGTCTGCACTTGCAGGTACAAAATTTGATCTAAAATTGTTAAAAATTCCTGACCAAGTGATAGAAAAGAGCCTGATCCCTGCAGTTAAATTTAACCCACTTGCATATTTGGAGATTTCAAAGATAATAAAAGGAAAAGAAATAGCGTTAAAGATTGAGGATTTCCAAATTCCAGAAACATCTGACGTTTCTGATATAATTGAAAATATAAAGGACTCAAGACAATTGATCGATTATTGGGCGGTCGATTGGAATTATAAGAGTGATACTTTTCACAACCAGTGGCAGAGCTATAGGACAAAAAAGGAACTAAAAGTCGAGTATGATGCCAAACATATTTACGAAAATAATGGAGAACACATAATAATGGTAAAGGTTGTTGACGTGTTTGGAAATGACACCAATAAAATTCTGAAGGTGAAAACGTGAACCCAGCAGATATCTTAAATCTAGATAAAAGGGATAAAAGCAAGTGTTACCTAGTCAACAAACTTAGGATAGCGGTTAACCAGTGGAGAAACTCTGGTTACCCTGGAACAACAAACACTACAAAGAGGCTCCTAAACTATTGGTTCAATGAGGACCATGTTGTAGATAACGAAAAGTTTGAATTCTGGTATGCACAAAGGGAATCAATTGAAACTTTAATTTATGTCTATGAGGTTATGAAAAAGAGAGCTTTCATAGATCTGGCTAGAGAATTTGGTGATGGTCCGATAGGTTTTTACGACCCCAGCACTGACCTTTATCCACTTTATGGGTTCAAGATGGCTACCGGCTCTGGGAAGACCTATGTTATGGCTTTTACAATAGTGTGGCAATTATTAAACTACAATTTAGAAAACAAGAATGATTACACTTCTAAATTCCTTATGATAGCCGGAGAAAAAAATGTCATATATGACAGGCTCAAGAGAGATTATCAAGACGCTAAAATATTCACAAGTATACCGCTGATCCCGCCTGAATGGTTTGAGACTTTTAACTTAAAAGTTATTCTGAAGGAACACTCTTTCTATACTATACCTGAATCTGTCTTATTTTTAACCAATATACAGCAACTTCAGGAAAAAGCAAGCAGAAAGAAGGAGGCAGAAGAGTTTGTCGATGATGTGCTGGAACTAAAGGATGTTAATCGAACCAACATAGCCCAGGAGAACAGAATAAAAGAGGTTCTTGAAAAGATACCAAATATAATGATACTTAAAGATGAGGCTCATCATATATACAGTTATGAAAAAAAGTGGAAGAACATTTTGGTTGAACTCCATAAGCACTTGGAATCCAGTTTTGGAAGAGGAATAATTGCTGAACTGGACTTTTCCGCCACACCCAAATCTGAAAATGGTGCTCTTTTTCCTTGGCTAATTGTTGATTTTACCTTAAAAGAAGCTATAGAGATGAGTATTGTTAAGAGACCGCTAAAGGGTATAGTCTCTAACGCAACCGAAATCTCATCGAAAAAAGTAGTAGAGAGGTACAAAGCTTGGATAGAGGCCGGGATACGGAGATGGCAGGAGTATAAGAATGCCTTATCCAAGCTATCAAAGAAGCCCATAATATTTTTTCAATCTCCAAACAATAACGAAGCCGATGAGTTGAAAGATTACTTGAGTACACTCCCTGGTTTGAAGGATAAAATTCTTCTTATTCATACAGATAGCACGGGAGAGGTTGTTAAATCTGATATAGAAGAGGCCAGAAAATTCGCCCAAAATATAGATAGTGATGACAACCCCTATGAAGTTATTGTAAGCACTATGATGTTAAACGAGGGTTGGGATGTTAGAAACGTCAATGTTATTGTTGGATTAAGATCCTACACTTCGGAAAGAAATGTACTTCCGGAACAGGTTATTGGAAGGGGCCTCAGAAAGATGTTCCCTGACCAGAACGCGGACGTCAAACAATCAGTGAACGTTCTAGAGGTTATTGGGCCATCTGGATTAATGCAGATAATAGAGGAACTAGAAAAAGAGGAAAACATAACATTTGGAACCGTTAATGTTGGGTCCCAACTCAACATGACAACAATTTATGTTGACATGGACAAGATATCTAAGGACATAGAGATACCGCTCTTGACCCAGAGAGTTATTATAAAGGAATTCCAAATGGATAAGGATATTTTGAACAAGCTACGGGCTCTTTCGTTGCCACTAGAAAACAAGGTACTTAAGACGACCTACAAAGCTATTGATATGATTACAAAGGTAGTGGCAATAGAAAGAGTTTGGGACCTTCCAGTTCCTCAGGATACGAAGAGCGTTATTGCATACTATACAGATAGGATATTGAAGCAACTTAAACTGCCCAACATGTTTTCAGACTTCTATCCTCTTGTAAAATCCTACGTTGAGTTGAGACTATTCGACCAAGAAGTTGATTTAAACGACCCACGAGTATTATTTCAATTGAGCACACCTGAAATACAGGAAAAGCTTGTCGATTTGTTTGTCAGCAGCTTGAAGGATCTATCATTTACTGAGAGAGAGCCAACGAGTTATGATACCATAAAAATATCAGGCACACAACCCTTTGTGTGGACAAAGAACGTTTATTCTTCGAATAGATGCATTTTTAATTATGTTCCCTGTGATAACCCTTTCGAAGTAGAATTTTCGAAATTCCTGAACTCAGCGAATGACGTAAATTCTTTCTGTAAAATTGTTTCAAAAGTTGGTTTCTTTGTGGAATACAGAGACTCAGTGGGCAATCTTAGATATTACTATCCGGATTTTATAGTCAGCACCGAAGATACGCATTTTGTACTGGAAACAAAAGGAAGGGAAGATGTGGATGTCGCATTCAAAGATAAGAGAATAGTTGTATGGTGTGAAGATGCTTCTAATATTACAGGCAAAGACTGGAAATTTGCAAGAATTAATGAAGAGGACTTCGAGAAGTACCATTTTGAAAGTCTAAACGAATTGATCAAGACACTGGCTGGTTAATGGTGAATCTATGCCTGGCTAATAGATTATAGCCGTATCTTGCAACATTTATTGGCGCTTCGGCTCAAATTCAACCCTTACTCATATTTGAGCCTTCACCTTTTATATGCATCTTTCGTTTACCGTTCGTGGTGTATGTTTGGTGCTACACACATTTGTTACGTTCATAGCGGAATTACAGCAATAAGGGGGTTCTCGTGCCGTGCTGCAATTTGACTATTCCCATCTCAATAACTGCACGGCACTGTAACCATACCTTTTGGGAAAAGGTAGGGGAAAATTGATTTGCCAACTTGCCACGTGATGATCGAGGAAATAATTAAATATTATCCGTTAATAGTTAATCCGATGTGGATTAAAAGTGTATCAATTTATAATCACAAGTCGATTAAAGATAGTGGTGTTGTAAGACTGGAAAAAGGCCTGACATGTCTCGTTGGAATGACTGGTACAGGTAAAACTTCCTTCTTGGAGGGGGTTAGACTTCTGGACCCAAAAGTCGTTCCTAAAGAGTCTGAACTCTTCCGGGGTTCTGACATCTCCCAGAAGATTACGAATGGATCTTTGGCGGCATCCAGTGTTAAGGTTGTTGAGGCAAAGCTTGGGTTAGACGAAAGCGACGCTAAAGAACTGCCTGGTGTAATTCAAAGCGACGGCTTAGCTGATATCACTCTTAACAGGTATCTGGATGGTCATTTTTCTGTGTTCGTACGTGGTAACGAAGTAAAAATTGCGCCACCTGACCCGACCACCATACTAAAAGCCGTTGAAGAGTTGCGAAACAATTTCCGTAACGCCATGAACCGAAACTTCAATAACATACGTGCTCATGAAAGCGCTTTTAATAATGCCCTTGACACATTTAAGAAAACTAATTTTGGAGACAACAAAGAGAGTGACCTAGCTCTTCAGTCCCTAAGAAACTCCTTGGCATCGATCCCAAGAGATCCTCAATTTCAAGGAGAACACGACCAGAGGCTGAAGGAGATTGAAGATAGAATTAGGGAGGAACGTTCGAAGGTAAGCAAATCTCCATTTAACGCTGTAATAAGCAATATTCCAAGTATTTACTATATGGACCGCGTCTTCAACATAGAAGATAAAATATCAATAGATCAGTATATAAGCGATCCCAATAGTTCGGACACTTTCAATTCAATAGCTTTGCTTACACAGGATTTGTTGCCGAGTGGGGTCCAAAATGTGAGAACAAGGGATGCACAAGTAAGAAATTCGTATTACGAAACAATTTCAAGAAAGTTGACTGACATATTGAGTAAACTCTGGAGCCAGCAAAGATATGAGTTTAAGGTAAGTTCAGACAATACAAACTTGACATTTTACGTAAAGGACCTTGAGACTGATGCAATTGTCTCCGTAGTCGAAGGAAGTGAAGGATTCAAATGGTGGCTGGCGTTTTATATGGAGATTTCTTCAAAATTGTCCAAGTCTTCCAAGCGAATAGCGATTTTGTTAGATAACCCCGCAACCAGCTTACATGATAAGGGGAAGGGAGACATACTCAGGTTATTGAAAGAGGTTAGCAACTCAGAAAAGCTCCAACTAATTTACACTTCCCACGAGCGTGCATTGATCGATCCTTGGAGACCGGATATAATTAGGTTAGTAGAGAAAAAGACGGGTGACGGCACCAAGATAATAAGTCTAAGTGCTTCCACTGATGCAGGTGTTCTAACACGAATCAGAGAATACATAGGATCCCCGGCAAGGTACTCTCTCTATGGGGCTTCCAGAACTCTCCTTTTTGAAGGAATAACTGATATAGATATCTTCTTGGCATTCAATGAACACTTGGAACGCTCTGGTCAAAAGTACCTGAGCAGAGACCTATATTCGATGGATGAGATAAGCGGGATTTCAAACATCTTGGATTATATTAAGTTCTATAAAAAAGCCGGAGTTGAGTTTCTCGTTGTAGTGGATAGTGGCCCAAAAACTGACCGTGAAGTCCTCAATAAAATTCCCGAGGAAGATAAACAAAAGTACATCCTGCAAATAGACGAAATTACTGGAAAGGATGGGGATTCGGAGGACCTAATAGACCCAAAACTTTACCTCTCGGCTTTTAAACGTACCATTGAAAAAGAAATTGATTTTCCAGAGTCCGAGAACAAAAGCGAAAGAAAGAAAAACGTGAACTGGTGTAAAGAAATTGCGAAGAGTAATGAAGTGGAATACAACAAATCGCTGGTAGCAAAACAATTTTGGTCTATGTTGAACGGCACGCCAAATGAACTTGAAAACGTTGATAGTGAGTCATTGCAGACCTCCATAAGAAACATAGTCACCCTTATTGAAAAAATAAATGATAGGTTTGATGGAAGATAAGTGCAGCGTTATTCTCATCGGTTTCCATGATGTCCATGATGCAGGCGTTGATCTCATGCCAGTCTATTCTCAGAGCCCTGTATGAAAGGGTACGGAAATTTGGTATCTCTGCAATGCCCAAGAGATCATATAATTCTCTATGATTGGAGAAGAAATTCCCTGAAGAGTTGTAGAATCACAATAATCTTCACGATCATCCTGTTGGAATACTTCCTGATCCTATCTTCCGAAACTATATTATCTATCCTTTCCGTTATCAATGGGATATGGTGGTTTCCCATATCCCAATATTATTTTTCAGGTTAATAGTGTTAGACTATTGTCGAACATTTGATGAATATTTGGACACTCTATGAATACATAGAAAAGGAAACACCCAAGGAAAACGGTGATATAGAATCATTCCACAATTCATTGAAAACTGATTATATTTGGATAAATGAAATAGAGGATTACAATAAAGGAAAAAAGATAATAGAAAACGCCTTCTATGATTACAACAATGTAATGCCACATTCTACAATAAATTACTATCCACCCGATAAATTCATTGAAAAATACAATAATGATCCTGAATACAGGAAATACTATAAACAATATTTACATAAATTAAAAGAAAATTATAGAAAAAAGAATAATTATAAGAAGGTGACTATAAATGTCCTTTAAGCCCGTTAAATTTTTATGCAAAAATCACTATCCAAGATCAATGGTAAAACTGACATCCTCACGATTACTTCTTGGTGACCTCATTTCCGATGATGCTGAAGAGAAGGAAACTATCCAGAAACTTAGGACATTTGGATTTACAGAGGAATCCCGCAAAGACAATATGCCACTTAAATTCAGTGCACAAAGTTTTGACGATTTCATAAATCAGCTACGTTCGACCTGCACTTCCGACGTTGAACTCTTGGACTATGTCAAGAACATAGTTTTCTGGATATATGATGAAGGTATTCTCCCGCTCAATGTTGCCATTATCGAAGTCACCTTGAAAGCCGATGATCTTCAAAAGTTGAAGAAAGCTGATCTTGAGGGCAAGATATGGAAGCTTTCACTTTTCCTTGGAAGTTGCTTCAGCGAAGGTTCAATTCCTCTCAAGAATACTTCTGTAGATTTTCGTATTCTCAAGTTTTCGTCCAGAGCCATACCTAATGTAGCCCTCCGAAATTTTGTTGCAGAATTCATCATAGAAGAAGAGCGAAAGTTCTTTGATGATTTCAATAAAGAACTCGATTCGCTTGAGAAGGAAATATCCATAAGAGACAGTAAGGATGGAAGAGCTATTTCAAAAGACACGGTTGAAGAAGAACAAAAGATTAAGAATATTCGGACAAATATCATTTCATTGGAGCCTGTAAGTTTCTTTGAAGGTGGATTTTCTTACAATCAGAGCATAGTCAGAGGGTATGCCAACATGACGTCCATCATTGGGAAAATTGTTCAAGGGTCCATACGGAATTCTGCTCCTTTGTATCTTTCTGTCTTAAATATGGCGGGGTCACAGACCCCCTCGAATAATCTGGAGAGTATGCCTGTATTGCAGTTCCCGGGTAGCCCTCCTCTTCTGGATTTCTCGTTCGGAGCAGGACAGATACTTGCACTACAATTATTGAATTCTTGGAACAGGCACGTAGAAACATTGGTTAAGGATATTACTACAAAGCAGAACTCAGCACAGATGAAGGCCAACATGGATGCTAATAAAATCCTTGTAGAATTGCGAGAACTAATATTCCAAAGAGGCATAGATGAAAAAATTTTAGTGAATTATCGGAGAGGGCTACAGAATTTGGCTGACCCTTCCAAGATGACATCTCTCTATGAATTTCCAATAATTCCAGATCCAGCTAAATGGTATCCAATAAATCCGGAACAGTATGGGCTGGAGAAACCTGGCCCCATAGTATCCAACCTAGCGTCATTCATTTTAAAAGACCTTGATTTAAACGAAAAGCATATCTTGGATGCTACTGACCTAAGGAAATCGAAGATAGATGTCTTGAAAATTGAAGAGGACCGTAAGTATTCCAGAAAGATGCTGTATCTTACAGTTGTTATTGCCATCGCAACTATTGTAAATGTTGTTCTTTTTTTGATTAGGTTGTGAAAATGGGCAATTCAAGGAAACATGAGAGAGTTACCATTGCCATTCTGTTCATCGTCGTTGCATTTATAGCGCTGCTATATTTGAACGTTGTTCCACAACTACAGGCAATAAGAAATTACATGTTACAATCATTTCTGATCGCAGTTCCCATTGGAATTCTTATATCCCTGAGTTCACAAATTATTTGGAGTCTACTAATTAGGCCTTCTCTAAGTATAGATGTTATATCAAAATTCATAGGGGGGGAGCCTTACATTCATGAAACAAAAGAGTGGAAGAGAGCGTATTACCATCTAAGGGTCAATAATTCTGGCAGATCCCCTGCATTTAACTGTAGAATACGCATAAATTTCCACAATCTTGCAAACGCTGAAGAATTTGAAATTAGTGGAAAATGGGATCGTGGTTCGGAACCTTTGGTCTACCAGTGGGTGCCCACGAAATTGCTCAAAGACGGCACTATTGAAACCAAATATACTGAAGTACCTAATGATTTCCTAATTCCCTTTTCAGAATCCATTGATTTTTATCCATCAGATCCTGAAAGTTTTGGTTTCATAGTAAAATACGACGGCAATCCAGACTGCTACGGCTTTAGCACTTGAGGTTATCTGCATATTGGACGGGGACGCAAAATTCCTGAATGGAAACTGTCTCAATGAGAGTATCTTGAAAAGTTACTCTTACATATTCTAGCGGCTCCACAGGGCGCAAGTCCTCAAAAGAATTCAAAGTGGAGAACTTTGGCATAGAATTAATATTAAGAAACGTTTTCTAGACTATACAGAGCATGAATTTGAAAAGGTAATAGAAATTAATCTTAAGGGAAATTTTTTGGCAATGAAAGAGAGAAAAATCCACGTTTAATAACTCAAATGTCAGTTCTATTGTTGTTCTCCCTTCTATTGAAGTCCATGAATAGGATAAGTATAAAAACCATTTAAATGTTGAGTTTTTTAAGGAACAAATATATATGGGTCTGTCCGGATTTGGACCGGAGTTTCCAACTCCCGAAGCTGGAAGGATACCATGCTACCCCACAAACCCTGAGCAGATATTTCTTTGCGGTATAAAAATTTTTGATATCTAAAAATTTATCTTTTAATTTATTATATGCTTTTAATGATAATTCACAACACTCTTGGCAGAACAGATGAAAAATTTATCGAGTTCAATAAAAAAAGAATAAATATTTTCGTATGTGGACCAACAGTTCAGGATGATTTCCATATAGGCCATGCAAGAACAAATATATTCTTTGATGTTATGGTAAAATTTTTAAGAGCCGAAGGTTTTTCTGTATTTTATTTACAGAATATTACAGATATTGATGATAAAATTATAAAAAAGGCAAATGAAGAAAATAAGAAATCTGAAGAAGTAGCAGATTATTATTACAATGAATATCTAAGATTGATGAATTTATTAAAGGCAAACAGTGTAACATACTATGCAAAGGCAACATTGTATATGAAGGAAATTATAAACCAGATTAGAAGGATAATAAAAAAAGGTTATGCATATGAAACATCGGATGGTGTATATTTTGATGTCCATAAATTCAAGGATTATGGTAAATTATCAAATCAGAATTTGGAAGAAATAAAGGAAAATGCCCGTGGTATTTTAAATGAGGATAAAAGAAATCCAGAAGATTTTGTTCTATGGAAGAAGATGAAACCTGGGGAACCATACTGGAATTCACCTTGGGGTAAAGGTAGGCCAGGATGGCATATTGAGGATACCGCTATAACTGAAACGTTCTTTGGTTATGAATATGATATACATGGTGGTGGTGCAGATTTAATCTTTCCACACCATGAAGCAGAAATAGCACAGATGAGATCAATAAGCAAAAGGAAATATTTAGCAAGATACTGGATACATACCGGCATGGTTAATGTAAACGAGGAAAAAATGTCAAAATCATTGAAGAACTATATCAAAATCAAGGATATTTTAAATATTTATTCCCCAGAAGCCCTAAGGCTGGCATTGATAAATTCAAATTACAACACTTCAATCGAGTACTCGGATGCGATTATGAAAGATTCCAGTGAAACAATAGAAAAGATCAATATATTTTACAATAAGGTTAAAAGCATTGATAAAAAAGATGGTCCATATAATGTAGATTATTCAAGCATTATTGATAAATTTGATAAAATCATGGAAAATAACTTCGATACAAGATCTTTAATACGGGAAATGCTTGAGTTTATTGGCGATATAAATAAAAATTACAATTCCATATCGGTGGAAACCGCAGATAAAATTATAGGAATAATGGATTATTTGAATAGCTTTTTATGCATATTATATGATCAGAAGGGTATAAATGATAATATAATAAAAAATTTAATTGAAATCAGAAATACAATGAGAAAAAACAGGATGTATGATATATCGGATTATATCAGAAAGACTCTCCTGGACAATGGGATATATATAGAGGATAATGGTGATACGACCATATGGTGGACCAAACATTAATATTTAATATTTAAAAATAATGTATACTCCATGCACAGTAGAAATTCATGTATTCTCATTGTTGATATGATTAATGATTTTGTTACCGGTAAGTTTGGCAGCCAGAAATCAATAGAAACCGTTGAGAAAGCCGATAAAATTTTACAAAAAATAAGCAATGTTCCTATAATTTTCGCCAAGGACTCACACATAAAGAACGATCCAGAGTTCAACGTATGGGGTGAACACGCCCTTGATGGCACAAAATCATCAGAGATTGTTAGCATACTCTCTGAATATCCGGATTTCGTGATTAAGAAACGCCATTATGATGCCTTCTATGATACAGACCTTGATTCCCTGTTAAGAGCGCTCGAAATAAAAAAAATATATTTATTTGGGATCAGTACCGATATATGCATAATACATACATGTGCAGGAGCATTTTATAGATACTATGATGTATCTGTAGTATCTGATCTGTGTTCATCCATAAATGAAAGAAACCATAAATCAGCACTTAACAATATTAAAATAAACTATGGTTATCACATAATAAATTCGGAGAAATTCATAAAAGAGGTAAATGAAAATGAATAAATTTGTAATGGCCAACGATCAGGACATAGTAAATAGAAAGGTTACAGATGTTTATTTTGAAAAAACTGAAAAATATCTTAAGGAATTATCAATAAATCCAAGGGTAACAATGGAAGTTACAGTACCATCAACGGATTACAATTTCATTAATTTTACCGGCCTAAACGATGTTATCTCACTGTTAAAGGGTAAAAATATTGATTTATATGCAATACCTGAAGGAACGGTATTAAAAAACAGGGATATAAACGGGGTACCAGTTCCATTTATCAGGATAGAAGGAAATTATCTTGATTTTGGAGAATTTGAAACATCAATTCTAGGTTTTATATGCCAGGCTTCAGGCATATCATCATATTCATCAATGATAAGGAAAATGCTTGGAGAAATACCATTCATATCCTTCGGCATCAGAAGGATGCATCCCGCAATTTCCCCAATGATTGATAGATCCTCATATATCGGTGGTGCATCTGGTGTTTCCGGCGTTTTAAGTGGTGAAATTCTTGGAATAGAGCCATCGGGAACCATGCCCCATTCCCTTTCCCTGATTTTGGGTGATGACCGTGCATGGAAAATACAGTATGAAAATTCAAAATTCAGGGTGTTCTTGATAGATACATATATGGATGAAAAATTTGCAGCTATAAGAGCCGCTGACGAATTCCCCGACGTAGATTATATCAGGCTTGATACACCATCCTCAAGACGGGGCAATTTTGCAAATATTATCAGGGAAATTCGATGGGAATTGAATTTAAGGAATCATCAAAATGTAAAGATAATGGTTTCAGGTGGAATTAAAATTGAGGATCTGCCGGAACTCGTCGAAGCAGGTGTTTCCTCATTTGGAATAGGTACTTCAATAGCCTCGGCAAAAACTGTTGACTTTGGAATGGACATTGTAAATGTTGATGGCAATGATATAACCAAAAGGGGAAAATTTTCTGGAATAAAAAATGTTTTAAGATGCAATCAATGCTATAAATTAAATGTAGTTCCACATACGATTAGCAATAAAAGGTGTGAATGTGGCGGTTCTATGGAAAATATTTTAACTCAATATATTAAAAATGGAAATGTTATAAAAACTGAAAATATATCTGAAATCAGGGATAGATCTATAAACCAAATTGGCAATATATTAAATTTATAGGGAAAAATCCCCAAGATTATTTAGTTTCTTCCTGTATTTTGTATACATAACTATTACAGTTATGAATATTGCTGATACCCATATCAGTGATCCATATACACCATATATGTATGGCGCGCTTAAATCAAAGTATACTGCTGCAAATATTGCACCGAAAAGGGTAAGGCTTGAAATAGTTGGTATAACAATATGTTTCACAAAATGTGTTTTCTGGTTATTCTTTTTAAGAAAACTGTAAAGTGATGTGTTTGTCAAAATATGAACTATGTATGTTATTGGCGATTCAAGTACAAGCAAAAACACTGATGCGTATAGCAGGGCACCTATAATCTGCCCAGGATAAAGATATTCAAAGATCAAGCCGGTTGAAATAACAATTATAAGTGAGATTACAGTGATAAAAATAACTGCGTATACTGGAACTCCCCTTGTATTTGTTCTTGATAATTTTTCCGGGATTACATGTTCCCTTGAAAGTGAAAACAGAACCCTTGTGGCATTTGTACCCAATGATATAGTTGCAGTGAAAAATGAATTTATAACAATTATTAAAAGGACTACAAATGGTATCGCACTCAAATACCCAAAGCCACTTTTATATATTGAAAGTACGGGATATGCCCCTATTCCCGATCCGGTTCCAAAGTTGATCATATTCGAATATCCCCATGAAACAACTTCAGCATATGCCGATAATATAATTGTTATTCCAAGAATAAAAATACTCAGTATTATAGAAAGTGGAACATTTCTCTTTGGATTCTTTGTTTCCTCTGCTATTGGGATTGATCCGCCCACACCAACAAAAGTACCTATTGCATATACCATCATTGCTGCCAAAATAATGAAATTGCCACCCACTGGAATAGCAGTGAATGGTTTAATGGTGAGTGCAGAATGGTTTATTCCAATTAAATATATTGAAGTTCCAATAAAAAATATAACCTCAATTAATATGGCATATGATACATATTTTAAAGAGGGTTTTATACCTTTATATATTAGAAAGCTGACAAATAAAATGAAGACAACCGCCACTGGTATCCATAAAATGTTTACATAGGGCAACGTTATTCCCAGACTTGGCAAAATTGCATATGCAAATCCAACAAAGCCGAGAATTCCAAAACCTGTAAAACTCAATATCTGATAGCTGATATATGACAGTGCCGTGGTCAACCCCAAAGACCTGCCAAGCCCATTTGCAACAAAAGTATAATATCCACCTGAACTAGATAAATATTTAGAGAATTCATAGGATGAATAACTCATCATAGAGTATACAACAAGAGCCATCAATAAAATAAGAGGTATGGAAAAAGCCCCATCAGGATACTTTGAAAAGGTAAATGTCAATAAAGCCGCAGTTCCTGCAACATAAAGAACAATTGTACCACCAGGTGCATTCAATCCAATTGCCTGTGAAACAGCGTGTTTCAGGGTCAACTGGTTATACTTCAAATGTCTATACTCCTCCTTTGAACGAAAAACATCCTTTTCTTCTGTCACGTATAAGATAATACCCTATCCATATTTTAATTTTCCCATTTATAAACTTTATGAGCGGAAATTAAATAATTACCCCATTTCCGGCGATTTTTATTCACCAATCGATAGAATTAAAAACGTTCCAACAATTATTATAAGTATGACTATATTAAATAATGACCAGATTTCAACAAATGATAAAAGAAAATACGCTCTCGATTTAATTGAAGAAGCTATAAAAAAATTTTCACCAGAAAATGTAATGTCTAAAAAATTTGATATGGACATCAGTAAATACGATAAAATATATGTAATTGGCTTCGGCAAAGCTGCATTTAAAATGTATACTGGAATAAGGGAAAAGATACATAATAAAATTAAATATGCAGGAATCATAGTGCCTGAAGATGAGGTCGATAGCAATAAATTTTCTGAGCTTGAAATCTTGAAAGGCTCACACCCTTTTATTAGCCAAATATCTGTCGATTCTTCAATAAAGTTGATGTCAAATATTGAAGGTCTCCACGAAAATGATTTGGTCATAGTATTAATATCCGGTGGGGGATCTGCTCTTTTTGAAATTCCAGAAAATAATATTTCTGTGGATAATATAATGGAGATTTCAAAGGAAATAATGAACAATGGCGGAAATATTTATGATTTGAATATCATACGCTCTGGCATATCAAGGGTAAAGAATGGTAAAATGGCCAAATATTTATACCCTGCCCGGGTAGTTTCATATATAATATCCGATGTATTTTTTGATGATATGTCAATCATAGCATCTGGACCCCTTGTTAAAAGGAAGGATGAAGTAGATGTAAAAAAGATAATTCAGAGATACATAAAAAGGGATGATTTAAAAATATTTGCCTTGAATAATTACAGGCCGAACACCCTTGATGAAAAATATTATTCAAATATACAGAATAATATTGTTTTAAACAATAGAACTTTTGTGGATTATATATATAAAAATATGGATGGAAACAGCATATGTTTAGGTAGCAATATTAACGGGGATATTGAAAATGTTTCCAACGATATACTGGAAATTTTAAGAAAAACGTATGAAATAAAAAATTCCGCTTTCTGGTTTGTTTGTGGTGGAGAAACGACTGTTATGGTAAAGGGCAAAGGCATCGGCGGTAGAAATGAGGAGCTTGTACTGAAATTATTCAAAAAATCCCAGAAAAATGAACATTTTCTTTATTTGAGCTTTGGCACGGACGGCATTGATGGGTTAAGCCCTGCAGCTGGTGGAATAGTTGATAATTCTACAAAAATAGACAATATAGATGAATATCTTCAGAACAATGATAGTTATCATGCTCTGATGGAAAATGGCATAATAACCACTGGCCGTACTGGGAATAATGTTTCTGATATAATTTTAGGATATTATTCAAGATAATCGATAATTATATGGTAATTTTTAAATAGTGTTTATAATTTCATGAATGATTATTATGGAGGAACTTTTGTGCAATATAGAGTTTGAGAAAAGTGAGGATGGCTATTTGGCCCGACTCAGGTCTGATATGGGGGGTTTGAGGGAATATACCGGCTTGACCATGGAAGATGTGATAAATGACGTAATACTTGAATTACAGGAAGAATTTTCTTAATTTTTGTAAATATTTATTTTGCCGTTCTATAATATGGGTTGTACAAGGCATCAATATTTATTTATTATCGGATAATATGTACAATAATGAAGACAGTATATAATAATGGTTGGAAAATAAATTATGATTCTTTAAGTGCTTATAGTATTGAATATTTTATCGATAAATTAAAAAATATTGAAACAAATAATGAAAAAAGGGAGCAGGTTTTTAAACAGAAATCATTCAAGCATTTTTATAGAAGTGATAAGGATCTTCCATTTTTACATGATGATATAAACAATGTTAACTATTTATCCCTTGGATTTGTTAATGTTGACGGGTCAAATAACATAAGTATGCACAGAATAGAAAAAAGAAATAGCAAATTCTACATATACATTGCCGATCCGAAATTAAAAGGCATATTAAATAACCAGCAAAAAAATAGTTTAAAGGCCACGGTTTACAACACCTCCTTATTAAAATATATAATAGCAGGATCCTTGCATATTGATGATAAATTAAATTTATTGCTCAATTATGATGATAATAACCTATTTTTCAAGGGGATAATACCATATGATGTGAATTTTATAATGGAAGTTCTTATTGAAAAAAAATTTAAAACATTTCATGAAAGAATATCTTTTGGGAATGAACCGATTGATACTGATATGGTTTATAACGAATTAAAAATAAAAAGTGTACAATTCAATAATAAGGAGTGTTATGGCATAATTCAAGGTGGGGATGACCACCGATTTTTGTATAATCTATCTTTAACGTATAATGGATATTCATACAAAATTTAACCAGATGGATATTCGATAGAATTAATTGTATAAGGGGAAAGATTATGTTATTGCCTATGGTTGAATATAAAGTTGCCATTGAGATATATGATGGATGGGGCATTCACTACTCTCCTCAAAACTTGTTATAATGATATTAATTTAGAAAGTTTTTAACACGTTTTAATAGGAAAAACTTAATTATTAGGATTAGATTATCATAATGTGGACACAAATAATGATGAAGTTGAAGAATGGGTATCCAAACTTGGTGTAAAATCCACCAAAGATGTTGAGGTACCTAAATTGCTATTCAATCAGGTGATTGGCCAGGACAAAGCAGGTGAAGTTATAAAAAAAGCAGCCATTCAAAAAAGGCATGTTCTCCTTATAGGTGAACCTGGAACGGGTAAATCAATGATAGCGCAATCCATGGTTGATTTTCTACCAAAAGAGGATTTAGAAGATATTTTATGCTTCCCAAATCCTGAAGATTCAAATAAACCAAGAATAAAAACGTTTCCTGCGGGAAAGGGCAAGGAGATATTGAAACAGTACCAGATAAAGGCTGAAAGAGAGAAAAAAGATAGATCAAAAAGTCTATTATTTATTGTTTTTTCAATCATACTCCTTGGCATTATACTTGCTATTGTTTTATACAGAACCAGTCCGGGCACAGCAATAGAGATACTGTTTTTTGCCATAATAGGCGCAGCCTTCCTATATATACTTCTCGCCATGAATCCAGCGGCCAGGGTTGAGAAGGTGATGGTTCCTAAAATACTGATTTCACACAACCCAAATGATAAACCTCCATTTGTAGATTCAACGGGTGCACATTCCGGAGCCCTACTGGGAGACGTAAGACACGATCCCTTCCAGTCAGGTGGACTTGAGACCCCTGCACATGAAAGAGTTGAAGCAGGCAATATGCAGAAAGCAGATAAAGGAATCCTGTTTATAGATGAAATAAACCTCTTAAGGCCAGAAGACCAACAGGCTTTGTTATCCGCAATGCAGGAAAAGAAATTTTCAATATCCGGGCAGAGCGAAAGAAGTGCAGGTGCCATGGTTCAAACAGAACCAGTACCATGTGATTTTGTGCTTGTAGCTGCAGGAAATGTTGATGCAATAAGAAATATGCATCCCGCTTTGAGATCAAGAATAAGGGGATATGGTTACGAAGTGTATATGAATGATACAATGGATGATAATGACGATAACCGTAGAAAAATTGTACAGTTCATAGCACAGGAAATATCAAAGGATAAGAAAATACCACCTTTTGATGCAGATGCAATAAGTGAGATAATAAAGGAGGCTCAGAAAAGGGCAGGACGCAAGGGTAGGTTAACTCTTAGACTGAGAGAACTTGGAGGCCTTGTAAGAATTGCAGGCGATATAGCAGTCAGTAATAAAGAAGTAATAGTTACAGCCCAGGATGTGAATGCCGCTAGAGATCTGAGCAAACCTGTTGAACAGCAGATTGCAGATCGTGCAATAGAGGTTAAAAAACTTTACAAAATGTTTACAGGAAGTGGCCAGGCAGTGGGGAAGGTTAATGGCCTAGCTGTCATGGGTTCTAATGATATGTCTGATTTTACTGGAGTTGTAATGCCAATTGTTGCTGAAATTACTCAGGCACAGCATTCCGGCAATGGTATGGTATATGCCACAGGCAAACTCGGTGATATTGCAAAAGAAGCCGTACAGAATGTTTCTGCTGTTGTTAAAAAAATAAGTGGTAAAAATATTGCTGATATGGATATACATGTACAATTTATTGGAACATATGAGGGTGTTGAAGGTGATTCCGCCAGTGTTTCAATAGCAACTGCCATTATATCCGCAATAGAGGATATACCAATTGATCAAACTGTTGCAATGACAGGTTCATTGAGCATCAGGGGAGATGTACTTCCTGTTGGTGGTGTGACCGCCAAGGTGGAGGCCGCAATAGACACTGGACTTTCAAAGGTAATAGTACCGGAATCAAACTTTAACGATATTATACTTGATGAAGCCCATAAAAACAAGATAGAAATAATATCCGCTGCTACAATAGATGATGTTCTTACAAATGCACTCATGAAAGGGCCGGATGAGGAACAGTTTCTGCAAAAGGTTAAAAAGATCCTTAATCCAAAGGAAATTAGCACACCAAAGAGGCCAAATGCAATATAAAATAAATTATATTAAATTAAATAATTTTAATTTTGATGAAATAGTTGATTTTATAAAAAAAAGAGCTGATTTTTTCCAGGTTATAGATTCAGAAAAAATAGTATCAGAGATACAAATTGTTAATGCCCTAAAAAAAACAAAAAGATTTTATGAGCGAAATAAAAGGGTTAAATTAAAGGAAAATTTATTTTTAATCTATATCAGCTATACAAAGCAAATAGATGACGCCATAAGGATATCCGGAATTAAATATAACTCGAAAAACGGTATTGTTATTTATAACAATGTGGATGATTTCAATGATCTACTGAATATTCCTGGAATAGAGAAGGCAAGTAGGAATATCCCTTATGATAATCCTGATATGGACAAAATAGTATTTTCTGATATGAGTTATATGGATCTAGTTTTATAGTTTTATTTTTTCCAAGGAACCGGTTAAAAAATTTTTATCGATGGAGAAATCCTTTATTGGCCTTTGTATGGCATATGATGCAACTAAATTCCCAAGCCTTACAGAATCCTGAATTGAATAGTGGTTGTAAATTCCAAAATAAAATCCCGCACGGAAGGAATCACCTGCACCTATTGTATCATTTATGCTGGAAGAGTTATATGCTGGAAATTTCTCCTCGCCATTATGGGAATATAGAATTGCCCCACTGCTTCCTTTGGTAACTACTATATACTGTACATAATTCAATAAGTCAGTCTCACCAAGATTTATCATTTTTAATAAATATTGAAATTCATTATAATTTATTATTATCATATGGGCTTTCTTTATTAATTTCATGGCCTTATTTTTATCATACATATACCATGTTTCCTGGCCTGGATCAAAAACTATTTTTGACTTTTTATTTCTTTCTGCAATTTTTATATATTCATCAGCAGGGCCAGTTCCAAAATGTATGTATTCATAGTTGTCATCTTCAAAATATTCAGAAGGTTTCCATTTTGTATATACTGGTCCTTGATACATATAGGCTATCTGTTCATTTCCGTCCGTTGTTAGATAGCATATTGGTCCCTTTTCACCGTTGAATATTTTTATGTAATTTGTAGAGATATACCTTTGCCGCAAAAATTCCAGGAATTCTTTATGCGTTTCACCTGAAATCCCGGAATACAGATCAAAGTTAACACCCAACTTGTTCAACACTAAAGCAAAATTTCCCGCTGTTCCTGCAAAATTTTCCGATATGGATTTTACTTCTGCGGCCTCACCGGGTAATGGCAATCTTGAAACAGATAATTTTATATCTATATTTAAATGCCCAAAAAATGAAAGAAATTTCATCAATTTTGTATGCTTTTTTGCTATTTAACATTTATATAACTAGATTACAAAATCTATGTTGATTATTTATGATACCAATAAACTACATTGAATCTATTCACGAATGATTCCCAGTTAAGCAAAAATTATGGCCAGGCACATTTTTACCATGTGTTCACAGGGTCATCAGGATATCCTAATATTTCTTCCCATTTCTCCTAATGCCATCAGGAACCTGGTTTATACGTATTGAAAATGAAACTATTAATGTGTTTTATAGTTTCACTTGGATCCACAACAATACAGGAATTTCAACTAATATTTGACAATCTCTATATAACAAAAAATTTAATAGTGTATTATTATTATAATATAAATGGAACGTAAGGTATTAATTTTTATTGCCGCTGCGGCGGTGGCTATTGTTTTAATTTTTCCAACACTTTCAATTATATATCCAACGGATAACCAGGTAGTGCATGACCATGCTGACGCAAATAAAAGTATATATTTAAATGGAACACTCCTTAATAAAATTAATGGCAAATATTTGAATGGAACTTTAAGTATTAAAAATCTCTCATCTTGTAAAACATATATATACAATGAATCTGGAAAGTATAACATAAAATTGCCGAATGGCAGTTACAGTGTAAATTTTTCGTCTCCCGGTTTTGAAAATAAATCCATTGATCTTTCAAATTCAACAATTTATGCAGCATACATGTCTAGCGTATCATCAATAGGAGCAAATTCCACCATATATACGGGTCAAAATATTTCAAGTACGGTTCCGTACTTAAATAACAGCTTTTTAAAAAGCAATCTTAAAAACGAAACATTACTAAAATCGCAGAATATTGATGTATTATTAAAATTCTTCAATGGCACGGGAACACATACCATAAAAAATAAGAAATTTGCATTGTTCATAAAGGTAAATGGAAATATTTATAAATATGTAAACACAACAAACTCAACTGGTGAATCATACCTCCCTCTCGACTATGCCGGCAATTATACTATATCGGTCTATTTCCTGAATTACAGAGTAGGTGAAAAAACATATTATATACACAACAACAAAACTATAGATATGAATTCAACTTACCTCACACCTAATAATAATCAACTTAAACTGGCAACGTATGAATTAAATGGGGCATCAAATGTACCTGCTTCCGGTTTATCAATTGATGGAGGCATATTCTCAATAAATTATCAGAATTATACAAATAATACAGGAACATATTACAATTTTTCAGTGCCAAATGGAACCTATAGCTTTACATACAGTAATAAATATTATGCATTAAAAAATTTCGTGGAAAATACATCTGCCTCCTCAAATTTTAATGAAAATATAAGTGCATATTTGCTAAATATTACTGATAGCAAATCCTCATATAATTATACAGTGAATAATGGTAAAATGTATAGCAGTAACCAGACTTTAAGAGAAACTGCCGGTTCTTACTCAATAGAAGTTTATTACAATGGCACATTTATAGGATATTATAATTTAACATTAAATAAACTAAATCCTGCCTATAATATAAATATTTCAGTAAAAAATAGGAATAGCGCAATCAATTTATCGTATACTAGTTATTCTAAAAACCAAAATATTACAGTAAATATATTTAACTCCACTAATTTCAACAACCCAATTTATATTTACAAAGCAGATCTTTATTCTAAAAAATATACGAATCCGTATAGCATGAATATAATCGTCAACGGGAATATCATATATTCTAACAGCACTTTATCCGCACAAAACCATACATTTACAAAAGCCCCGAAAGTCACTGGCACTAATTTTACAATAGAAACACACCAAAAAGATTATAATCCCACAGAAAAAGGAGGAATGATATATTTTGTTTCATTAAATGTTAACAAGTCATCTATGGAGGAATTTAAATGATCTTTAAAAAAAAATCAAGGGATTATAAATTAAAAAATAGCGACAAGACCGTATTTAAAATAAAAACTGTAGATGATATTCCAGTGATAAAGGATGTGATGAAATATATTGGAAATGATGAAATCAAAAAGGCGATAATGTATGGTTACGACAATCTTCAAAAGGATTTCATAAGGAATTTCAATATAAATATATCCTATAGCTCAAATAGGGATTTTATAATAAAGGAATTGAATTCATGCAACATAAAGTTGAATGAAGAGGAAGCGTACGTAAACAACAATCTTATAGTAAATTCTATTAAAAATAATAATACGTTAAAACCAAACACAAATCATGGCGAAAATGAGGATGGAATAACAGTAACGGAAAACATAGATAACAGATGTATGGCAATTATAAAATTAACACAATTTTTTTTAGATTATTATGAACCTGTGAGATATGGAAATACTACATTCAACTCAAAGGGAGAAATAATCCTGAGTAAAATAAAGGATATTTACAATTATATGGATATAATGGCACTATATTATAATAATGAGGAGTAAAATGATCTTTTCCTATATTTCATTAATGTCAATATTTTTTGATTATAAAAAATCAATAAATTTTTTTTACCCCGTTGTAATATTACTTGTACTTACCATTGTAATATCATTGCATTCAAGGAAATTTAAATACACAGAAATAAATAACGCAATAAAAAAAGAGGATATTTATATACCAGAGACCGTATTTACAAATGAATATAATATGCTAACATCAAAAAAATATTCCGAATATCTTTTTAAAATGAAGGGCGAAGCAAGCAATCTCAATGCAACCGTTAAAAAATTTTTCAAGCTTCTAAATCTATACAAAAAATATGAGGTAAAGTATAATAATGGCCCAAAAATATTTAGAAAACATTACATGGAATTAAGGGAAAAATATCTTAAGGAAATACTTGATGTATACGACCAGTTAAAAGACATGAAAATGAACATAATAGATGATGAGGTGTTTAAAGAATGGAAACAGAAATTACATTAACAGACCAGTTAAATGATGTTGCGGAGTCGATAGATAAAAAGGTAATAGGATCAAGAAAAATGGTTAGGTTTATGTTTATTTCATTATTTACGGGCAATCATATACTTATGGAAGGTGTTCCGGGACTTGCCAAAACAATGCTTGCATCTGAGTTTTCAAATTATCTTGGCCTCAATTTCAAAAGGATACAGTTCACACCAGATATGCTGCCATCCGATATAACAGGAAATATGGTTTATAATCTGGAAGAGAAAAAAATGCAATTCAGGGAAGGGCCAATTTTTTCAAACCTGATTCTTGCGGATGAGATAAATAGAACCCCTCCTAAAGTTCAATCAGCTTTGCTCGAATCCATGGAAGAAAAGCAAGTGTCTGTATATGGGGTTACTCGTAATCTTCCCAATCCATTTTTCGTTATAGCAACACAAAACCCAATAGAGCAGGAGGGTACCTTTCCCCTGGCTGAAGCGCTTATGGATAGGTTTCTATTCAGGTATTTCCTTACATATCCATCATATGGAGATGAAATAAGAATACTTTCTTCAGTATATGAAAATAAATATAATGATCACTATATAATGAAGACGAATGAAATTTCAGAATTGAGAAAATTCGCCAAGAAAATATATATTTCAAAGGACATAATTGAATATATTGTAAATATTATCAGGAAAAGCAGGGAAAATAATCTTGTATATCTTGGTGCAAGCCCAAGAACATCAGTAAAATACCTTCAGGCTGCCAGGGCTAATGCAATGATCAGTGGACGGGACTATGTGTTACCTGAGGATGTAATTTATCTTTCAAGGGAAATACTTAACCACCGTCTGATATTGAAACCAGAGGCATTTATTGACAACGAAAATGACTATCAAAAAATACTGTACAATGTTATTGATAAAATAGTTTCATCGGTGGATGTACCAAAATGATTAAAAAAACTGGTTATGTTGTCCTTTCAATTATTTCATACGGAATTCTCGAATCGATCCTGATTGGGTATGAGTACTACATAGTGTTGACTATCCTATTGTTTTTTGTAATTTCTACTGACATAATTGTGTTTAACTATAGTGGCTCTTTATTGGTTGGCAATCTAAGAGTAGATAGGGAAACAGATACAAAAACCTTTAGGAAAAACGAACCATTTCAAATTAAACTGATATTTACCAATAAAAACAAATATTCAATATCCGTCTTTTTTTTCGATGAGGCCCTGGATATACTGGATATTTCAAAAGAACACAGTGGGACAATAAGCATTCCTGCTAATGGGCAGAAAGAAATAAACTATATGGTAACTCCAAAATATATTGGAAAGTATTCACTTGGAGATGTAAAGGTGAATTTATACGACCTTTTTAAATTAGCATATTTAGAAAAAAAATTCAAAACTGCTATGGACATCAAGATAGCTCCATCGCACAATGATATAAAGGCAGATAGAACCGAAATGTTGAGCAATTTTTTATACACGTATGGTGTTCACCATTCAAGGAAGGTTGGCCAAGGATACAATCTATACGGTATCAGGCCTTATAATGAAGAAGACGATCCAAGGTATATTGTTTGGAACAGGTATAATGAGGAAAATAATAATATTATGATAAAGGAAATGGAGGAAGAAAAAGAAATAACAATGGTTTTTTTAATAGATTATAGTGTTTCAATGAACAATGGTTCCAAGGATAGAATATATGATAAAACTATAACTGAGGTAATAAACTCATCATACTATATATTGAAGAATAGGGACAATGTGGGGTTTTTTCTTTTTTCAAGTGAAATCAACTATTTCATAAAGCCTGATAAGAATGGGAACAGCATAAAAAAACTTGAACAGGTTATCGCTAACATACTTCCCGCAGGCACCTTTGATATTAAACAAGCTATATCTGAACTTAATAAAAAAATAAGGAAAAAATATATTATTTTTATAATTACAGCCGATGATTTAGAGGTAAAGGAACCATTAAAAACTTACAATACAACAGTATTTTTGATCAATAAGGAAACATTTTATGAGTATAATCCCGACAATGCATTTGACAGTCTTTTATTTAAAAGCTTTAAACTTAACGAGTTAAGAAGAATTGAGAATCAAATAAAATTTTTGAGAAGCTATGGCTTAAAATGTAAATATATAAATAAGGATGAAATGGCACGCAAAATAATAATTGAATATAATTATGATAGAAGCATAAATATGGGGGCATGATAATGAAAAAATACATACTCTATCTAACTGGAATTTTTATATTTATTCCAGACTTCATGATATTATCCAATATTTCTGGAATCTTTAAAAATGACACGTATGTGTACTTGATTACATTTATTCTGGTTATTTACATCCTGTATAAATCAAGCAGTTATTACAGACAGTACGTTTCACTTTTATTCCTGCTTATCCTGCTATTTATGGTAATAAAATCGGCCCTTTATCTGAATAAATATGTAATAAAATACTTTTATTTTGTTCCAAGTTTTCCTTTCAATATTAAAATGCTGATAACATTGACAATATCTCTTGGCATAATTTCATTGTTTGAGGGTGTTACATCGAATTCTTTTAAATCCCTGATCTCATATTATATCGTATCAACTGGGATATTCTTGTACCAGATTGCATACATCACGGCCGAATCACTTTATAATATTACATATTTTAATGCTGTTGCCCTCATATCATTTCAAGAATATCTTTCCTTATTTTCACTCTTTACAAATGGATATGAAACTTTTTTACCTCTCCATACAATTAAATTGGCAATAGGTTCCTATTTACTAATAGGATTTATTATATCGCTTATTTCAATGATAATGCGGTTATATCTCAGCTCATACAGTAATAAGGATTCAATAACCGGTTCATATGCATTATTAATTGGAATTGTTGCAGGATATCTATCTTTTATTTTGATCAAGTTTACCACAACATACAAACTCCAGTTTTTATCACTTGCAATTGTAATTATTTCCATATTTATTATTATTGCCCATTCAAATAAAGTTTCAAAAAAGCATAGTGATAATGAAAACTTATAGTAAAATTAATTATTACGATTCAATTTCATTGTTTGCCAGTTCCCATCCATACATCCCATTATATAAATTATATATATTTTTAAACCCTTTTTCCTCGAGAAATTTGGCAGTATAGAAACTTCTATGTCCCGTGCTGCAAACAAGTACTATATCTTTATTCTTAAATTCACTCAACTTTTCCGTATTGTTGAATATTTCATACATGGGGATCAAAACTGAATCCTTTATATGGCCAATTTCATATTCAAATGACTCCCTAACATCTATAATGACGGGTTTTTTTCCACGTTCAATCATTTCTCCAAGATCCTCTGGTATTATATTAATTACCATATGGGGATGTATTAGAAAAAAATATTTAAACTTTGGATTACGTATTTTACTACATCCTCTTTTTATTATCTTGTTATATTTTGATTACTCACAGTAATAAAATTTAGTGTAAATATTCATTCATGGTTATATCATATCTTACAATTATGGCTATTGCAAATCAAATACTTTAAATATTTTAGTATAATACTAATATATGGATGTAACAAAAAAGGAAAGAGATTGTATCGTGGTCATACATGAAAATTCCAGTGGATTTCCTTTAAGGTTATCGGATATAGCAATTTTAATGAAAATTAAACCCTCAACGGCATATGAGCTGTTGAACAGACTTCTTTCAAAAAATATTATTACAAAGGAGAAGGGCATGATTATGTTAACTTCATATGGAAATCATGTGTACAGTGAAATCATAACGGCTCATAGAACCATGGAAATACTTTTAACTAAAAGCGGTGTAAACAGTGATATTGCATGTTCCCAGATGGAGAAGATCGATTATTTAATGGACGAATCATCAATTGAAAAAATTTTAAAACAGATAGGCAATCCTGCCAAGTGCCCTCATGGGAAGCCTGTGAAACCCGCCTAATTTGAGAATAATTCTTTTATTTTATCGGTAAGGAGAAGTGAACCGATGGAGAGTGCTTTTTTTTGTTGTGTATTGATAACACTCATTGAAGCATATCTGATATTTATGCCAAAACTTTCCTCCTCATTCAATTCAAGATAATATGATAATGCACATCTTATTGGAAATGCATGGCTTACAATTATATAATTTCCCTTGTAAGAATTAATTAAATTTATCATTCTCTCCATCTGGGATTCAAAGGATTCCATCCCAAGCTCTTCCCTGTTTTTATCAGGTATTTCAATGACCTTTTTACCATTATACTCACCAAAATCTGATTCTATTGCACGATTATCTATAGTAACTTTTGTGTTGACATACTCAGATAAAATGTCCGAAGTTTGAATAGTTCTTAAAATGGGGCTGGTTATTATGCCTTTAAATTTTAAATTTTTCATCTGTTCCCCGGCAAATCTTACCATTTCTTTACCCGTATCGGTCAAACCATATTTGTTTAATTCCCTTGACAGGATACCCGATCGATTTGTATAACTTTCTCCATGTCTTATAAGAATAGCATAATGCATGTTAATTATATATTATTTATTGGTTAATAATTTTTATTAATTTCTATTTATTTTAACTAATGTAGGCAAGAATTATTTCTCTCCAAAGTGTATATGAAAGCGAATAAAAATTATATGTTGAAGATCCCGATAAGGGTTAACATCTGTATATTCGTTATACTATCACTTTATACAGGTCGTGATATGTCAAAAACAAGTATTTTCCAATTATCCCATTGTAGATTTTCTTAAGATGAAGATCTGTGAAATAACAGATACCTATCATGTATCCATTCTTCAAATAGAACGTTACAGGGGTCATTTACATATAGGTTAAGACTACTGGAGTTTATATTATATAAACCGTGTTGCCATGGGAAATTTTTTAATTAGGAATTTATTACACCACTGATATTCCATATATATAATTCTTCTAAAAAATCAAGGTTTCTAGAAATTATCTATAACAATTTATATTTATTTGGCATTATGATTTATGGGTTTCAAGGGTCTTGGTACAGAATGGTTTCCAGTAGTTTTGGGTACTCTGTCTCTTTCACTGGCATTATATATATGTTATCTGATTTTCGATATCAACATCCTGTATGATATTGGAAAATATATATTCTATTTTGTCATAGCATTTTTTACTTTTGTACTTGTTTCATGGATTTATCGATATATAAATGATATAAAAATATTAAAAAGTGATTACAATAATCCAATATCTCTGAGTTTCAGTACATTTATTGCCATTCTTTATTTTGCAATTGCTTTCTTTTATACGGTATATATTGGTATAAATAGAGAGATAGCATATATTATGCTGTATCTTTATATATTCTTTTATATGTATGTCCTGGCAATAAATATGTTACTTAATTATAACATGTATATGAATAAATATAAAATAAGCCAATTTTCATATGCTATTCTTGTGCCTTCAGTTGTTTTAAGCGGCAATATTATATTGAGCAGTGTACTTTTAACAAGGCCATTATCGTTATATTATGATTTATCAATTCTTAAGAGTATATATTTTATGGTAATGATCGCCCTTGGGATATCATTTTTCCAGTTTTTATTTATTGGAATAACCGCCTTTATTTCACATATAAATAAAAATGAATATATGAAAACTGTTCCCGCATCCATGATACCAGTAGGAGCTTCAAGCATTATAATAATCAACATAATCTTTTTACCCTTATTCAACCATCTCAATTTATTTTATATATCAAGGGCTACGGCAGTTGATATTTCAATGCTCCTTTTTGGTTTTGACCTATTTTTATTCCTTGTATCAGCACTGATTGCCATTTCAAATATGAGTAAAAGACAGACGATGACGGTATGGGCTTACGTTTTTCCTGTTGGTGTATCAACGTTTTCAGATTATATGTTATACTCTTTCACAAAAATATACATTTTTAAATATACGATTGTAATATTTACTATCGCACTTTTTATTCTTTATGCATATTCATGGATAAATACATATATTATATTGAAGAATAAGGTGTGATATTTTAATTGGTGAGTTATGATTGATATTAAGGGGATTTCAAAAATCTACAATAAAAATAAGGTTGCCGTTAACAATATTAATTGCAGAATAGAGTCTGGCATATCTACAATTATTGGAAAAAATGGCGCTGGAAAGACAACACTATTGAGGATATTATCCACGCAGTTAAAGCCAAGCAGTGGAGATGCTTTTATTGATAATTTAAGCATAATAAAGGATGTGGAAAAGGTTAGAAAAAAAATAGTGAGTATACCACAGGAATCATCGCCAATAGGTATACTAACATCGTATGAGCAGGTGTTCTTATATTTAACCGCTAGGGGTTTTTCATTTAAATCTGCAAAGGATGAAACATTAAGAGCTTTGAAAATCGTTAATTTATACAATGATCGTAATAGGCCAACAGATGAATTGTCCGGAGGAATGAAAAGAAAGATGTTTGTTGCAATGGCTCTTGCATCAAATGCAGAAAATATTTTCCTTGACGAACCAACAACCGGGCTGGATCCCTTATCAAGGATGGAAACATGGGCCGCAATAAAAATGCTTAGCGGGAATGTAATTTTGACCACACATTATATGGAGGAGGCAAAGGAATTGTCCCAGAGAATATACATGATGAATGATGGTTCAATCATTAATTCAGGGTCATACAATGAACTATTATACCCATATAGAAATAAAATAAGGATAGAATCATACTCTAAACTGGATAATTCATATAACATTGGAAATATATACATTAAGTATATAAATTCAGATGAAATGGGCAAATATAATGATGAATATAACGTTATTAAAAAAATCACAATAGAGGATCTTTTTATCATGAGGGGTGTGGATCTTGAATCTTAGGTTTATAGGAAGCATGGCATGGTATTACGGTATCAAAACAATTATCAGGGGGCCATCATATTTGATTGCATCGCTTGCAACTCCGTTGACATTGCTATTCCTTGTTTATATCCTGAGTCACGGTGTCCTTGTAAAATTTGCCATTGTGGGCGGGTTGATTGCATTTATTGGATCAGTTGGCCTGTCAGGTGCTGGCGATGCAGCATTTTTCAGGTTGCAATTGAGAATGCAGGAATTGTATGTTGCCACAGAAATACATGCATCGGATTACATGATTGCATTCACACTTAGCTATCTGGTTTTTGCCATTCCAGGGGTAGTTTTATATGCGTATCTTGGTACAATATATCATTTATTTACGTTGTTTAACGTTTTGGGGATGATTTTTATAATGGTATTTTTGGTAGTTACTACAACAGCAATCTCCTTTATAATATCCGGTTCAATTAATCATCTAAGGAATATATGGGGTATAACAGCTATACTTACAATAATTACAAGTATTTTACCCCCAACATTTTATCCCTATTATTACGTTCCAAATGCATTTCTTTACATAATATCATTATCACCAACGACACCGGCTGCTGTACTTGCCCAGGGTATCTTCGGCTTGGCACCATTTCAGATAAATATGGTGTATATATTTATTGTTGAGATTATATTTTATAGTCTCCTTGCAAGATTTTTCGTGAAATGGCAGGAAAAACGTTAAGGGGAAATTTTAACAATCCTTAATTTTTAACACTTTATCACAGTGAGCGGGGAATCCCACTTCATTTATGTATGGAATGAAAGCGAACCATTTTATATCACAGGAGAATATAATTCCTGTCCACTGGTAGACATAATGAAAGAAGGTCGGATCACATATAGCTCCATGCGTGCCTGTGCCCGTAAAGTCTAATGGCTGAGTATGAAGAACAGAGTACCCACGGGCCGTGGGGAATGCAAGCCTGTGGGGGACGCTGGTAACCGTCGAGGCAGGAAGCCCATGAATTTATTCATGGGAGGATGTCATCCATTATCTATTACGTAAAAAATGAAGAGTTAAGGATTAATAATTCACGTTTCTGATGGGTCTCCTATTACCGATCTTTTCATTTTTATGAAAACCGGAATTAGAGTCATAATTGAAACTGCACCAAGAATTATAAATGGTATAAAAAATACATGGTAAACTGTAAAAATATACCCAATCATTACAGGAGATATACTCCCACCAACCTGTGAACTAAAATTGATTATTCCGCTTGAAGAACCAATATTTTTATCTCCCCCACTTACATCTGATGCCATACCCATTGATGGGCCAGCATATAGGCCATAAAAAATTCCTGTAAAAAATGTCAAAAATAATAGCATATATCCATGTATAAAACCTATCAAAATAATAAACAATGCCAGAACCAAGGTTGTTAAGGTAGCAATTTTGTCCTTGGCCCTTATGTATTTTCTTGATATTATTCCGCCCAGGGGTGAAGTTATTATCCCTCCGGCTGCGGGTATCCACATATATAAAAATAAACTGCTTTCCGTCGCAAGATGGGAAAATATGATGAATGTTGAATATAAAGATAGAAATCCAAGATATGAAAATCCAGCGGCAAATCTAATCAATGCCACATATGCTATATCCTTTGAAATTTTGTTCTTAATATGTTTTTTCCTGTTGAGAGGCTCTCTCAAAAATATAAAATTAATTATTGTGATGGCAAATAATAGGATTATAATAAGATAGAATGGAAAATTGAAATCGATATTGATCAGCTTTAATGTGATAAATTCACCAATAGATGCACCTATAAAGTATGCGGTCTGGTATGTTCCCACAGACATTGTCCTTTTTTTCCTGGGAACCCATGCCTGTACAAGAGAAGCATCTGAAACATACACCGCTGCCGATGACATACCAAGTAAAAATTGAATGAAAATTAATGCTATATATGAATTTATCATTAGAAATAAGAAAATGAATAGTAGAAAAATGCCCAAAAATGATACCTTTGCCGTTATTGCAAGTCCTATTCTATCGGATATTATGCCAGCGGGTATTTGAAAAAATGTATAACCAAGCCAGTACGATGTAATTAGCAGCGACCCATAGAAAACACTGATGTTCAGACTTACGATGATGATAGGTAGAATTGCCGGAATGAAATACCTGATGGATGAATTTAAATAAAACGATAAAAATGAAGGTACCATAATTTTTGGGAATTCTCTTGTCTTGGTTAGTTTGGCATTCATTAAAAATCAACTCTTAATGTTTTTTGAAATATTATTTATAAATTTAAATTTTTGTAATGAATTATTGAACCCATTTTTATTCTAAATTAAGTTAAAATATCAATATATAATTATCATATAATGACCGTGCTCAATATTAAAGATTACAATAGGTTCACATGGAAAAATAGAAGAATAATCCTGATTTCCGGTATTATTGTCATTGGTTTAAGATTATTATTTCCATTATCCAGAATTGGTTTAATCATAAATGATGTTCTAACTATTTTATCAGCGATTTTTTCTCTTTTGATTATAGAGATTATCATGCTGTATAATTATCAAAAATCAATAATTCATATGGATAAAAGCAATGGCAAAAAATAGATTATTTATTAAATTATGGTAATTTGCAAGGTTTATTTTTAATATCACCTTAATTCAACAAAATATAAATAAAGTGTAAAAATATATAGACTGATTTAAATGATACTTGCATTAATATCATTTAGGGATGGGCGACTTGTTGAATCAAACCCTTTAAATGATATTTCGGTTATAGATATCAAAAGAACACTGGCATATGCTCTTTTGTATGATTATACGGTAAATGTTTATACAAATGAAAAAAAATACGCCGATGTAAAGGTTACAGCCATAAAATTTAACGAAAATGGTAATTTATTTTTTACAGGCACATATGGATGTAAAACTTCAATAATTAAAAAAAGTTTTTCATGGAGAGAAATTAAATACCTAGATGTCAACGTTCAAAAGGATCCAGAAAGGGCCATATTTTAATCATATTCAACTTCCCATTTTTGAAATTCATTCACCTCCAATATTTATGGGATGATTTGTTTAAATACTACTTTATAATTTTGAATTGTGAAAATAGACGTTATAGATAATGGTGGACAATGGACACACAGAGAATGGCGTGTCTTAAAATCATTTGACATAGACTCTGAAATTTTACCCAATAATGTGGATAATTCTAAACTTGAGGGTCTTGATGGTATAGTTCTATCAGGTGGTCCAGCCAGCATTGAAACTGAACTGAATAAACTTGGGAATATAAGAGAGTATATTCAAACACACGATTATCCGATTCTGGGAATATGCGTTGGAGCCCAGTTTATAGCACTGAACTCAGGCGGATCCGTTGGTAAATCCATACACCCTGAATATGGTAAAAAAGAAGTAATATTCAGCGAAAATAAATCAATATTCTATAATATTCCTGATAAAATATATGCGTGGGAAAATCATAATGATGAAATAAAAAGTATATCGAATGATTATACTGTATGTGCATCATCAGATACTTGCCATATTCAGGCTTTTTATCATAAGAAAAAGGATATTTTTGGCGTTCAATTTCATCCGGAAGTGAATAATACGCAGTTTGGCACTGAAATATTTAAAAACTTTATCGATAGATGCAAAAAATAAATATGATTAATGTGAATCAGCTACCGTGTATATAATAAAATCAGAAAATTATTCAGGATTATTTGATGAAAAAACAAATACAGCATACGTTAAAAATAAATCGTTTAAATTTCCAATAAATAATATTTTTGAACCAGGCGATAAAATTAAACTTGATGGAAACTCATTCATAATCCTGAGACCTGACCCATTTTTTTTTAATGAGGTCTCCGGACGAATGACACAGACCATAATTCCTTCCGATATTGCATATATTATATATTCGGGAGCAATTTTACCCGGCAAAAAAATATTGGAATCGGGAATTGGCATAGGCAATCTCAGTTATTCCATATTGAACTTTATTGGTTCTTCTGGTCATCTGACCACAGTTGACATTAACAGCGAATTTATTGAAAATGCAAGAAAAAACGTATCAAAATTCATTGATATCGAAAATTGGGAGATAATCAATTTGGATATAAAAACATGTAAATTCAATGAACTATTTGATACGATAATTCTCGACATGCCAGATCCCTGGAATGCAATAGGAAATGTTAAGAAAAATATTAAAAATGGTGGGTTTTTAATTACATATTCCCCCAATTTTAATCAGGCTGAAAAAAATGTAATTGAGATGAAAAACAATAGTTTTTACATCGTAGAAACCGTCGAAATTATGAAGAGAAACATAATAGTAAGAGAAAATGCCACAAGACCGGATAATAATGTTATAGGGCATACAGCCTTTATTACATTTTCCATTAAGGGAAATACCATATAAAGGTTAAACCATCCAAAGGATCAGTAAAAGTTATAAGATTAAATGATCAAATACACCATATATACAAAATTTATCTAAGTCTAAAACATTCAATTGCTAAGAGGTTATTCTCCCTCAAAACCCATTGCCCTGCCTATTTCCTTATATCTATTTCTTATGGTTACCTCGGTAACCCCAGAAATACGTGCCACATCTTTTTGTGTTCTGGGTTTCCCATTTTTAATCGCGGCAATATAAATTGAGGCTGCCGCAATCCCCGTAGGTCCCTTGCCTGTTGATATACCCATTTCTACAGCCATCCTTATGATATTTTCACTATCAATCATCACCTGTTTATCCAGTTCCAGTTTATTGCAGAATTGTGACACGTATGAATATGGCGTCGTAGGCTTAATGTTCAGTGCAAGTTCCTTTGCAAGATGCCTATATGCCTTCCCTATTTTCTTTTTATTCACGAACGAGAGCCTGGAAATTTCATCAAGTGTTCGAGGGAGGTCAATCATTCTGCATGAAGCATAAATTGATGCACACACAATGCTTTCAATGCTTCTTCCCCTTATAAGATTTCTGTCCACCGCCTTCCGGTATATCAGTGCAGCCGTTTCCTTTATATCCTTCGGTATGCCAAGTTTTGTGCCATTTTCATTCAATAATTGTAATGCCATTGATAAATTTCTTTCAGCAGCATTGCTCACCCTTATTCTTTGGTGCCATTTCCTGACTCTGTATATCTGGGCCCTGTTTCTATGCGGTATTTTTTTGCCATAATAATCCTTATTTGACCATGAAATCTCTGTTGCAAGACCCTTATCATGACTTAAATAACTCATCGGCGATCCTGTTCTAGATCTTTTTTCATCCTGGTCACTGTCAAAGGAACGCCATTCAGGGCCCATGTCAATAATGGAATCTTCCAAAACCATACCACATTCACTACAAATTAACTCACCTCTTTCATAATCCTTTACCAAATGATTAGAACCACATTCGGGACAATTTTTGACTTCATCAGTTTCCATTAAACCACCCAAAATTTAATTAGACATTACTTTTTAAATATTAATAGTTTTTTATATTTATCTATATATATGATATCCCGAATTGAGTTCCTATATAAACATTATAATATAAACAAAAGAATCAAAGAAAAGATGAAATTAAACAATAAGAAAATAAAATACATTATAAATCAGAAAAATAAAGGTGAATCATCA
>JAKBQY010000040.1 GCA_021835025.1 Thermoplasmata archaeon | reverse complement strand
ATTTTACGATTACAGAATAGAGAAAAAGGAAATATCGGGCAAAAGACTAATGATATTTCAGCTCTGGTTGTATTTTATTTATAATTATTTTTCAATGGGAAAATCCATTAAAAGGGTGCTATACCAATTTTTTTTATTTCTGAAGGAGTTTCTGTGATACACACAGTAGAGTGGCATTGATCTAACCAACAAAAATTTGGAGACTTTTCGACTCATTTTAGGAGATAGTTTCCCCCATTTTTTCCTGTTCAATACCATGGAACGTCCTGTTCATGGTATGAAACCTATACATCTTTACCGACAATGGCATTTATTCTTATTTCAGATGGAATCAATATGCCCAGAAGGTACTCACTGAAATGCCTCCATTACTTCTCTTTAGAAACGATTTTGTTTACTTTTCCAGTGAGTAAAGTTTTAAGAACTCCAAAGAAAAGTCTTGCGTGAAGCCGACGTATACTATAATAACTAAATTGAATCCATTCGTGGAATTTTGGCATATGTGTATTTCCATTATTCCTATATAATGCAAATTTCGCAATACTGATCAGTGCTGCTAATTGTTTTATGCATTTTTTACTTTTAAATATCAATTTGAAATTATTAAGGTTATCAATGTAAATATTCAGCCATTCAATATGGTCAAAACCCGATGTATTATTTCCGTGCTGTCTATAAAAAGTTAGAAGTTCTCTCCCATTTTCTATCTTTCTTCCCGATTCCAAGGCAATGAGATATAAAAATGTATCTTGAGCTGTAGATATCTGCCTCAGTTGATTTCTATATATAATAAGTACATCTTTCCTTATGGAAATGCACGACATATTAAAATCCACCTCAAATGCATGTCTATGTAGGGGTTTTTTAATATTGTCCCTGAAACGTGTTGCACCGTTATGAAAATAACATAAATTATTATTTTTAAATTTTTCAACAAGTACTTTAATTTTATCCGATGTAAACATGTCATCATCATCAAGGAATGAAATAATGTTTCCATGCGATTCCATTATGGCTGCATCCATGAACTTACCTATTGTTCCCTCCATTACAATGTTTTTTATACCATTTTCTTCAATATAACTATCGATTTCGGCATCTGTAAAATTTTTAACCACAATAATTTCATAAAATCTTCTATCCAGTGTTTGTTTTACCGTGCTTTTCAATGCTGCCATAAGGAAGCCCTTTCTGTTATATGCAGTAACTATTACAGAAATATAATTATCCATCAAGATTGAAAATACTAAATGCATTATAAATATTTCTTTATTTCAATAGTCTCTGTATGAATCCTCACCATCCCGTAACAACTAAAAACATTATATATGGCTGTGTATCTGGAAAGAATAACAATCATGGCAAATACGTTATATCATTACCAGCATGGTACTTTTCAATTATATTCACTTCTTAATATTTTCTTTTATTATTTTATCAAACAGATCAGTTAGGCCTCTGCATCCGTAACCTCTTAATATTGAACTTTTTGCATTAGATGACATATTTTCAATTGCATAACTGCCATTTTCAACGGATTGAACCGCTTTAATGAATGTAGCTTCATCCCTGACCACTATTGCATTGTATTCATTACGAATTTCAGGTATGTTCTCCGCTATGTTTTCAAAAAGAACTGGTACCAGACCTACTGCCATTGCTTCCAGTACTGTTGTTGGCAAACCTTCTGATTTTGATGGAAAAAGCAAAATGTCGCAGCAGTTATAGAGATTATTAAGTTCATGTGAGGGTATAGAATTCTTTAAGATAATCTTTTCATTGTTTATGGCTGGGTAATTATCAGTTACTGCGATAAGCTTAACTTTTTGGGATTGCATAACGGATTTTATGGCAATATCCAACCCTTTTCTTACCCAATCTCTTCCAATAAACAAGCCATATATGTAATTAGGATCCAATCCCATATCTTTCTTTATCCTGTTTTTGTTAGAATTTAATTGATGAAAGCATTCATCGTTTACGCACGGTGGCGTGTAATATATTGTATTTCTGGGAGAAATTCCCTGAATTTGTGGAATCAGCCGCCTTGAGGCAGTGGTCACTATATCTGCACTGGCTGATGCCCTGCATTCTAAAATGAAAGAATACAAAACCGTGCAGCTCCCAAAGGAATCAATCATTATGTTGGACAGGAACATGCCGAAATTGTTGTATCCGGCAACAACAAACTCCATTGCAGCTCGGTTTGGTCTGGGTGTGGAAAGAAAAGAGACTGGAAAAAGTGTTTTGGATATGGTAAACGCCAATGATTTCATTAGTATTAGGAAAAGGGTATCGGCAGAGATCGATGTCCTCTGGAAAATTTACAATGCAATGGTAAAGGAAATATTCGGAAGCTACGTGACCTCTATGAAGAAAAGGTGATTGAATTATGACACAGTATGAAACCTCATTGGATCTTAAGCCAGATTACGTGACACTTGATGAATTGTTCTACGGGAAACTATTTAGAATTCCACAGTATCAAAGGAATTACAGCTGGGAAACGAAACAGAGAAATGATCTCTTCGAGGATATCAGGAGAACTCGGGATATTGAGAACGACAAGCCCCACTTTATGGCAACCGTTGTAGGTCTTCAACGAGGAAAGAAGACAATAAGGACAAAAGCACACGATATTATCGAAATCGTTGATGGACAGCAACGCATAACTACACTCGTGATTCTACTGAAGTCGATCTCAAGAGTGCTTAACCGCTCAGACGAGGACCAAGATAAGATTGCAAACGATTTGGAGAGTCTGTTAGTAAAAGATGATAAAACAACATTGCTTCTATTACAAACAAATCACAATTCAAGTAACCATTTTGCTAACTATATCAGAAAAGGAACTCACGAAAGTCCAGATAATGCCACTACATTATCGGACAAGGAATTACTGTCCTGTATTGAAGAATGCGAGAACTTCGTTTCAGATTGGTCTAAGAAAGGAGACTCCATGGTAGACTTGGTCAGTTTGCTAAAAAATAGGCTGACATTTCTGTTCCACAAAATAAATGGTGAGTCTCTCGTATATACCGTATTTGAGGTCTTGAACAGTAGAGGTTTGCTTGTTCCCTGGTTTGATCGTTTAAAGAGCATATTTATGGCGATTATTTTTGAGTCAAGCGGAGATAACAAAGATGAGCCTATAAATGAGGTACACAATCTGTGGTCTCAAATATACGACATCGTCGGGAAGCGTATTGGATTGAGTGCTGAATCATTGCGATTCGTGGCTACTCTGGATTCTGATAATTGTCCGAGCAAACCTTTGAGTGAGGAACAAGCAACGGATCATTTCAGAAAGAAGTCTGAAGGTATCACCAACTTAGTCACTGAAAACAGCAATTGGATCATGGAAGTGACAAAAGCCGTCGATAAGTTGGTGTCGAATCACAGAATTAGCGCCGTAACTGAAATTGCCCAAGCACGACTGGTTGCAACCTCTATTCTGCTCAGATCTGATTTTTCTGATAAAGAACAATCAACATTGCTACGAAGATGGGAAAATGTTACCTTCCGTATATACGGAATGCAAGGAAAAGATGCCAGAAATTCTGTAGGCAAATACGTAAAATTGGCTTGGAGAATAAGAAAAGAGAAACTCTCTCCGCAGGATATTCTCCATGGCCTAACAGAGATTGGATTTGAGAGCCCTATTGATAAGGCAGTTGATGGATTGAGAGAGGAAGATTGTTATTGTACTGTGTATCTCATTTCTGGACAAATAGCGAAAAGAATTAACGGAGGGATCCTGCCATTACACCCCCTTTTCTTTTCTCTATATTTCTTTCCTTCCTTAATCTTTTTGCTTTCTCAATATTAGCTTCCCTGACAGCCAACAGGATCTCATGTCCTTCCCCTCCCCTGTAAGCGTTCTCCAAACTTTTTTTTATCTCAAGGTTCTCACGTGTGAGTTCTGCAATAACATCCTTCAACCCTGCTATTTCCTCTTTCTGTTCTGATATTGTTCTCTGATCCAGTGTGTTCTTCCTTCCCCTGTTATCAAATATCTCTGCTGAGTTCTTTACAAGCTTCTCTTTCCAGTCATAGAATATCGATGTTGCAATATTATATTTTCGGCATAGTTCTGTAATCTCTATAGCTCCACTCAATCCTTCCATTACAATTCTCATCTTTTCTTCCGGTTTATATACTCTTCTTTCTGTCATATTTAAGGCAATTGATCCAGGTGTCCTTTAATTATTTTCCTATTTTGTCCAGAGATGAGATCAACATTACAGCTGATGGGATGAACAGGTAATTTCCCATACCAAACTTACATTGGTTAGCCATATATACTCCTCGGCGTGCAAGGATTTTGACTCCATATGTAAAAAGACATGAGTTAAGGATTAAATTAATATTCTTTATATTAATTCACCTATATGGATGTAAGCGAAGTTATTAACGAAAAAATAAAACAATTAGAAAAAAGTAAGAAGATAATATTTTTTTCTATTTCGGGAATTCTAATGAGTCTATTATTAATTTTGTATATGTATCATAATAATAATTATGGTTTTTTTGCATTAATACTATTTATTTCATTAATAATTATTATGATAACCGCAATATATCTAAGCATGGAATATTTCAAAATTATAAAAGAAATATATTATAATGAATTTATCTTAGAAAATTTAAATTAAAATTATTTATTATAATTATTCTCAAGGAATGTTTTAAAATCTTCCAATTCGAAAATTTCTACATTCTTTATTGAGGCATATTTTTTAGATAAAATTTTATTTGGTATTATAATAATGTTTTCTTTATTACTTTTTTTAATCCTTTCTTTTAAATCAAATAAATCATGTTTTAAGCCACTTTCTATTTCTATGTTGTATTTATCGGTTATTATGTCTGGTAAATTTTGACCCTTTTTTGCAGTATGCATTTTTATATTAAATTGAGATAGTACGTCTATTATCTTATTTTGCAAAAATTGGTGAAATAAAGATAAATTTTTTGAGTCAAGGGTTTTGCCAAAATACAAATAATTTGAGTCATAGAAAACTTTATTTATTTCCTTTTTTGCTATTAAATTATTGATTGAATTTTTAACATTTATTTTTACCGTATTTTCATCTATATTATAATTTTTTGAGATTATTTCAATAATTTTTGACAAACTAAAAACGTTATCTCTCAATATTTTTATTACCTCATTATTATAATTTACAGTTTTTAAAATGTTTTCCTTTTTTTCTATGTCCAGTGGATACCAGTAAATCATGAATTCTGGCACAACTTTAAAAATCCATGGATACCTGGTATCAGTAAAGCAATGTTCAGGCATATTTACAACAGCCCATCTCAATTTTGCATCGATTGTTGATAATTGATCGAGATCTTCTTTTATAGATGTATTAAATAAAAACTGTGTAGCAAATTGGTTTCTTACATAGCTTGGTATATCTGAATAATTCTGAGTGCTTGTCCATAGCTTTCCGAAAGCACGAATTTCACGCGACATCTCTATATATATGGAATGATATTTCTCAAACCCTTGCAATAACCTATGTGCTTCATCTATGCAAATAATAATTTTTTTCTGTTCTTTTGTCAATTTTTTCCATAATAATCTTAAAACAAGTTCGGAATAAAACGTTTTGGAACTTTCATTTAGTTCAGAGAAATCCAGCACTATACTTTCTTCATCGAATTTTATGTTATTTTTATAATTTGAACCTATAAGCGGTTTGGAATGCTCTATTATAAACAAATATGCAGATCTTTGAATTTGATCTTTTGAACTTTTTAATTTAAGATTTAAGTTGCTTAAAAAATCATCCCAATCAGATGATATTTTTCCAATTTCCCTTAAAAAAATAGGTATATACTGCGAAATTATTCCCATATTCTGTATGGGAAACGTTATTAAAAAACTATTAATAAACGATTCGTTATCTTCAAATGGGTCTGGCATTTCGTATTTGATATTAAATATATTATATCCCATTTTTAAATAGTCATCATCATCTTTATATGAAAATATAACTTTCTTATCAGTTGATAAATATAATAAATAACGCATAAGCCTGCTTTTACCCTGACCACTAGTACCACATATTAATATATTTTGATTGACCTTGATTTCTATATAATTCAACAAATCCAAATTCCTTGATTTAACTAAAATCCACTTATAATCTTTATCTTTGTCCAATATACGCCTTCCATACAGTACTGCAGAATACGATATGGCCCCTGCATGCCTTTTTTTTATAAAAAAGGAAAAAGAAAATAAAAAAAGAAAAAATGAGATTATTATAATATTTTTTGAATTTGTTAATATTAATGCCACTACAATCAAAACAGATAATATCACATATATTCTCAATCCTGCCGTTTTAACAAATATGAATTTTCGATAATAAAATTCTTTCATAAATAATTTTAAATTCATTTAAACATAATATAACATAATCTAAAAAAATTATCGATAAAAAATTATATGGTCTTATAATTACTATGAAATGAAAAATAGAATAATAATGCTAATAACTATAATTATAATATTTATATTATTGTTTACCTTCCCCTATAAAGTGGATAATAACACAATAAATAATAAAACCAGCATTGAGTCTGTATATTATTTAAACCACAATTTAACTATTGAAAATAATAAAAAATGTTATATAAACAATCAAAACATAAGCATTTTCCAAAACAATGTAAATATTATAGACAATGGATTTTTATCTTTAAACAATTCCAGTATTATAACAAATAATGTTAAATTAAATTTAATTATACACAATAGCACATTTGTTATGGATAATTCTATAATAAACATTACTGGAAAAATTCATTTTTATAATTCTACAATTATTATTAAAAATTCAAAAATAATAAATCAAACCACATTATATATACAATCAAATAAAAGTAATATAAATATTTTTAATAGTACTATAAATTACGGGCAATTCAATTCCAAAAACGTTAATTTCACATCTGGAATGCTATATAATAAAAACTCTCCTCAAGACGCACAAGGTCCAATTCCCATAAAAAGTGACATATATTATAACAATTCATATTCAAACCGATTGAATTTACATTTTTATATAAAGGGTGACAATAATGGCACTGGCAATATATTGTTCTATGAACATACTTTATTGATAGATAATATGTCCATACCAGTTCATACGGGATATTACTATTTTAATACCAGCATAAACTTGCCAGAAGATTTATTGCCTGAGAATTTTACAAATACTTCAGATTTTTCTATGGTCATACCTACTGATAATTCACCGCAACCGCATCCAGCTGGGGAGGATGGCAACATCACCTTTGAAAATATAACTGCGTATATAAATTCCAATGATACTGAAAGTTATTATGGATTTAACGGCTATAACATCATTTTCAGGAATAGTACTATATTGTCATATAATTCATCGTTCAATACAAATTTTAAAAATCTCTATATATACCAGAAAATACTTAACCCGTATAAAAAATCTATTTTAATGTACAATTCCACATTTTACTCTATATCATCACATTTTGGTTCAAATATCTATATTAATTCCCCATTTCATGATATACATTCATCATCTTTTATTTATGGAATTAAAAAGATATATTTTACAAATGGTTATAATTATTTCAATTTAAATTATACCATAAAACCAAGGTTATTTAACAATTCAATGGATAAAAAAGCAAATTATTATAACAGCTTAATAAAAGCAAAAATAAAATGCAATAAAGAAAATATATTGCTTTTTGATATTCAACATAATAATGCCAGCAAATATTATGGTGATTATTATGCAAAAAATGATAATAATACATTTAATTTTTCATTTAAACCAATACCCAGTTTTGGGCAGGCTAACAAACTATATCTCAATGTAAATATAGCCAATATAGAATATAAATACAACATTCCGAATAAATTTGTAGCATTTAAAAATAATAAAATTGCATTGAATTTAACATCGCTTTATTTTCATACAAACGTTAATATAAACTTGCTCTTAAATAATAAAACTTATTATCAAAATAATATAAATATAAATAAAAACGAATTAAAAAATATATATGTAAATATAATAAATAATAATTCAGGAATTTCTTATTTAAAAATTTCATTGGAGAGTATTAATAAAAATTATTCGTTCAACCAATTTTTAAACAAAACGATAAAAATAGATTTTCTAAAAGATGTTAATATTTCAATATTAACCAATGATAAATATACAAACAATAAGCTATCGCTAAATACTACAATAATAAATAATGGCATGAACAATGTAACGTCATATTTTATAGTTTATTATTATAATAATTCAGGAATCATAAAATCATACAAAAGTAATTTAACATTATACAGGAAATCATTAAAAAACATCAATTTAACTTTTAATATGAGTAATGTTACAAAAATTAGGGAATTTTATTATAATTATTCAAATGAAATAAAGGTTAATGAAATCAGTAAAGTTAATAAAACTTATGCATTAAATGTTTCTACTAATATTAACGGCAGCTGGGAATTAATGATAAAAAACAAAACTATGTATGAAACAAACAAGAATATAAGTATTTCCTTAAAGCCAGGCTATTATAATATAACAATATTTAAATCAAATTATAGAAACGAATCGTATGCCTTTTATTTAAATTCGAATTATACTATAGTAGCATCTCTGGTAAAAAGTATTAAAAAGGTTAATGATGTAAAAAACAATAATATTAATTATGATTACATTTATTTTGGCATAATATCTTCCATCGCTGTTTTATCATCATTTTTGTTATATTCATTTAAAACTATAAAATGCCCTAAATGTGGAACGTTATATTTCAGAAAGTATGATAAATGCCCTGTATGCCTGTATAATAGAAAAAATAAATAAATTTTGAAACAATGTTATGTTCCCCCCATTAAATTCAAAAATTATTTTTATATTGTATAGAAACTGAAAGTAATAAGGATATCAATCATTTCGTTTATGTATACTATTGCAATTTCTCTATTTATTTTCACTCATTTTTATAACCATGTATTATCCTAAATTGAGCTTCTGTTTAATCCCGACTTTGCCACTTCGGTAACTTTTTTTCATGTTTTTCCCATCAATTCCATAATAAATTTGACACAAGATTTCAGGTCAGATAATCACAGGGATAATGCACAAAAATCAGAGAAAAAAGAGGATCAAAAAAAATAAATTCCCCGGAAAAATGATGATAAATTTGACACCAATTTTGAGGAAAACAGGAAAAAGGGTATAGTAAACATAAAACAGTTCAGAAAGTACCTTATTCCACATGCAAAAACTGTTGTATACCCAGGATCTGGCTTCAAATTCCACATAATAAGCAACATTACACCTCAGATAACCGATCTATCTGGTAATTTCATCAGGAGCTCTGAGGATAAAACACTGGAATTGAGGTGGTAATAATGTAAAAAGTCATCTGGCAAATGTCAGTATGGCAGGTTCGTTTGGCGAAGTCAAGTTATATATTTTATTAACAATATCGGAAATATATTCATTATTGCTGGCTACAGGCATTATATTATTCAATGTTCTTATATTAATCATAATTATATCATGCATGTATAAATTCTATAACCGTTAAAAATCATGTAGGTTAAATATCCTATAACAACCAGAAAAGTAGGAATAAAAACATCAAGAAAAAACCCTAAAATACTGAATAATATAAATTCTCTATTTTACTTCCCTGTAAACCTGAGATAAATATTATTTGCGGGCAATATGCATTAAACTTATGGCAATAAGTACAAAGCCAATAACTATCCAACTAATACTGAGCCCAGAATTACCGGAAGAATATAAAACAATGCTGAACATTACGAAAACTACCCCCACAATCAAAGTAAAAATTTTGTTGGAAATAAGTATTAGGCCTATAGCAAGAAGGGCAAAGCCAATAATCTCATTACCAACAAAGTCAAAAATCATCAAAAAGAGTCCTGCAATAAAAAAAACAACACCATCAGCAGGTGTTAGTGCTTTTATATAGCTATATATGCCACTAATATTATTACTGTCTATTTCATTGTCATTGCCTTCAGGAACATTTTCATTATAATTGTTGTATATAATACCCCATGTATAATTTGACTTTGGATATAATTCCCTTATATTTTTCATAATTATATCAGGGAATGGTTGTTTTTCATTTGTGGACTGCAATATAAGTTTCCCTATAACGCTATGGCCATATTTCTTAATCTCCTTGCCTTCCAGGCTTATTATGTGTACATCTATATTTTTTGTACTCTGTGGGTTGAAATATTTCTCCTTTTCTATTATGGCATTTTCCAGCCTACTGTATTCATCTTCTGAAAATTTGCTTTTATTGCTTTCTATATAATACTTTAACTGTACATAGTTATAATAAATGCCTGTGTTATTTATATATTTAATTAATTCATCACAATTCATACTGTTAAGATCCAAATTGAAATTAACTATTTTAGCCATTTTTATCTCCTTGCGGGAAGTAACATTATTTTGCAATATTTAAATTTTTATATTTGGCATTTCCTAATAACCCTTCCTTTTTTACCCAACCAGGCATAAAATTTCTTTAACAGGGTTTTTTTGTTAAAAAATAATGGGATTACCTTTAATTTTACCTAATTTTTTATATTTTTATCTATATTTTTTGTCTATTTTTCTATAGCTACCGCTATCCTGCCCCTATTTTCCATGGAAACAGGTGTGAATAGATTGTAGCCTGAACACA
>JAKBQY010000065.1 GCA_021835025.1 Thermoplasmata archaeon | reverse complement strand
CATCCCTGCCGTATTTAAATTTTCAAAAACAATAAAATCATTGTTTTTCACAATTCTATTGGAAAGCTTTTGTGCAAAATCTTCTCTTTGATTTTTTACTTTCTGGTGTTGTTTTGAGAGGATCTTTCTTGCTTTTTTTCTATTTTTTGACCCTTTCTTCTTTCGTGAAAGATTCTTTTGTGCTCTCTTGATTATCTTCTCTTCTTTCTTGAGGAATTTTGGAGGATCAATAACAGTTCCATCACTCATGGTGGTGAGATGTGATAAACCGGCATCTATTCCTACAGCATTCATGGTCAGTTCTGGTTGGAAATCAAGATTATTTTCTTCTACAGAGAATGATGCATACCATTTTCCTGTTTTATCAGTTGAAATGCTTAGTGTCTTTATTTCACCCATAATCTCACGATGTTGGAACATCCTTATTATGCCGATCTTTGAAAGTTCCAAGTGCCCGTTCTGTAGTATCTCAAATCCTGATTGTGGATAGGTCAGTGATTTGTACTGTCCCTTTCCCTTCAGTCTTGGGAATCCTGCTTTCTGTCTTTTTCCTTGTTTTTTTTCATTGTTCCTCCTGAAAAAGTTCTTATATGCACGGTTTACTCTCTGTGCAACATCCTGCAAAACTTGGGAATGAACCCCTTTATATTCTACAAAAGTGTTCTTCAGTTCAGGTATCTCATTTGCCTGATAAGTGTAATTCAAGGATATGTTATTTCCTTTATATGCATATCTTCTTTCAATAATGAATGAGTTATACAACTGTCTGCAGAGTTCTATCTGTTTGTTTAATTTTTTTTCCTGCTCTGAAGATGGGTACAGCCTAAACTTATATGCTTTCATGTATGTTATCATATACATTATTTCATTATATTTAATCCTTTAATTCGCTTTCATCCCACCCATAAACAGTAGACCAAAAATTTAATCTTAGTTTGTTAGACAGCTATTTTAACTCTTCAGACAATTGTGGAGTATGAACCTTCCAGCATTAATGAAAAGAAACATGCCACACAACGGGTTTAATGCGAATGTGTGCTTAAAGTTTTCCGGATCCGTGCAGAATGCTCTTGGATTTGGAAAAAGGAAGAATGATGCAAACACACTTGAAACACTTCTTCTGGCATCCATGAACAACAGCTATGTGGAGAACCAGTCATCCCTTGTGGGTATCAGCGGACAGACAGTGAGGAATTATTTGAAGGATAAGGACCCCGATCTCTTGCTTCACATCAACAAGGATCTCATAGCAACCATGAGGGATACAGGCAGGCTTGCAAAACCCCTCATCATGGCCATGGACTGGCATGATGAGATGTATTATTGTTCCCTGGACGCAGAAGGCATAATAGGCACAAAGAACAGCAGGGGTACAAACTATGCCTATGAATACTGCTCAGTATCGGTGGTCATGAATGACCTGAGATTCGTTATTGCCGTGATTCCCGTGGAGAGGAGAAACATACTGGAAAGGGTCTCCTCCCTGCTGGACACAATCACGGCACATGGCATACGCATAAGACTGCTTCTTTTTGATGGTGGATTCTATTCCATAGACCTGATCAGGTACCTTGTTGCAGAGGACACAAAATTCATCATGCATTCCCCAAAGCTGAAGAGGCAGTGCGGTGATAAGGAGACGGATAGAATACACACCACGGGTTCACACAGCAGGAGAAAGGATCAGCAGGCCACATTCCGACTTGTATCGGTGTATGGAAAGAAGAAAAATAGATGGATACTGTACACATTTGCCACCAACACGAACCTGCAACCGAAGGACATACTGAGGATGTTCAAGAAGAGATGGGGGATCGAGACCGGATACAGGATGATCAGGAAGTTCCTTGCAAAGACAACGTCAAAGAGACGAAACATCAGGCTGCTCTACTTCTATCTTGCAGTACTTCTCTACAATCTATGGGTTCTCATGAATTTAACAGGCAGGATCAGGATAATAGCCGATGTGATGAAAGCGTTGGTATCGGCATCGCTCATAAGAACGAATCCAATTGTTACGGCACTAATCCCGTCAAACAGCCGGTCCGGAGGTGATTTTTGATCTACTGTAAATGGTGTGGGTTTTCCCTCTCACTGTTATAATAAAGATATGTGGAATATAATATGGAAGATCTCTCCGGCAAGAAATGTCAAGCCAGCCGCCCCAAGCGCAAGAAAAGCCGATCTTATTGCAGTTTTTAAAATGGGAGTATTTAAAGAAAGTGCTACAATTGAGTTTGAAATGCCCTGTGCTATACCGACTGCAATTATGGATATTACCACTGCTTCGTATTTTGTAAAGAAAACAAAGGGCAGTATTGGTATGGCTGCTCCTATTATATAGGAAATTGCGGTATTTAATGCTGAATTGGATGCCTCCTGGGAATACTTATCTATAAGTCTGTTTATTTCCCTGCTTTTTGTAAATATATTTTTCCTGTTCAGTATGGATATTTTGTATTCAGATTCAGATTTCTGAGCCAGATAGGAACCCAGGGTCATGCTGAATGTTCCACTGAGGCCAACAACAATACCGCTTAAAGCTATATCTATATTGCTGGTTATTATTGCTGTTAATCCCGCCAATGTGGCAAGAATTTCTACAAGACCATCACTCATTCCGTATAAAAAATCCCTGCTTTTTTGCACAGTATTTGTGTTTGTTGATATCCTTTTAGCGAAAATATCCTCATGTTCCATTTCCTGGGTTATGAGTTCATTGACCTTCTGCTTATAGCTATCATCTTCCTTATATGAATCAAGATATTCCTTATATTTAATTATGGATCCGTATTCTCCATGTTCAAGCACATTTATAATTAAACTTTTTCCTATGATATTGTATATTATTTTCATCACAAAATATTTAAATTTGTGATAATGTATTTTATTTATATCTATATCTGAAGATTTTTTTAATTCGTTACCCCAGAAATTTGCGTGTTCACTCTCCGTTTTTGCCAGGTTTCTGAAGTTTTCCCTCATCTGGTCCTTCGATGTTTTCCTGAATAAATATGAGTAAAATACCATATCCGTAAGCTCATCCCTCAGGAATTTAATTTGATATTTCTGATTATAATTGTATTTCATCCATAAATAATATTTTTGCAATATAAATAACTTTATTATATTAGGTATATCTAATCATTTTTAGATATCAAAAAACTATTTATTGTTAGATATACTATATAATTATGGAAAAAACTAAATCCTTTAATAAAGTGGATATAAAAACTGAACTTCCCGGACCAAAGGCAAAAGAGATAATACAGAGGGATGAAAAATTCCTTGCAAGATCAACAAAAACCCTACCAGTGGTGGCCGCTAGAGGCTATGGGTGCTATGTTGAAGATGTGGATGGGAATACATTCCTTGATTTTTCAAGCGGAATAAGCACAACCAACATCGGCTACTCCAACGATTACATAATATCAAAGGTTGAGGATCAATTGCGTCGGATGTGGCATTTTGCAGGCACGGATTTTTATTATAAAGAACAGGTAGATGCTGCAGAAGCACTTATAAATGTAATGCCAGGTTCAAAGGATAAAAAGGTATTTTATACAAATAGCGGGGCAGAGAGCAATGAAGCCTCGATAAAATTTGCAAAAAGCTATACAAAGAGGCCACAATTTATAGGGTTTATAGGAGGGTTTCATGGGAGGACTATGGGCGCACTGGGATTCACCGCGTCAAAATCAGTGCATCATGAGAATTTTTTCCCTGAAATGCTGGGTGTACACCATATACCATTTCCAGATCCATATAGAAACCCCTTCAATATCGATGGATATGAAAATCCAGATGACCTCACAAATGCGGTTATCGATTATCTGGAAGAATATGTGCTTGATAAGTATGTGCCTGCAAACAACATTGCAGGGATACTTGTTGAACCAATACAGGGAGAGGGCGGATATGTAATGCCTCCAAAAAATTTTCATCAAAAATTGATGAAACTTGCTAACGATAATGGCATTTTATATATAATGGATGAGGTTCAAACAGGATTTGGAAGGACTGGCACATTTTTTGCTTCCGAATATTTTGGTGTTGATCCAGATATTATGTCCGTTGCCAAATCAATAGCTTCAGGTATTCCAATGGGTGCTTCAGTCGTAAAATCAAAATATGATTTTGAAAAATCCGGCCTGCATTCAAATACTTTTGGGGGTAACATACTGGCTTCAGTAGCTAGCATGGCAACCATTGAAGAAATAAAAAGAAAGGATATGCTGAAAAATTCAAGGGAAACTGGATCCTATCTTAACAAGAGGCTGCACGAGCTTATGGATAAATATGACAAAATCGGGGATGTACGTGGACTTGGCTTAATGCAGGCAATTGATTTTGTTACGGATAGAAGGACAAAAAAATACAATAAATCCCTCAGAAACAATGTAGCTGACAGGGCTTACCACAAGGGATTGATCCTTCTTGGTGCAGGTGAAAGCGCACTACGGTTTATACCTCCACTCATCATAAAACCTGAAGAAATAGATGATGCAATCAACATACTTGATGAATCAATAAAAGAATCATTATGAGTTGATATAATCAATAAACCTGATAAGTGGAAGTCCATCCTTCCATTTTAAAATAAAATTCCCATTTTTTGTAATTTCCTGTTTTGGCAATATCTCATATAATCCCCGCATTGTGCCGGAATAATCAATATCACTTTTTATTGAAAAGAACCGCCAAGCATCGCCTTTAAATCCCTTTAAACGGTATGCATAGGTTATGAATAAACCAGAAGAAATGCATTTATTATGCAATTTCAATGCCTGTATTTGCTTCACCCCAGATGATTCGCTGAAGGTTAACTGTTCTCTTTCAGACGATTTGACTTCAATAACCAGAGAGTAATCATCCCTCAGGGAAACAAGATCTGCACCAAGAGATCCAGCCGCCCGTGCAACATAAAATGGTTTCTCTGTAATGGAATAAAGTATATCTTTTGACAGAGGGTCTAGATTTCGGGAGATCTTTTCTATATATTTTATATTCCCTGACAAAATATTCAATAGTTCACGTTCATAAATGCTTCCATTCATCATATCGCCTAAAGTAATGTTTCCTTCATGATTTTCAGTGAATCAAGCCTGTTCCTGCTCCTGGTATACCCTTCCATAAATCTTTTTTCTTCTTCTGGTGTTTGCAATAGTAATCCAGGTATTTCCGCAGCTTTTCCATTTTCATCAATAGCCACATATGTGAAATAAGCCTTTGTTGTTATTTTCTTTTCGCCGGTTTCAACATTTTCTGTTTGAACGTTTATTTCCACCTCCATTGTTGCCCTTGTAACATATGTTACAAAAGTATGTATTGTTACAATGTATCCAAGATTTATTGGAGAGAGAAAAAAGAGATTGTCAATGCTTCCGGTTACGACTTTTTTTCTTGCGTGCTTGAAAGCCGTAATGCTTGCAAGATTGTCCATCCATTCAACAAGCCTCCCACCATAAAGAGCACCAAAGATATTTGTATCTTCTGGCAAAACGAGCCTGTTAACCTCTGATTCAGAATCCTTCACGGTTTTATTTTTCATTATTTGAAATAGCCGTTAAATTAATAATATTATCTGCCTATAGATAAAATTATATCAAAAAATTATTTCATATATATTATAATAATAAAAAAAATAATCTATTATTAAGGTATTCACATCAATGGAAATGAATTCAGCTGAAACAAAATTTCCAAAAAAAATAGAACTCGAAGATTCCAGAATTATCGATATCAGCAGAGATATGGTACCAAATGAGAACTTGTTTTCCCTATTATATAACTCAAATATGGTGGATAAAATTGCAATAAACCTTATAAAAAAAGGGTTTCATGATGCCAGTCCGAGCCTTTTTAGGGGAGAGAGGTACAGTTTATCAAAATCTCTAATATTCCCATGGGAAATACACATGAGGTTATTTACATATGATGAATATGGGAAAATATATGCACATCTTGAAGTGTCAAGAAAATATTTTGAGCATCTTTTCCTTATACAACCAGTAATTTATGAACCTTTTGAATTTTACAGGAATGTGTATAAAAAATTTGAAGTAAATTATGAGCCGGAAAATAAAAAGGTTTCGAGGTTTATTGAAAATTATCATGTTAAACTGGAACCACCTGATGACCTCATACAATGGATGCCCGTTGTTTTGGGTATGTACTCAGAACTCACCAAAAATAAGGAAACATTAAGGGAATTGCTTGACAAAGTGGACAATATATTCAAAAAACTTTAATTATTTTTTTGTGTATCTCTTTACATTATGACCACATACCGGGCATATTTTCACATATTCATAGAAAATTTTATGGCAGCCAGTGCATCTGTATTTCCATTTTATTTTCTTTATTATAGTACCTATTGAAGCCCCATTGTATGGTATATTTAGATACGCTGCCATATTCTGGATCGCATAATCGTCCGATATTATAACCCCATTAACTTCCAGTGCAAGAGCAATAACATCAACATCCGTTTTACTCAAAACATAAAAATCTCCCGTTTCCTTTGCAGTTTTTACCACTTTATTTATATATTTTATTTCAGGAGACCGTATATCAATTTTTTCAATGGAATCCATAATGTATTTGAAATTTCCATTTTTAACCTCTTTAACTACGCCCGATGGAAATATATAGTCTTCACTGTTGAGGTTGAGTTTTCCAGAGAGGATGGCCGATGTATCAATGATATATTTTACTGACATTAGTGTAGTATTATTTACAAAATAATAAACTATTTTTTATTCTTTCAACATATAAAAAACATTTTCTTTTTAAAAGCATATTTTAATGATATTCCCATATACCGCTATGTTTTTCATCGTTTATTTGCTTCTGATTGTTATTGGTATATCCGTTGGTACATTGACCGGAATAACTGGAAGTAGTGGCGTAATAGTTGTCGTTCCCGCTTCAAAGGCTACTGGCTGAGTTTCCACAGGCACGCATGGAGCTATGTGTGATCCGGCCTTCTTTCATTATGCCTAACCAGTGGACAAGAATCATCTTCTCCCGTGATATAAAAGGGTCAGCTTTAATTCTATTCATAAATGGGGTGGGTTTTCCCGCTCACTGTGATAAACTCGATCAAAAATATATATAGAGATTTCTTGGAATTGTCTTTATTATAGTGGTGATCAGCGAAATGGCAAAAATATTTCTATGATAATATGGATTTGCCCATATTTGAATAATACATGGTTAAATAATCATATTCCCCTTTTGAACATGACCTACATCCGGGATTTCTATTTATTTTAATGGAATGTATACTAATATTATATACATCTATGAAATATAAATCACCATCTATATTTTCCCCCAGCATAATTTTCATCCCTATATTGACTGCAAATGATGATATATTAACTGGCAACGTGTTTATAACACCGGTGACTGCACATGAAGGGATATTTTCAGGTTTATTATTATAACAGGCATAACATGATGTTTTTCCAGGTATTATGCCCTTTGCCTCACCGTAGACTTCGTTTGCGGATGTAAACACCCACGGAGTATTGAATTTATTGCATGCATCGTTAATAATAAATCTCGTTGTCATGTTGTCTGTGCCATCATAAACCAAATCTGCCTTTTCAATCAAATTTATTTTTGAAGAATCAAAGGTATCGTTATAGAACTCAATTTCTATGTCGGGGTTTATTTCCTTTACCTTATTTGCAGCTGTTTCAGCCTTGAACTTTCCAATGTCATTATAATTATATAGTATCTGCCTGTGAATGTTTGTATTTTCAATTTTATCCCTGTCAATCATGATCAATTTTTTTACACCGAGCCTTGAAAATAATTCAGCAGCCGCACTTCCAGTTCCACCCAGCCCGATAATCAGTATGGCCTTCTCAAGAAGCTTTTTCTGTCCTTCCATTCCGATTTCTTTCAGTGATGTTTGTCTTGCATATTTCTGTAAATTCACAGATAAATATTCAATTAATATTTAAAGAGTTTTCCAATATTGCCTATATCATTATTGACATTTTCCATTAACCCAAAAAAAGATGATTTTTTATTCAGAATAAACAATTGTGAAACAGATATTTTAACGGGTTTGTATGTACACACAATTTAAGAATTGGATGAATTTATGAGGTTTTTAGAAAAGGCCTATTATTTAAATTTCATGTGGATAAATTAATATGATATGTTGAGATAAAAAGCCATGGATTTGGAAATAAAGGAAAAATACTTGCTGGCAGGAAAAATTGGGAAAAATGCCCTTGATTATGCCCAATCTTTGATAGAGCCAGGTGCCTTATTTTATGATGTTGCAGAAAAAACTGAACAGTATATAAGGGATAACAATGCAATTCCCTCTTTCCCCGTGAACTTATCCATAAACAATGAAGCAGCCCATTACACACCCTTTGAGGGTGATAAAAAAAGATTCAAAACCGGTGATCTTGTGAAGCTTGATCTGGGTGCAATGGTTGATGGCTACATGTCAGATAATGCTACAACTGTGGAAGTTGGAAATACTGGGAAATATTCAGATTTAATAGATGCTACGAGGGAGGCTTTGAATGCTGCAATTAAAATATTGAGGCCAATGATAAATATTTATAGAATAGGAGAAGAAATAGAAAATGTAATAGATTCATATGGGTTCAAACCCGTAAGGAACCTGGGAGGCCATGGCATAAACAGGTTTGATTTGCACTCAGAAATATTTATACCAAACTACAATGATGGGAATGATGAAACAATAAAAACTGAAAAAACAATAGCGATAGAACCTTTTGCAAGCACAGGAATAGGCATGATACATAATGGGCCTCTTGGGAATATATACATAATAGATGATACAAAGGTCAGGGATAAAAATGAAATTATTTATAAAAACTTCAATACAATACCCTTTGCGGAGCGGTGGTTTGCAAAAATTACGCCCGATTATAAAAAATACATAAATAAAATGATGCAAAATCGTTATGTTTCAGGATTTCCAATATTAAAGGAACATAATAAATCAATGATAGCCCAGGCCGAACACACCATTCTCATATTGAATGATGAAATAATTGTAACAACAAAATGACCATTGATTAGGAGTGGTTATAATTTTCATAATATGACCTCCTCCCACGATTAAAACCGTGGGCTTCCTGCTTCGACGGTTACCGGCGTCCCCCACAGGTTTGCATTTCCTTCAACATAAGGGTACTCCATCCTCCATGCCCAGCCATTCGACTTTACGGGCACAGGCACGCATGGAGCTATATGTGATTCAACCTTCTTTCATTATACCTGCCAGTGGACCGGAATCATGTTCTCCTGTGATATAAAAAGGGTCGCTTTCATTCCACCCATAAATCAGTAGATCAAAAATAACCGCCCAGAAACTATCATAAGTTCTTTATAATATCATATATATTTTTCTGAACAATTTCAATATCTTGATTTGCATCTATTTTCACAACTTTTATGTTTTTACCCGTGTATTTTTCAATATTTTTAAGGAAATAGTCATAATATTCACGTACCTTTTTTAAGGTTTCAGCCTTTTCAAGTATTGATAACCTTTCATTATTTTTGGATAGGTTTTTCCTGTTATTTTTAATTCTGTCCATTGCATTGTTAATTGAAACATCAAGGTATATTATTATATCGGGCATGAACCTGATTATTTTGGATACATTTAACATATATTTTATTGTTTCATCCCTATTCCCAAATAATTTCTCCATTAAAGGTGCTTCATATGCTATTGATGATGCTATATAGCGATCTGAAATTATTGTTTTATCCTTATTTTCTTCAATGTACTTTTGGTGATTCAATCTATCATATGTAAATAAAAAGAAGTCGTAAATAGAATTATATTCATTATTAAGTGGCCTCAATCTGCTAAATTCAAAATTTTCGGTGGGTTCACTGGTATAACAAATATCTGTGAAATTGTGCTTTAGGTATTCTGTCATAGCCGTTTTACCGGAACCATCTATACCTTCTATAGTTATAAGCATAGAACGTTATAAAAAGATATTATAATAAACTTTATACATAAAATTAAAAATATTTTAAAATTTATTTTTTCTTATAAACAAAGAAATAATATGCAACTCCCACAAGTGCAACTGCAATTATTGCTATAGCAGCTATGGTATATGTGTAGTTTGCTATTGGTTTAATTACATTTGTGTTTATCAGATTTCCTGAAGTTGTTGTGTTATCTATTGTATATTTCCCCGTAGCATTGTAATATGATTTTGTTGCATTATATGAATGGTGGTAATATTTTTCGTTCCACGTATCAAGAAAACTAAATGATACAAGCATATTTGTTGATTTGCTGAAATACATTGTTCCAGTAACGTTTGATGTGGTATTATAATAGGTCATATGCTCATAACCATTATTGTAGTAGCTCGATGGATTTTGAAATCCCGTTTTGGTAATATTGCTGAATGTGTATTCATAGGCATTTATTTTTCCAAATGGTGTTTTTAATACTATGTTTTTTATAAATTTATCATATGTTAAATTGTATATTTTATATGAGGAGTTTGCTGGTGTATAGGATGCATTTACAAGCTGTGTGAATCCGGTATGGACTGCAGGTCCTACTAATAATGGCCCATAAAAATATTGAAGTGGAAATGTTGATGGAGTTATTGGAAGAACCATGCTTATGTTTTTTGAATTATTATGTATAAAAACAGGAATCATATAAGTTGAGTTGTGTATACCGGAATTATCACGAACTGTTTTTTCATTTACCACTGGAATTCCAGATTCCGTCCCCGACATTATTAGTGTGTAATTAACATGGCTGCTTGTGGATGATCCTATTGTATAATTTATATAATTAAATGCTTTATTTAAATTGTTTGTTATCATTGTTTTCCCATCTGCATGATGAACTGTTGAAACAGAATTTCCAGTGTATTCATAATTCATTGTGGATCCTGCAACTAGATAAGCTGGTGTCGAAGATCCTGAAGCATCTGTCATTGCACCCATTGCAGCGCTCACGGGAAGGGTGAACATTATAGTGTGTGACATAACATTGTATCCCTATGAATTTACGAACTTTCTTATCCAGTAATCGCAAAACGATTTACTCCTGGAGAAGTCAATAAAATTGGCTTTGACGGTTTCGATGAGCATATTC
>JAKBQY010000062.1 GCA_021835025.1 Thermoplasmata archaeon | reverse complement strand
AAAATATTTTATTAGCAAATGATGAATTAACTTCATGATCATTTTTTGATTTAAGAATCAGAATTAACTGGATTATGAAAGTTAAATCAAAAAAGGAATACAATAACACCATTTTCAAGTTAAAATTATTTGTTTTTTTAAAGTATTCCCTGCTATTTATTAATACAAATAAGGAAAGCATTATAAGTCCCGTTACTGAATATCTAAGAAGTTGATTTAAGTATATTATAGGAAAAATAGACAAATATTCTAGAGCAATAAGAGTGAAAAATAATACAGAAAAATATTTAGCTATAAATGATATCAATGTGTAACCTTTTACTGACATTATAATCCAGAGATTTTTATTATTTATATTAAACTAACTTCCGCAATTATATTATAAAGATACAGTTATTACACTGGCAAGAATCACTAACCCCCAAGGCCCTAACCATGCGAGTACTGTTTCGTCGACCATCCCTTCAGCTGCAGCCTCTCCCAATACATTCCCTACAGTAATCTTACTTACCTAAACTCCCCCCAATTTAACCCATATGCATCATATATCTGAACAACTCAACAATCTTTTTAACCTTCCAGAGAACTGCTGCAAAGTATTAATAACCCCGAAATTTGAAATGCAAGGTATTCGACCGAGAGATTATGGTCTAGGAATTGACGAAGAATCAGAAGAAACAGTTTGAGAAAATAGGGGTCGTAGTGCCTAATATCAGGGGAATTTAGGAAATTGCTTTAGTCATTTCGTTCCGGACCGTTACTATTCAAATAAATGCTGATTTTTTAGATAATCCACCTTTTTTTAATAATTTTTTTATATAAATGACTATATAATAACTTAATTTGTGATATAATAATATAATAGTTTATATAATGATTATTATGTAATATAACTTACTACAAAAACTATATCAGTGATAAACGTTGAATACAAAAAGCTTAATAACTATAATAATGTAAAGATTTTTATGGAGAATAATCCTGATATTAAACCAAAGGGTAAAAATAAAACGCTAACTTACATTGTTATTGTGATTGTACTGGTCGCGATAATAGGCGGTGGACTAGCATATCATTTTATTACGCAACCGAGTAAACCACCAACACAAACAATAACGATCGCTGCGCCAGTTTATGGTTCATCAAGTACGGTTTGGACAAATTTTATAAACAATGCAACTAAAAGTTGGCAAGCATCCCATCCCAACGTTACCATTAAATTTGTTGGACCATCAGGCGCAAGTAGTGAGGGGCAATATTATACTAAATTGGATTTAATGACTGCATCATCTTCCACTGCCCCTACCATAATGTTAGAGGATATGTTTTATACCGCAACATATCAAAATGAGGGAATACTTGCTCCTTTGAATAAATTAGTAAATTCAACCACATTCTCTAACGTTTTCCCATCTGCACTAGGACAAATGACTATAAATGGAACCCATTATGGACTACCCACACAAGTTACCGATACGTTAATCTATTACAACATCACATTACTCCAAAAAGCTGGCGTTATAGGACCCAAAAATACAACATGGCAGCCTACTAATTGGACACAGATTATAAATGCAGCAAAGCTTGTAAAAACAAAACTCGGATCTTCGGTAATACCACTAAATGTATATGAAGGGGTTAAAGCTGATGAAGCGTCCTCATTTACAAGCTTCGAAACCTTACTGTATGGTACAGGTTATGGTCTTTACAATTTTTCAAATAGTAAATGGTACGGGAATAATCCCGGACTAAATGAGACACTGACCTTTTATCATCAGGTTTTCTCGGAAGGTCTAGCTACATCATCTCTAAGTTCAACACCTTATGTTACCGTGGGGCAGTATATGCAACAAGGAAAACTAGCTATAGCCATAGATGGCAGTTGGATGTACGGATATCAATGGGCTCCAGGGGCTCAACACCCTATAAATAATTTTTCCAAATATGTCGGTGTTGCATACACACCCACATTTAACGGGGCAGCACCTCATTACAACTCAATGGTTGGCGGATGGGGCTGGTCAATGTACAATGGTACAAAGGATAAGGCATTAGCTGCATCTTTTATGTTGGCGCTGGACAATACAACAAATCAAATAACACTTAACTTACCGGGTGGTGCCCTAGCAGGAGGTTTGCCTACGAGTAAAAACGCAGTAAACAATTCAGATTTTAAAAATCTTATGCCAACAGACCCTGCTCTGGATACATTTTATACAAACGCACTAAAATATGGGAGTTACAGACCACCGGTAGCAGCATATCCCAAAGTATCTGCTTTGTTACAAACAGCAATGGGTAATGTAGTCAGTGGTGGATATACAGTTTCACACGCGCTCTCGACTTATCAGTCTTCACTTAATTCAACAGTCGGTTCGGGTTCCGTACAGTCGATCCCGTCTGTGTCAAACTCTTATACGCCTTTTAACGGCATAAATGCAAAGTACACGAATTCCAACGATTCAAGCAATTACGCCATCTTTATGTACCTTAACGAACCAACCCTAGAGACATATTTCAATATTTTCTGGTAAGGTGTTATTAGTGAATGAACTAACCAGAAAATATAATTTTAAAAAAAATGCTATATTTTTAATTTTGGTACCATCATTTATTTACCTAATCATTTTTTTTATTTATCCTATAATTCTTTCAATTAAATATTCTTTTACTAATATCTCATTGTATGATATAAGTCACTATTCCTTTGTGGGCTTTCATAATTTTGAAAACCTTTTTTCCAGTTCCGAATTTCTGAGATCGGTTTATATAACAATTGTATTCTTGGTTGTATCTGCAATATTTGGGCAGATGTTCATGGGCTCCATAATAGCATATTTATTAACTCTAACAAAGAAATATTTTAGGCTAGTAGTTACGACAATAATATTGATTGCATGGGCCACTCCTCAAGTTACTGCTGGAATTATGTGGTATAGCACTTTAAGCTATATCCCTGGTGGAACTATTAACTACATTCTCAATCATATTGGAGTGGCTTCAATAAATTTCCTTTCCACAAAGTTTGCATTATATTCTATCATAATCGCAAACATTTGGATCGGACTCGGTTTCTCAGTTCTAATTTTTCTTGGAGGAATTCAAGGCATAGATCCAAGTTTAATTAAATCTTCCTATATTGATGGAGCAAGTCCTTTCAGGAGGTTTTTTAGCATAATCTTTCCTTTGCTTAAAAAAACAATTGTAACAGACCTGCTTCTTATCACGCTGTTCACGTTTGGAACATTTACTTTGATATATGTATTAACTGCTGGAGGTCCTGCTCGTGCTACGAATTTACTTACCATATACCAATACAACACTGCATTTTCTGTTTTCTCATTGGGTCCTGCAAACGCTATAGGAGTAATAATAATATTAATGGCTTTAGGTATTTCATTAATATACCTAAAGATTATTCAGGTAGATTAAGATGAAAATAAATACTATTTTTACATATATAGTTCTCTCTATTTTGGGGGTCTTTTTTCTAATTCCATTTATTTGGCTTTTTGTTGAAAGTTTCAGCCCCATCAACGATATTGGTTTAACGGTTCCAACATTTTTAACGCTAAAACCTTTTTATAATGTGCTAACTAATCGTGTTTTTGTAAACTCCATTTACGAAGGATTGTTACAATCGCTTGGAGCAACTTTTCTATCGCTATTGTTTGCAGTTGGACCAGCATATATTTTCTCAAGAAAGAGATTTAAATTTAGAATGCCCCTGTTATTGGGAATATTATTCCTCACGGGTTTTCCTGTCTTTTCGTTATTAATTCCAGAATATGTGTTCTATATCAAGACAACGCTTTATAATAGTGTGTTTGGTGTTGTATTATTTCTAGGAGTACTAAATCTTCCCATAGATATTTGGCTCCTTAAAAATTCATTTGATCAAATACCACAGAGTATAGAACGAGCTGCTTTTATAGATGGCGCTTCAAGTCTTAAGTCAATTTTATATGTATTCCTACCTCTAGCCTTTCCAATTTTGGCCGTGCTAATTATATTAGATTTTGTAATAAATTGGGGAAACTTCTATGTTCCTTACATTTTACTTTCCTCCAGCCATTTATTACCCATTTCTGTTGAGATATACAGCTTTTTCGGGGCTTTTAATGTACATTATAATGAACTGGCAGCTTTTTCTATTATTTATACCATTCCCGCTATCGTGTTGTATATATTTTCTCAAAAATATATGATAAAAGCTTTGTCTGGAGGAATTAAAGGGTGAATCAAAATGGTCAATGTTGAATTACAAAAGGTATCTAAGTCATACGGGAAAGTTAATGTTTTGAAAAACCTAGATCTCAGAATAGAGGATGGTGAATTTTTTGTTTTGCTCGGCTCTTCAGGATCTGGGAAATCCACAACATTAAATATACTTGCGGGCCTTGACAAATTGGATAGTGGAAAGATTCTTTTCGATAATACGTTGGTGAATGAGTTGAGTCCTATTGAACGAGGCGTTGCTTTGGTTTTTCAGAACTACGCGCTATATCCTCATATGACTGTATATAAAAACATGGCTTTTCCCTTGAAAATGCTAAATTATAGGAAAGAACGCATTGGACCTATAATTAAAGAAGTAGCAGAGAAATTGGATATCACGGCACTTCTGGATAGGTATCCTAAAGAATTGTCTGGCGGTCAGGCACAGAGGGTGGCTCTTGGAAGAGCATTGGTCAGAGATCCAAAAATTTTCTTGCTTGATGAGCCTTTAAGCAATTTAGATGCCAATATACGTTCAAAAATAAGAAACGATCTTAAAATAATGCAAGAAGAACTTGGTAAAACTTTCGTATACGTAACTCACGACCAAATGGAAGCAATGTCTTTAGGAGATCATGTTGGGATACTTCATAATGGAAAACTCGAGCAGTTTGGTAAACCAATTGATATTTATAAGCATCCAAACAACGCATTTGTCGCAACATTCTTAGGAGATCCCGAAATAAATCTTTTTTCATATTCTTGGAATGGGAAATCGTTTGATGGGGATGGTCCATTTAATTTCAACATAAATATTAATATTTCGAAGATTACTATGGGTATAAGGCCAGAAAACATTTCACTTGAAAAAAAGGGAGCAAATACAATGGCTGGTAAAATAATTCCAAAAGTGTCGGAACTCCTTGGATCACACACCCTGATTGTTGCCAAAACGCTAGCGGGTAAAGATATTAAAATCATAACTGATATGACCGACATTCCTATTGGCAAAGAAATAAATGTTTATGCTAACATTGAGGATTGCATTATGTTTGATGAACAGGGAGAAACAATCAATATTTAATTCATCATTTTTAGGCAACATGTCGAGATTTATCTTCAGAAGCGACATCGAATCATTTGTTTTTTAAAAATATAACTCAACGCCGATATCTTATTGACAAAAGGTAATGTCTGGATATATTTCACTCAAGACCGGCGATTTTATCTTCTCCACTATTTAATATAGCAATAATAGACCATGTTACACATATATAATCTGGCATTATGGTTCATATTATTCAGGAAACGAAGTGTTAATAAATTACATTAGTAGGGACTTTTCCAACGAGATGAAGAACTATTTCCCCATTATAAGATGTGGTTGGCGATTTTATTGATATGTTTAATACACCTATATTCCGACTCACAGAACCGATAAAATTTCCCTGTCCATTCCCGGTTTTTACGTACGAGTTGTAGCTAAAAGTCCAATTATTAACTGTAAATCCGAGACTAGTAGTGTATATAGATGTAATTGTTATATTACAATCAAATAGTATTGAAATATTAAAAAAAGCATCTTTATTTACTGAAGAAGGGTAATATATTTTTTGATAACTAGCATTCATCCCAACTTCTCCAATTGCAATACCCTTTACCGAATCCTGTTGAGGGGGTTTATTTAATGGTATAGAAGATAGTGATAAAATAATAATTACGACTAAGACGGTGATAACTGTAACTACTATAAATTTTCTTGATTGCCTCACCATTAATATGTAATTTCTAATAACTTATTAATTTTAATGTAACTGGCACTAATATTTATATGCGATTGGATAAATAAAATATCTCATAGCGATTACCAATTGAAATGTGATGTTTGATACATAGACAATATAACTAATTTACCACACATACCACAAATGTTCCAATACCCGACTGTTTAACGAGCACATTCAGACTAAAATAATTACAGTCCCAACAACGTATAACTACCGCAGATATAATACGAAAATGTTAAATCTCAATATAAAATACGAAACCATGAAATTTGATATTTTTGAAACTACAGATTATTATAAGATAGTTGTTAATAAATACAAACCGGTTATAGACTTTTCTTCCCACAACACAGAGACAAAAATCTCTGAAATTCCAAGTATACTTTCAGAATATGAATTTGAAATTAAAAATAGTGGCGATGGTCTGCAAATGTTTTTTACTTTTGAAATATCTTCACACATATTAGGACTTGGAGAGAAAGCCTATGGGATCGATAGAAAAAGAAAAAAATTTCTTTCTGTTAATACCGACCCAAATGGTTATTCAAGAAATAAGGATCCAATATATTTACCAATACCATTTTTTGTTCAAATATTCAATGGAAAAGCTCTTGGAGTTTTCATTAATTATCCGGGGGAATTGAAATTTGATTTTGGCGTTGAAATCTACAACAAAACCAGCATAACCTCAAATGACAGAGCCTTAGAAATATTTGTATTCAAATCACGTACTGTTCACGAAATTGTAGAGGCCTATTTTCGCTTGACCGGAAAACCGTTCCTGCCTCCGGAATGGAGTATCGGACATACCATTTCCAGATATTCATACTACCCAAAAAATGAGGTTATAAAGATTCTCGATGAATATGCTAAAGTTGCGCCAGTTGAAGCAGTGTATCTTGACATACATTATATGGATGGGTATCGGTTATTCACATGGAATCAGGATATATTCGGTGATACTCAAAACTTTTTAGAACAGGTGCATAAAAGAGGAGCAAAAATTGTGACTATAGTAGATCCAAGCATAAAATCGGATCAAAATTATAAAATTTTTAGGGAAGGTTTGGGCCACTATATAGAAACGCCAAATGAGGATATTTATTATCAAAAAATGTGGCCCGGTGACAGTGTTTTCCCGGACTTTCTTAATTTATCAACTAGAAATTTTTGGAAAGAATGCGTTAAGAAATGGCTTTCTCAGGGTGTGGATGGAATTTGGCTTGACATGAATGAACCCACTATTTTAACAGAGTCCCATTTAATGGACGGTAACGCTATCCATCACTTGGACAATGGCGAAAAAATACAACACAGTAAGGTTAGAAATTCCTATCCATATTACCAAAACATGGCAACATTTGAAGCATTTAAAGAGCTTTCCAAGACACCATTTATTCTTAGCAGGTCAGGTTATGCCGGAATTCAAAAATTTGCAGCAGTTTGGACTGGGGACAATATAGCAAGTTGGGATGACATCAAATTGCAAATTTCTATTGTAACAAGCCTTTCAATTTCTGGGGTCTCTGTTACAGGTTGTGATCTGGGTGGATTTTTTGGAGATACCCCGCCGGAAATGACGTCTGCTTATTATAGAATGGCCTTATTTTTCCCAATATATAGGAATCACAAAATAATAAATGGCAATGACCAGGAAATTTTCTTGTTTCCATCAAATGTAAGGAAAGAAATAGTGGAAAGTATAGATCTTAGGTACGATTTCCTTGATTATATATACAGTATGTTATATAGATCACATAAGGAAGGTGTTCCTTCAGTTAGCCCATTGGCTTATGAATTTCCAGACGATAACGATGCGTATTATATTGAAGATGAATATATGCTTGGATCAGGGCTTTTATATGCACCGCAAATATATGAGGGAAAGCAATCTAGAACAGTATACCTCCCTTCGGGAACTTGGATTGATTTCTGGAATAGAAAAATTATAAACGGACCAATTTATATTAATGAATCGCAAAAATACCCAATATACATAAAGAAAGACTCTTGTATAGTTTACAGAAAAAAAGTCATGGTATACGGAACTGGAAGATTTCTATTATATTTATCTGGCAATGAAATTATCATTAATTCTGATGGAGAAAAAGTTGAAACTGACTCTGAGATTCATGGATATTCTGTCGAACTGACAGCAACATCCCCCTCCAGTCACAGTAGATCATAAATCACCCCCTGAAGTCCCATTTCCAGGTATTAGATTGGAAGTGAATGAATTTACACGAATCAGTTTTGATGAGACTGACATCTTCATGTTATCATCTATTATTTTAATTCTTGATATCATATTCATCAGAACTCACCTATTATATAAGAGAATTGCAAGATAGAAGTACAGCAACCTGAGGTTGTATTTTTTCGATATCATTCTTTTAAGGAATCCCCGTATCATCCTTTTCTATACATTTAAGTTTACAACAATATAACATGCAAAACTCCAGATAATAAGTCATTTGTGTATTACCTATCATTATATGGAAGAATGGTTTCAGCTTGAGTATGTTCATTAACTGTTCTGCATCCTGGTCCATCTCTTTGAGGATCCATTGCATTTTCTTGTTTTCGTATAATGTTCCGATTACATGTACGTTCCTGAGTATTAGTTATGAATGGAATCCATTAAAATCGGTAGGATTTTGACTCCATATTTCCAATTACGTTTATTAAACTTGTTTGCATTATTTATATATGGAGCCGAAGTATGTCAGCAACCTGAAAGGAAGGATAAGAGCGCTGATTCTTTCCTCAGTGAGGAACCCGTTGATCATAAGACTCGAAAAGATTTCAGATCCGGTAAAATCAGAATTTGCAGACTATATGGATCTAATGGGGAAACATATGTTGTTGAGGGGGGATCATCTGTTCATTCCATTTTCCGGAAGTGGTATAATAAAATTTGAAAACGGTGATGAATATGGAATTGACGCAGAACACAGGGATATTGAGGTATATTCTCAGTCGGATGGTTTCAAAATTAGACTTTCCAATTCTATAAGATTCGGTAGGCTTGGTCAATTTGATCAGAAATTTATGGTAATAAAATACAGGGTTGACCAGGAGATGCTTGACCTCTACTACAGGTTAAAGACTGTGGTTGAAGTCCTGGAAGAATTTAGGCAGCCTGAACATTTCAAAAACATTGAGGAAATAATAGAGGGGTTACCTGAACTCAAGATATCACTTTTATCATATATAGTACATAGTGAAGAGTTCAGGAACAGCTATGAAATGGATGACCTTTTAAGAAAAATGAACGAGCTTCCAGAAGGGAATGCATCGACAATTGATCATTCCAAACTTTTCACGGCAAAGAAAAATCTTTCGGACATTGAAAAAATCATTAGGGCTGAATTTTTTTCAAATATGAAAACAAAGTTAGTTCCTATAGGGCATTCACACATTGACCTTGCATGGCTCTGGCCAATCTCGGAAACTATTGAAAAGGCACACAGATCATTTGCTACAATGACATATCTTATGAAAGAACGAGATTTTCTGTTTGTCCAGAGCATGGCCTGGCATTACAGGTTTATTGAGGAAAATTTTCCTGAGCTGTTCGATGATATCGTAAAATACGTAAAATCAGGAAAGTGGATACCAATCGGAGGAATGATGGTTGAACCTGATTGCAACCTCCCATCTGGAGAATCCCTTGTGAGGCAGGTACTTTACGGACAGAGATATTTCAACGAACATTTTGGTAAAAGGTCTAATATTTCATGGCTTCCTGATACATTCGGATTCCCCGCGCAGCTTCCACAGATTCTCTCAAAGAGCGGATTTGACCTATTTGTAACAACCAAGTTGTCGTGGAATGACACAAACAGATTTCCGTACGATACCTTTGTCTGGAAGTCCCCAGACGGTTCTAGCATTATAGCTCATTCGCATACCAGAACCTACAATTCAAAGACGGACTTCGGATCTCTAATGAAGACAGTGAAGGAGAATAGTATATCCTCGGAAAAAGCGGGGGTTGTCCCCATTATTTATGGGTATGGTGATGGAGGCGGAGGACCAAACATGAAAATGTTAGACGAGATCAAAAGTCTTCAGAATCTTTCAAATATATTCATTAGAGATGACAATCCTCTTGACATCTGGACATCCAGACTCAAATCGGTTTATGAATCACTACCCTCTTTCAATGGCGAACTTTATCTGGAATATCACAGGGGAACATACACCACACATGGTGACATAAAGATGCACAACCGTCTGGCAGAGGGCAAGCTATTAAAAGCAGAGGCATTGTATTCAATACTGGATCAAAACAGTTCAGAGAGGTCTTTCAGAAATGAGTGGGAAAAACTTCTTAAGAATCAGTTTCACGATATACTACCAGGTTCGTCAATAATGCAGGTTTACAGGGATTCAATACACGAACTGGAACAACTGGAAATAGAGCTGGATGGCGCAATGAGGGAGAAGATGGATCAATACAGATCGGATGACAATTCATTCACTGTATTCTGCCCTTATTCGTTTGAGACAGAAGCATGGATTTCACTCGGGTCAAACAAGGTTCCAGGCAAAGTTGTCGCTTCACCAGACAGAAAAATCTTACCTGTCATATTCAATGGAAAAGATTATGGATTTTACGCTTATTTCAATAGAGGTCTTGGTTTATACACTTATTCATTCTTTCAGAAAGATTTGGGGAAAACTGCCCAGAGTCATTCGCTGAAGAAAGAGGAAGAAAAGGCATGGAATGTGGAGTGGAACAGAAGAGGTATTACAAAAATAGAAAGAAAAGGTGTTGTTTTTCCAGTACCTGCACTCATGCTTTTTAACGACTTTCCGGGTGATTTCGATGCATGGGAACTGGATCACCATACCTTATCAAACGGGATAAATCTTGTGCCAGAAAATGTCAGGGTAAAAGAAATAGATGAGTTTGGAAAAACTCTAGAAGCAGAGTATTCTCTGAATCCAGGTTCAATGTTGGTAAAATACGAATTCCCGGAATATGAGGATTATGTAAATCTAGATTTTACTGTTGACTGGAAGGGAAACAATCGGCTTCTTAAAATGTATGTACCGGTGGAAGGTTCAAGTTTGATTGGGGAACAGCCATATCTGGTTGATGAGCCTCCAAGAGGTGAAGCGGCATTTGAGTTTCCAATGCACAGGATTGTTGGTGTTGTTCAGAACGAAAAGATCTTTGTACTTATGAACAGAACAAAATATGGTCATTCATTTGAATCAGGGAATCTTGGGGTGACACTTTTGAGATCACCAGCGTACCCTGATCCATTCGCAGATCGAGGAAAAAACCTGTTCAGTTTTAGATATGGCTTCATGGATGGGTTTTCACAGAATTGTATGGTGAATGAGGGTATGAAATTCAATATTCTTCCAGAGGTCTTCCATGGTCACAAAGCTGATTCGTCCAGTTTCATCAGAATTAATGGCGCCGTTTTCGGTTCAATCAAAAAAGCTGAATATTCAGGGAACCGCGTATTGAGGATAGTTAATCTAGACAGACACGACAATAAATTTGAGATTTCTGTTCCCTGGAAATGCAGAAAAGTGATAGAAACTGATCTTCTTGAGCAGCCTGTAGATAACCGATACAGGAATCTTTCCTTTGAAGATTTCAGGATAACAGGAAATATAAGGGCCAATGAGATTGTAACACTGAACATTGAGATGTGAGAAGGAGTCAAAAAGTACCCTGCTGATATCCAAAGAGATAAAGCAGAAATAAAATGAATTTAAGTTGAAAATGTGACACTGGCACAGAGTTTCATTGAACCTTAACCAGTGCATTCAGTTCCTTGAAGACATGGTCAGGAATCTTAATATCAAGGGCCATTACATTATCCTCAAGATGGGAAACGTCAGTGGC
>JAKBQY010000056.1 GCA_021835025.1 Thermoplasmata archaeon | reverse complement strand
CGATAAACATCCTCAATAGGGGAATAGAAAAAGTAGGGAGGGGCACTCCCGAAGTTACGCCTGTGGAGATTGGGGCACTACCCGCAAGGGCAACTCCGGTCACAGAAGCAGGAAGCCCACGGTTTTAGTCGTGGGAGGATGTCACATAGATCAAAGATTCACATTGAAGAATTCAATGTTCAGAGGAATGCCAATGCTTATTATACCCCCCATTATTTTAGCTGTTATTTTGTATGTGCATGATTTTTTCTTTCTTGAATATTTTCATGTTGTTGCTGGATCAATTTGGACAGGTATGGACCTTGTTATGGGATTATTTTTTGCATACATAATGAGGGGACTCAGCAATATGGAAAAGGCCGAAATTTCAATGAGGCTGACTCCAACCATGCTTTTTTTTATGCCTGCAATATCTGCTGTAACAATAACAGCAGGTATTTATCTTGCGATTTTTATGAAATTGCCATTTAGTTCATATTATATCATTGCTGCAATGGCAATTGCTTTTATTCTCTTCATTCAGGGAATATTTGTTTTTCTTCCAAATGAATTGAGAGTATACAGTGAGATATTGCATGGTGCCAAAAATAGAGATAAAATAGTGAGGCTGACCATGTTTAATTTGAAACTCTCAATGAGCCAGGTTATATTTCAAATTGCCATCATTTTACTTATGGCCCATTTTACAACAGGTTTTGCCATATGACCCAGAATACAATGAATTTGAACCATCAGAGAACCATCGGTACAATAATAGTTATAATTCTCTTATTGTTTTTTGCATTTTCGGTCCTGGTGAAAAACATTCTCATACTTGACTATTGCCATGTCCTTTTAGGTGCCATGTGGACTGGTTCAGATGTTTTTCTCGGTCTCATATTTTTCATTGTATTGTCCGGGATGAATGATAAAATAAAATCAAACATTTCAATGAGGATTATACCAATGACACTTTATTTCATACCCACTATATCAGTGATAACGCCTTTATCAGGCTTCATATTATCATTGCAGGATAATATATTTTCAATTACCCCCCTCTTTATAATTATACTTATTATAGCATTTATACTTGCCATTCTGAGCCTGGGTCTAATACTACCATTCTCATTTACAATTTATGGGGAATTTAAAAAGGTAGACAATAATGAGAAATTGATAGCAAAAAAACTCATGGGCATCATAAAAGTAGCATTGGTTCAGGTAATTTTCCAGATAGGCATTATTAGCCTTATGGCGTACATTGTTGTTTTCATGTAAAACGATTAAATTTTTGATTTTATAAATTCAGAAAGCGTTTTGTTATACAATTCCCTGTTTTCCCACATTGATAGGTGAGAGCAATTTTTAAACACAACAATTTCTGAATTTGCTATTTTTGAATGTATAATATTCGCTATGTTTGGTGTTACCTCATCATACTCACCGCACGTAATCAGCGTTGGAATTTTTATTGATGATATCTTATCAGTTATATCCCAGTTTTTTATAGTTCCATTTATTGTGAATTCGTTTGGTCCATTCATTATTCTGTACACATTTCTATTATAACCATAATTAAGGCTTTTCATAACATCATCTGGATAATGATCCATCCTCAAAAGATGTTTATGATAAAATTCTTCCACACCTTTTTTATATCCATCAGAATCCATATCTCCTTGTTTTAATGCTTTTCTTGATTCGGGTGAAAGATTATCTATAAGTTTGGACATTTCTGTTACGGTCATTGGAATACTTGGCAAACCCCCGGAAATTATGAGACCTCTGAGATTATCCTGATATTTTAGGGAGTATGCAAGGGCCAGTGCTCCACCATATGACGACCCCATAAGAAAAATTTTTTCATTTCCAGATATTTTTTTCCTGAATGATTCCGCCTCTTCAACTCCATAATCTATATTGAAATTTTTCAATTCAGGCTCTTCCGATCTGCCACATCCAAACTGGTCATAAAAAATTACGGTTATACCATTTTTAGCCAGATCTGCCAGTGGTAATAAATAGTCATGGGACATGCCCGGTCCACCATGCAATGTCATGAGCTTTGCAACTTCATTTTCAGCTCGAAATATTTTATAATAAATTTTTATACCCTTGATATTTTTATATCCTTCTTCAATATTTTTCATGACATAAATAATTAACAGTGCATAATAAATATTTTTATCACGCGAGGTATTTATTGCAATAAATATTGTGTATCACCGAATAAAATCATGCAACCGAAAAATTTTTCAATATATTTATCAATATATTTTTATTGAAGGTATTAATTAAAGTATATGGATAATATATTTGAGATAACCGGTTCGGACGTTAAAAAGATTTTTGATTCAAGGGGGAATCAGGCAGTTGAGGCAAGAATCTACATAGGTGATACATATGGTATATGTTCTGCGCCGGCAGGTGCCAGTACTGGAGAAACTGAAGTAAAGGCATATCCAGATAATGATATAAATAAAAGCATAGAATTTTACAATAAAAATGTTAAAAAAGCATTGATAGGTTTCAATGCCCTTGCACAAAAAAACTTTGATAAATTATTGCATGAAATTGATGGAACAGATAATTTTTCTGCAATGGGTGGAAATTTATCCACCGCATTATCGATAGCAAATGCAAGAGCGGTTTCAAATCATTTAAAAATACCGATGTACCGGTATGTTGGGGGGTTAAATCCCTCTTTCCCAAGACCCATGGGTAATATAATAGGCGGGGGAAAACATTCAAAAAATGGAACAACTATACAGGAATTTCTTGCATCTTCGCAGGGGAAAACATTTTTTGATTCCGTATATTACAATATAATGGTTCACAGAAGGGTGGGGGAAAAACTTTCGGACAAACTCAAGAATCAAAGTGTTGGGCTTGGTGATGAAAAGGCATGGACAGCAGATATCTCTGATGAGGAGGCAATAGATATAATGAAGGCCGCTGCCAAGGAAATATCCGATGAGTATCATGTTAAAATTCTTTTAGGTGTGGATTTTGCTGCTTCATCATTTTATGAAAATGGAAAATACGATTATAAAAACGAAAAGAAAACCAAAGATCAACAGATAGATTTTGCCATTTCACTGAACAAAACTGAAGGATTCTATTTCATTGAGGATCCGTTATATGACCAGGATTTTGAAGGATTTTCAAGGATAACTCAAAAAATTAAGGATACTTCCATTGTTGTTGGTGATGATCTTTATACAACAAATGCAGAAAGGATAAAAAAGGGCATAGAATTAAAATCAACAAATGGTGTTTTGATCAAGGTCAACCAGATTGGTACCCTGTCTGATACCGTTGAATCCGTAAAACTCGCATCAAAAAATGGAATGGATACTGTGGTCTCGCATAGAAGTGGTGAAACAACAGATGATTTTATAGCGCATCTTGCTGTTGCATTTAATTCCAAATTTATAAAAACCGGGACTATCGGTGGCGAACGATTAGCAAAATTGAACGAAGTGATCAGAATTGAAGACGATTTGATAGAATGATAAATTTAATGGGTATAGGCTTAAGAGGAACTAAAAGCATAACCCTTCAACAGCTTGAAGTTTTAAAAAATTCTGATATAATATATTTCGATGTCTACACATCAATATCTCCAGAAAATACAATTCTATCGCTTGAAAAGTTATTGAGTAAAAAAATTGTAATTGCAGATCGTGAAACAATTGAAAATTCCGAAGAAATCCTACAAAATGCTAAAAAATTTAATGTTACGCTAATGGTCACCGGTGATGCACTAACGGCAACAACCCACAATGAAATACGGGAAGAAGCAATGAAAAATAAAATAGAAACAAGGGTATACGAAAACGCATCAATATTTACTGCATTTCCAGCAAGAACTGGGCTGTTTAATTATAAATTTGGAAATATAGTTTCTTTACCTTTTGTCCATGAAAATTTTTTCCCACTCAGTGTTTATGATAAAATTTATAGAAACCATGCCAATGATATGCATACTTTATTATTGCTTGATCTTAATAATGGAAAAACAATGGGTTTAAAAGACGCAATTCAAACCCTTCTAAAAATGGAGGATAAAAGGGGAAAAGGCCTTATAACAGGGAAAACTCCCATAATAATAGGAATAAGAGTGGGAATGGACCATGAAAGAATAATTTTTACAGATATAAAAAAAATTGTCAATGGAATGGCGCAGGATTTACTTGATGAATCCCCCATATCAATAATTATACCGGCCGGATTAAATGATAAGGAACTTGAATTTATTAAAATATTCTGTGAAAATGAATTGGTTTGAAAAATTTATTGAAATTTTCATGTTTTGAAATGTTTTATGAATCTATCTAGAATCTTATTTTGAGGGTGAACAGTCAACAGCAATATATTTATTATCACTGTTTGCTTGCTCTTCTTGCCCTCTTGAGTCTTCTTATCTTCTTTTTTCTCCATTTCCAGCGCATATTTCCTCTTTTCTTCCAATCTCTTGAACTTCTCTTCAATGTGTCACCTCAATATTTGATAATTTTTTACATATGATATTATTTTTTCATATATATATCTATTTTATTAAAATTTTCAATATTTATACGATTTCCAATATATATAAAATAAATGATTGTCTATTCTACATGAAATATAAAATCCATATAAAGGGTATATTTATAGTGAGAATTAAAAATAAACGAAGTAAATTATGGTGTTAAATAATTTTCACCCTAAAAATGCCACGTTTTATTTCCATATTATTAATATTGAAACCAATCTTTGAACTTTTCAAATTTGAATTCCCGAATTCCATTCCATATTCTATTCCCATAATATAATAATCATCTATCTTATGATCAGGGAAATATTTTATAAATGTATTTATAAAATCATTTATATTTATTGTCTTTTCATTCATGCCAGATTTTTCATTTAGCAGGAATGAAACAGTAAATATACCTGTTACATTCTCCCCGGCATAAACGTTCCATTTCCTGTTATCTCCACTTTTCCCAACTGGAATAAGAACGTTCTTATAAATCAGCCTTCCCTTGGGTTGTAGTTTTTTATTGTATACATGTATCATGATTTCAACATCATTTCTTCTTGGTTCTCCATCCACAGTTTTTTTTATCCACAGGTCATAAGCAATGTTATGTGGCAACTCCTTCGGTGAATAATCAACAATTTCAGATATGGATTTAACAAAAGTTTTCTTAAGAAGCAATTTTTTTATCTTTAATGGGAATTTAATTTTATATGATTGATTTTTGTATTTGTAATTCCATCCTGAGGAACCATATCCAATTTCAGGATATCCAGCTATACTTTCGGTCAAATATTTTGTATTGAAAAGATCAATATTAAATGATATATATTCATTCATATTGCATATTGATAGATTACCATCTGAACTGTGTATATTCCATAAATTGGGAATGGCCTCTCCAGATTTAAGTAGAACATTTTCGAATTTATGATCTGAAACCTCCAAATCCATACACCTTTTGTCCATTATTCACGAATTTAAATATATTTAATAATTTTTTTGGAAAATGGCCATAATAAACAGTTAAAATTCAGTTATATAGAATATTTTCCAGAACATCTCTATCGTTTATTATATCCTGAATTCTACAGTATTCATCCGGCATATGTGCCATATGTATAACCGTTGTTGACCAGACAGCCGCAGGTATCCCCTTTTTTCGGAAAAACGCTGCAAATGTGGATCCACCTATTCCAATAGAGGTTGCTTCAATCCCCCTTATTTCAAATATGGATTTTTTCAATCTTGTAACAATTTCTGAATCTGCCGGTGTTGGATCTGAAGCTTCATCCCTCTCTACAATCTCATATGAAATTTTGGCCTTCCCATTTTGGCTGTATTCATTTATAATTTCGTCAACCGACCTAAGAACATCCTCAACACTGTATTCTGGCAATATTCTGCAATCATAATAAAATACCTCCTTTCCGGGAATTGTGTTAATATTGTCTATATTTTTTTCATGTTTCGTGGGTTCAAATGTGGAGATGGGCGGCTCAAATATGGGGTTTTTATGATCAAATGAAACTTTAAGATGTTTATCCAGTATATTCATGAAAATTGACAATTCCATGAATGCATTTATTGTATCTTCAGGCATACTCGCATGCCCCTGCCTCCCAAGAACAGTGAATTTAAGCCATAATACACTTTTTTCAGCAATTTCTATCATTGAACCATCTTCAACACCCGCATCTGGAACAAGTATCAAATCATTTTTCCCAAAAATATTTTTTTCAAGAAGATATTTTATTCCATAATTATTTCCGGTTTCTTCATCGGAAACAAAGGCAAATCCAGCATTGATCTTCAGTTTATTCGTATCCAGATGTTTTAATAAAAGCATAATTGTAAAAATGGATTGCCCATTATCTTCTGAACCTCTCCCATATATTTTATCATCGACTATTGTTGCATTAAATGGTTCATATTTCCATAAAGATATGTCACCTTCTGGGACTGTATCCATATGTGAAATTGTCCAGAACGTTCTATCATAATTTCCCAATTTCAATATAATATTGGGCCTTATTTTATTATGATCATCCCTAATATCATAACTCATGTAATCGCTATACCCCATATCATTCAATATTGATATTATTTCATTGGCTTTTTCTTCTTCTCCAGAGCCGCCGGATTTTGGTGATATTGCTCTGATATTCAATAATCTTTTTGCTATTTTTTCAATGAATTCTCTATCCTCCATATTCTTTAAATCCATTTTACTTTATATGGTGTCCATATATATTTTTTTTTAACATAAGTAACTATTCAGTATAACGTGCACGAAATTTTTGTCTATCTTTCATTGAGATAGAAAATCATGGGATGTGATGGCAAAGATGCAAATCCATCAATAACCAAAATAAACCATCTGAAAAAAATTCAAAAAGACCATGAAATATAAGTTGGAAAAGTCAGAGTGGTCTATCTCCATGCACATTTGACTGACCAGTTACTAACATAATTTCTGAATAAATATACATAAATTTATATATATGATTTGATTTAATATAATATGGGTAAACTTGCCGGGATAATTACAGGGGCTGTTTCAATAGTGGTGCTTGCGTATATTGAAATTTCATCACTTTTTAAACCATTGATTAACTGGTTGGGACCATTTTTTGGTTATAAATTCCCTCTATTTCTTGGTATTCTGGGGTTAATTGCTGGCAGTCCTATAAATCATACAATAATATTTGTGTCATGGGTAATTATAGGAGTTGTAATTGGCATATTTTCTGGAAAGGGTTTCAGGGCAGCCGGTGTATCAATTTTAATGTTTACACTCTCATCATCTTTAATTTTTCTCATATTTTTATCCATGTTTAACATGAGCATTTTAACTTTAAATATATCACTTCTTGAATCTGATTTATTAAATATATTTCATGTTAGTTTATATGTAATACCTGCAGGAACAACAGTTATTGCGATAAAAAACGAGCCAGTTATTTCAACGATCTATCCAATATTATTACAGTTAATGAGATCTGGACCTTCTGGAAACATTAACTTTATCATATTTGAACCATTAATATTTAATATAATTGAAAATTTGATTATAGTAATTGCTGTATCAGCCGTTGTAGGTAGTCTAATTCATAGAAAAAAGCATATTAAAAAGAATCAAGCAGCAATTACCGTAATTGCCATTATTATTGTATTACTGATGATTACCTCAATGTATGTGCCAGCTAATTTTAATAATCCAAAAGAGAACTCCACAGCTTTTTCCATAACGGATTTAAATACTTCAAAGCCAATGCAGGGTTCCCTGAATTATATTACTGAAAATGGATCATTGATAAGTTCAGTTGCCTTGTCCAGCAATTATTCATCTCCCAGCAGTGTTGCATTTGCTTCAGTAATATTGAACAACAACATTTCCGTACTATCCCATTTTCTCAAAAGCCATAATTTTACCGTTAATGGCCTTTCCAGCATATTAAATGTAATTCCTGATGCAGTCTTTATAGTTATCACGAAAAATACATATAGCCTGGGCTCTTCTGGTACATCCTCTTTATTGAAGGCAGCGGGTATGACATCTCCCGAACTTATTTATAATTCAACATATAATCATTTAAATCTATATATTTACGGACAAAATGTTAATTATAAAACATCAGCGGAATCTATTGTTAATAATTATCACACCAACCAATCAATGTACCACATTTTAAAAAACAATACAGATAATGGTTACTATATACCGGGGAGTAGTGATAAAAGTGTAAATGCTTCCATAATGGCATATGGTTATGGGAATTATTCATTACTGTTTAAGAATAATGTAAATGTGGGAAATAAAAAATTCCTGATTGGTGTTTTCGAAAAAACGCATATATTCCATTCATCAGGAAGTTTCAAAAATATAAGGCTGAGTTATTTATTAAATTACAATAGTACGATTAAATTTGGGCCAAATGAACTTTCCATTATAGGAATTATTTATCCCAATACAACATCATCAGGCAAGACGGTTACAGATTCCTTGTTCTATACCAATAATGATACACTTGCTAATAATTTTAAGCCAAATGGATCTACTACCTATTATTATAAAGGCGAGGTTAACCCATATACCTCAAATATTCAGGTTAATTATACATTTCCGGCATACATATACTTTAATATATATTATAGGACACACAATGGAATAACAACAATATATACCGTACTTCAAAACAAGGACAATTCCACAATTAGGAACGTAAACATATCAGAATCTACGTTTTTGTCATACTATGGCAAAGCTAATTCAATTGAACTCGTTTCAGGCTCTCCATTTAGAAACAACATAACCCTGGCACCGAACCAATATGATAACTTTTCGTATAATGTTAAATTGAATGGTACGGGAGAATATGTAATTCCATACGCCAATATTTCATATAATATGAATAATAAAGCATATAATATTACGTCAAATCAGTTTATTGTGAAAAGTCCTGAAAAGAACGTCTTTATAGTTATAAATTCTGCATTTGACCCACTGTTTTCATCAATGCATGCTGAATTTTTATCAAGTACGCTATTTACGGATAAATATATTTCCATAAATATCTTTGATTTAATATTATTCATGATCGTGGTTTTGGATATCTACATTGAATTCAGGGTCAGAAGAAGATCATAATGAACCTATATTTTTTTAAAATTAATATTTGAATACCGTTTAATAAATAAATTATGCTGGAAATTGAATGTTGAAATTATGATAGAATTTTCTCTAAACTATACTGTGAAATTCTTTATTGATGGACAATTGTTATTGTATCAGATAATTAACATATACATAACGATTGATTAGCAACCAAGAATTCCCCAATATCCAGAATAGAAATTGCCTGGAATTTTCAACAGAAAATGTCCGCCATATTAAATAAGGAAAAGTTTATAAATTTTTATATAATCAGAGAAAAATGTATATTTCAATGGAAGATGAATATGTAATAAGAGTTCCTCCTGAGTTATTGAATGAAAATTACAATAAAGCTGTGATGGATGCATCAAAATCAATGCTTGAGGGCAAATTGGTGGATATGGAAAATGAAGAACATAGAAGTGTTGGAAAATCTTTTGTTATTTTACTGGAAAATATAACCCTAAAGGGCAACGGATCAATTGTACATGGCGATGGAGGAGTTTATCAAACAATACAATACAGTGCACTTGCATATTACCCTAGAATGCATGAAATTGTAGATGGTATTGTGATGTTTATCCAAAAGTTTGGTGCATTTATAAAGTTTGGTCCATTCGAGGGATTGTTGCATATAAGCCAGATTATGGATGATTCTATAAATGTGGATATTGACAATCAGATATTATCCGGAAAAGATTCAAAATTATCATTGAGAGTTGGAGATAAGATCAGGGTAAAAATAGTTTCATTGAATCTCGGCTCATCATCACTATCAGAAACCAAAATAGGTTTAACTGCTAAACAGCCAGGATTGGGAAAAGAGGAATGGTTGCATAAGGAGAATATTAAGAATTAGGTGATAATATGAAAAAAATATACAGAGCATGTAAAATTTGCAAAAGATTAACATATGATAGTGTTTGCCCTGTGCATGGGGAAGAAAAAACAAGGGAAGATTGGTTCGGTTTTTTGATAGTCAATAATGTTAATTCCATAATTGCCAATAAGGCCAATATTGCGGAACCCGGTATGTATGCCATTAAAGTTAGATCATGATATTGTGTTGGGCAATACCATAATCAATACCATAAAGAAATTTAAGCACAATTTAACCACATGCGATAAAATTAAAGAATTATCAAATTCCAATAAGATTATCAGTGTGGGTGATGTTACAACAGAAAATCTAAAAAAGAACAATGTTGAAATTTTCCTTCAGGTTGTAGATCTCATGACAAAAAGGAATGAAAGGTTTTTTAAACATGTAAAAAACTCAATTCGGGTGTCGAATCCTGCGGGAACAATGAGCATTGCCCTGATAAATGCCATAAAAAAAGCATTTGAATCGGGAAATAAAACAAGGATAGAAGTACACGGAGAAGAAGATTTGGCGGTTATACCAATAATATTTTATGCAGATTTCAATACAGTAATTGTATATGGAATTCCAGATAGGGGTATGGCATATATAAAAGTAAATAAGGAAATAAAGGATACAGTAAGAAAAATGTTGGGTGATATAAATGTCTGAAAATACAGTAATAAAAAATTTCAAGGTTGATAGTGAGCGTGACAATGGTGCATTGTTCAGGAAGGAAATAAAATATACAATAGTATATGATTCTGGGAAAACACCAAGCAGGGAACAGATAAAGGATTTGCTTGTGAATTATTACAAGGTATCAAAGGATCTGATTATTGTTGACAATAATAAACAAGAAACAGGAAAGGACGAAATAAAAGGATATGCAAAAATTTATGATACGAAGGAACATGCATTGTTGTATGAACCTGATTATGAATTAATAAGAAATAAACTTAAACAGAAAGAGGTGGAATGATGGAAAAAAGACAACTATATGCAGTTGAAAATGATAAAATAGTCAGAAAAAAACGATTCTGCCCAAGATGCGGACCAGGTGTGTTTCTGGCCGAACATAAGGACAGATACGCATGTGGAAAATGTGGATATACAGAATTTAAAAAGAAAAAATAAACTTTTTTTATTTTATAACGTAAATAATAAAATTTTAGGATAGATGTAAAGAAAAACTTTTAGATTTACAAATTGTAAATATTATTTGTTATATCTCCACTTTCTTTTTCTATCGTTGTTATTCTCTTTCTTAAAAGATCCTGGGACTCCTTATCATCAGTTTTTACATTCAATAAAGCCACAAGATACGTTAACTGGTAATCAAGAATCAGGCTCAATGTTCTCAGATATTCCTGTTTTTCCTCATGTACTGTTTTCCTTTTTGTGGATATAAAACAATCAAAATGCACTGACCCATCCTTTGTAAAGGTAAATTTCTCACCAGTTTTTATTAGTTTATTACATACGTAGCATCCGTATTCCATAATTCATAATAATTTAAAAGATGTTAAATTTATCGTTTAAAAAATAACTAATATTATTATAAATTAATATTTATATACGATTTTCGATTATGTAATTATTTATTATATAACCAGTGTTTTACGCTTTAATAATAATTTATAATGAAAAAATTTATTATATATTGAAAAATCAATGGAATAAAATACCATTTAGAATAGGATTATATGAATATTGAAAATAGATTTCCCATACACGTTATGTTAATAATTTATTCAAAATGTATCAGATAATAAAAAAATGCCGTATATAAAAATGATAATGAAATGCATCTATTTTTTTTGAGTTTTTCCCATCAATATTATTACTATTGAAATAATTATCATGATAAAATCCAGAACCAGTGCGTCTATAGAACTTGTTGTATATGGAAGTTTTGTATTAAATACCGGTGCTATCGCCACTCTTGATTCAATAAGCAATGCTGCATCAAGAATATAAAATATCAATATTGGAATATAGAATTTTTTTCTGCCTTCGAGGAACATTATTCCACTTGCTATACTTATTGCTATCACAAAACCGAAAAAAACCTTGGCTATGTACGGAAGAGGTAATCCAATTAAATCAAAATGTATACCTGCCCATAACATTGAACCGAAAAATCCAAGCCATTGTAATGCTAGATAACTATATTTCCTCATATCTAAATAAATAAATATTATTATTTAATTTTTTTTTTAAATTAATATGCAATTTGCAAAAAATAATTATTATGTATAAGAACTGCCATGAACTATGACATGTTAAAGCCTTGATGCTTCTGCAGAAGGTATTCACATTTCATATAATATATGGAAGTTAAAATATCATAATTTGGGGTTATTAGCTAATGCATGTGTTTATTAGTTCATTTTCAACAATTTATTGTATCCTTCAAAATTAGGAAATCACCTTTACTTGCTATTTTAGCATCCTAATTTTGGAAGAGGTCAAGAATTTCATTATATAAAAAAATATATAAATTAATAGTATAGCCCATAGATGGAAAATATAAAAAATATATTATCGGAAAATTATTCAAATTCAGTCGTAACTATACACGGATGGGTTTACAGAATCAGGAGTTCAGGAAGAATAACATTTATAATTTTGAGGGACTCTTCTGGTATAATCCAGTGCATTGCAAATTCGGAGAATTTAAATGATGAACAAATGAAAGAACTTTCGTCAATGACCATTGAAAGCAGCATGGAGATTACGGGCTCAATAAAAAAAGAGACCAGAGCCATTACTGGATATGAACTAACCATTAAATCATATAAAATATATGAAAGAAATGAAAATTTTCCCATTACGAAGGATCTAGGTGAGGAATTTTTGCTGGATAACCGGCATCTTTGGCTCAGAAGCAGAGAGTTTACATCAGTGCTTAAAATAAGATCAACAATATTCAAAGCTTTTTCGGATTTTTTTTATAAAAATAATTATTACCAGGTACAAGCTCCAATGCTTGTTTCAACCGCAACTGAAGGAGGCTCAACATTATTCACTGTTGATTTTTTTGGGGAAAAGGTAAATTTAACCCAGAGTACGCAATTTTATCTTGAAACAATGATTTACAGCCTTGAAAAGGTATTCACAATTGCTCCCAGCTTCAGGGCAGAGAAGTCAAGAACCAGAAGGCATTTAACCGAATACTGGCATGCTGAAGCAGAAGCTGCATGGTACGATAATGAAGATATGATGAAAGACGAAGAACGAATGATTGGTTATATTATTGAGCAAGTCATAAAAAATAATGAGGAGGATTTAAAAATCATCAATAGAGATATAGATATATTAAAGAAAATAAAACCACCATTTCAGAGGATAAAATACAGAGACCTGATAGAAATGTCCAAAAAATTTGGGATGGATTTGAAATACGGGGATGATCTTGGTGCTGATGAAGAATACAATATAATGATCAATTTTGACCAACCCATATTTGTGATAGATTATCCAGAATCATTGAAAACATTTTATCACAGGCCGGACCCAGACAATCCGGAGGAAATTCTTTGCCATGACATGCTGGCCCCTGAAGGATATGGGGAAGTAATAGGTGGGGGAGAAAGAATTTACGACTTAAACCAGTTGATGGAAAGGATAAAAAATAGCGATCTCAACGAGGAAAATTACTACTGGTATCTTGATTTAAGGAAATATGGAAGTATACCCCACAGTGGTTTTGGACTTGGCATGGATCGTTTGGTTACCTGGATATGTGGACTTAAAAATATAAAGGAATCCTTACCATATCCCAGAACTATAAGGAGAATAAAACCATGAATGATTTTATTTCCATGATCAAATATCACCAGTCAGAAAAAATTCCAATCTGGTTCATGAGACAGGCCGGAAGATATATGAAACTGTATCAGGATATTCGAAGGGATAATACAATCAGGGAAATATGCATGAATCCAGAATTAACAGAAAAAATTACATATGAACCAATAAAACTCCTGAGCGTTGATTCAGCAATAATATTTGCGGATATTATTTTGCCTCTTGAGGCTATGGGATATAAAATTGATTTTAATTCAAACGGGCCAGTAATAGAAAATGGTTATGTTGATAATAGGGAAATGAATGGAATATATGAATTTGATAATAAAAACCTGAAATATAGGACAGTTGATGCAATAAAATTATTTAAAGAAAAACATAAAATCCCACTAATAGGTTTTTCAGGTGGTATTATAACAATTCTCTCCTATATTTTTTCAGGAAAATCAGACAATAATCTTTCAATCACAAAAAAAGTAATGTTCAATGATGAAATTTTCAAAAATTATGTTAAATTAGTAAAGGAAATGATTATTGAATATTTGAAAATACAGGTAAAATCAGGAGTTGATGCAATTCAGATTTTTGACAGCTGGCTTGGATCACTTTCTCCATATACATTCAATAAATATTTAAAAAAAGATATTACAGAAATAATAAATGAATTTAAGGGTAAGATACCAATTATTTATTTCTCAACGGGGACATCAGGAATTATTGATGAATTAAGAGATACAGGTCCAGATTTTATTAGCATTGACTGGCGTATAAAGTTGAGTCATGTACGAAAAATTATTGGAAATAATGTGGGATTGCAGGGAAACCTTGACCCATATTTGGTTTCGTATAATCAAAATGAGGCACTGCAGGAAACAAGAAACATATTGAAAGATCTGAAAAATCATGAAGGCTATATATTTAATCTGGGCCATGGCGTTCTGCCAGAAACGAATGAAAATACGCTAAAAAATATAGTTGAATTGATTCATAATTATAAATAAAAAATATAATATACTCTTTTATTTTTAGTATTTATGGAAAATACTGGGAGTTCCATTTTACCATTGCACTATGGCCATCCACCGGAGTATTTATACAAAAGAATGATACGTCTCGGCGGCATAATCAGCGATATAATCATAAAAAATTTTGGAACAGATGATTTTTTAAAAAGGATATCTGACCCTTTCTGGTTTCATTCATTATCACTTGCAATAGGTTTTGACTGGAACTCAAGTGGAACAACCACTGCAACATTAAGTGCACTTAAAAATTATTTAAATAAAAATGATGATATTTTCATTCTAGGGGGAAAAGGAAGACATCTAAACAGTATTAAGGACGAATTCAAAATTCTTGAGAATAATGGAAATATAAATGAGAGTTTACTGCACCGCATCAGTAATAATGCAACGAAAATAGCCAAAATTGATGAAAAACTACTTCAGGACAACTTTGATTTATATATGCAATTTATAATAATAGACTATAAGGGCAATTATTCAATCGTGCAGCAGGGTATGAATAAAAACCTCCATATTGCCCGGAGATATCACTGGATCAATGGTATTAAGGATTATTATAATGATGGAAGGAACGGATTGTCAGGTTATGAAAATGACAATGTACTGGATTTATCCACATCAAGGAGTGGTGAAAATAAAAAAGGGATAATAGACATTATAAAGGACAATCCATTAAAATATTCAAAACAGAGAAGTCTTGATAATTACATGGAAAAGAATGTACTGGACCTGAATTATCGCATAAACTGGAATAAAATGAGGGAGTTATATGAATACAATCCTGATAATTTTGATGAGTTGATGTCCATTAAAGGATTGCAAAAATCCACAATAAGAGCATTGTCTTATCTATCTGAGATAATATATGGTCATCCAGCATCCTATATCGATCCTGTAAGATTTTCATTCTGCCTTGGGGGAAAGGATGGGGTGCCAAAACCTGTGGATGTTAATGATTATGATACTGCTATAAAATTTTACAGTGATATTTTAAATGGGAATCCAGAAAAATTAAACATAATAAAAAGATTATCAAAAATGAGTTATTCGCATCAGAAATTTTAAACTCATTTTTTTGCAATTGGAATTTCAATTATTTTTTGGAAGGAATATAAAAATGGTACATCATCTTTCAATATTATAATCTCAAATGCAATGGAAATAATAGATTCAAAATTGGTATTCACTGAATTGTACTACAATGCATATGTCGAATTTTTTGGCTCAATAATTTAACAAAATTGAGCGAGAAATCCCCTTCTGAAAGGGAGGGAATGATAGCGAAATCTTTATTTACTTTTTTGCAAGAATACATTGTCAACAAGCAGACATAATGTAAAAAGGTCGGACCACATATAGCTCCATGCGTGCCTGTGCCCGTAAAGTCGAATGGCTGAGCATGAAGAACAGAGTACCCACGGGCCGTGGGGATTGCAAGCCTGTGGAGGTTCAGCTGGTAACCGCCGAAGCAGGAAGCCCCTTTCGAAAGATAGGGGGAGGAGGTCACAAATGGCCATAAACAGGAAAATACAGGTTCTTAATAATTGCATAAATAATAACACCGAAAATAGTGATCGTGTTTCGGGAAAAATTACATTAGCATCACTCAAATACCGGTTTTTTATCCCTTATAAACTTATTTGAGTTAAGATCATTTATAGCTTCTTCAATCTGGGATCTATTATTCATTACTATTGGACCATACCAGAATATATCCTCCTTTATTGGTTTTCCATTAAGAAGAAGAAATTCTGAATAATCATCAGATTTTATTCTAATTTCGCTTCCATCAATAGAAAATATTATGGCATTTCCAGGTTCATATTTTTGATTATTTATTGAAATTTCGCCATTTATTGTATATATGATGGTTTTGTAATATTTTTTTGTAAGGTAATCCATTGAAGATTCTGGCTCCATTTTAATATGATAATATGAAATATCCTGTTCACCTCCAGAATACTTACCATTTACTTTATCAAAAATTCCAGAAATAACCTTTGCATCTATATTGTTTTCACGTATAACTGGAATATCCTTGCTTTTCATTGGTCTGTATACTGGAGTTTTCATTTTTTCCCTTGCAGGTATATTTATCCAGAGTTGGAATCCAGCCATTTCAGGATCTATCATTTGTTTGTCCTTGTCTTCAATATAATGTGGCATTTCTTCATGAAATATTCCACTGCCGGCCGTCATCCATTGAACATCTCCAGAATAAATGATTCCAGAATTATCTTCACTATCCCTGTGAGATACCTTTCCCTTAATAGCATATGTAACTGTTTCAATGCCCCTATGTGGATGCCAGGGGAACCCCTTCAGGTACTCCTCTGGATTACTAGACCCAAAATTATCAAGAAGAAGAAATGGATCTGTGTATCTGTAACTTTCCTGCCCACCAAAGATTCTTTTTAATTTAACACCAGCTCCATCATAGGCATATGCGCCTTTAAAAATATATTCTGGAATTTTTAACATGATGTTTATATAAACCTATAGATTAAATATTTTTACTATACATCCCTATATCAGATATATAGATAGATATCTTTATTGCATTATTTAAAAATATCATTTCTTAAAAAAGATATTAAATATGGATTTCTTATAACAATTTTATGGAACTCAAAAGAAACATAACGCTCTTCAATGCAGTTATGATAAATCTTGGTGCAATAATTGGTGCAGGAATTTTTGTGATTATAGGCATAGCATCATTTAAGGCCGGTCCCGCAATAATAATATCAATTATATTATCGGGCATCATTGCAATTTTTACAGGTTTAAGTTTTTCCGAAATAGCAAGGCATGTATCAAAGGAAGGGGGAGTATATGAATATGCCAAGAGTGTTATGTCTCCAATGCCCGGATTCATTGGTGGCTGGATGTGGACATTTGGGAATATTATTGGAATTGCTGCTGTTGCCCTGAGTTTTGGGAGTTATATGGATGCATTAACCGGTTTCAAATTGAATCCAGTATTTTTTGCAATAACATGTATATTATCATTCATGACCGTGAATATTTTTGGGATTAAAAATTCGGCCAAAACAATAACGGGAATTGTAATTATAAATTTAGTAGTTTTAATGGTATTCATATTCTCTGGATTAAGCAACTTTCATTCCGGGAATTTTTCAAACTTCATGCCACATGGAATATCTGGTATAATAACTGGAACAGCCTTGATATTTTTTGCCTTTACCGGATTTTCAAGAGTTACAACTATAAGTGATGAGATTGTAAACCCAGAAAAAACAATTCCGCGGGCGATCCTTTTATCAATAATTATATCCTCAGTTCTGTATATCCTGGTTGCAATAACACTATTGGGACTAAAACCATATTATGATTATGCAGTATCCTCCTCACCCCTAGCACTGGCCATAAAATCACTTCACGATTATTATTTGATAATATTAATATCAATTGGAGGGATAACTGCAACCGCAGGTGTTACGCTCACTGGAATACTGGGAACATCAAGAGTCTTATTTGCCATGGGAAGGGATGAGGAATTGCCTAAAAAATTATCATACATTGATAAATTTTCAACACCCGTAATAGCTATAGCTGTATCCGCTGCACTAGGTATAATATTTTTAATATTTGTATCCTTTGGAACCATAGTTGAAGCTTCAAATTCAGCTGTTTTAACCTCATATATAATTATAAATATTTCAGCCATAGCTTTATATTTTAAACTGAGAAACAATGAAAAATCAAAAGTAAATTTGTCAAAAAAACCGTATTTTATTATTATACCAATTGCGGGAATATCAACAATAATATTGATTATGCTTTATATAAATATTGCGAGCCTATCCATTACTGGAATATTGCTACTTTTAAGTTTTATGTATTACCTTATAAGGAAATATATAATAAAAATTAATGGAAAAAGAATACCTAAACATAGTGATGTACGAACCTTTGGTTTAAGCAGATTAAGGAGAAAATAAAATAGTGTGGATTATTGTATTTTTATAATTCCACTATTGTTTTAAAGAATTTATTGTATTTTTTATATCTTAGAAAAGCTGGCAAATCATTCATTGGAATTATATTAGATTGAAATATTTTTAATTTTTTACGATTTTTTTTGATCAATTCTAATGAAATACCGTAAATATTTGCATACCTGAATATACCCTTTATTGTTATACCCTTGGTTATAGCTACTAAAGCATCTATATTTTCATTTCCCATCCCGATAAGCACCAATATTCCACCTCTGGATGTATGTTTTAATGCAAATTCGGACCCATATCCGCTGCATTCAAAAACATAATCATATTCATCATTTATTTCATCATTTTTGAATGCCATGTATTTCAATGATTTTGCAATATTTATTTTATTATTATCAATATCACACAATACCGGTTCAGATCCTGTGGATTCTATAGCTATGGCCGTCATAATGCCCACAGATCCTGAACCTATTACCAACGCTCTTTTTCCAAACCTCATACCCGATCTTTTAACGGCAAAAACACCAACCGACATTGGTTCTGCAAGGCACGCCTCTTCAGTTGTTAATGGATATGCCCTGTATACAAAATCCTCAGGATATACAATGAATTTTTGCATTGAACCATCAACCGGGGGCGTGGCATGGAATTTTATATAATTACAGAGGTTGTAATCTCCTCTTTTACAGTATTCACAATGACCGCAAGGTATTCCCGGTTCTATGGCAACAATATCGCCTTTTTTGAATTTTTTTGAATTCCCAGGATTTTCTATAATTCCCGCAGTTTCATGTCCCAGTATCATTGGTTTATTTACAACAAAATCACCTATTCTACCATACTCATAATAATGTATGTCTGATCCACATATGCCCACTGATTTTATTTCTATTTTTACATACCCATCAGGAACGTTTTTAATATCTGGCACATTCTTTATTTTAAGATTTTTTATACCTTCAAGAACTGCGGCTTTCATATTAAACAATTGCCATAATCTTTATAATTATATCTCTATGATATGATCCATTCTTTTTTAGACAACTTTTTTGTATTATTCAAGGAATTCAACATGTTTATACATCCCTTTCTGTTTTTCAATCCATTTATTTCTAAACTCCACATCTTTTATAGCTATTTCAAACTCATTTGGGGTGAGATAAGTGAGTAAAGAGTGTGGCTATGTTTTCAATCCCGCTCATAAGGTCGGTATCCAGTGGAACTTTCCCCTTCCTATGCCTGTAATGTAGAAATGGCAATTGAGGATATACTGTAAAGGAACCATAAATTTTTAAATATGATATTTTAATATTATCTATAATGGCTGTAACTCCAAGAAAAGATACATTCATACCAAAAAGAGTAACATTCGTCAGGAGAAGAAAGCATTCCTCAATGGAAAGATTTGAACCCGGATATCTTACCAAGGAAAAGCAAAAATTAAAAAAAGAAAAGGAGAATATTGTAAATTTAAGAAAGGCTCTGAATAAATGTGGTTCCGGAAGCAACTGTGTCAAAAAAATTGTTAAGGGGAGCAGAATTTGCTATCACAATGTAATTGATACTGAAGGGAAAATTTCAAGAATATATTTGAGAAACGGGGGATATTTTTATCTTGAAAATAACAAATGGTTTTATCATAAAAAGAAATAATTTCATCCATATACATATTTTTTAATATCCCTAAGAAAATTTGTAAAATCCTCCTTTTTAAGTATGCCTGTATTCACGTTCCTTGGGCTCGGGTGATATGAGCAATACAATCTTTTATTTTCAAATTCATAAAAAATTTGATTTCCAAACTTAAATTTGTCATGTTTAATATTCATATTATCTAGATATGATATAAAGGAATCAAATGCAATCTTTCCAAGAACGAGTATCGCCTTCAAATTATTCATTTCGTTTATTTCCCCCCTTAAGAAAGGGGAACAGTTTTCAAGTTCCTCCTTTAAAGGAACATTATCCGGAGGTGCACATTTAAGCGCTAGTGTTATATACATATCGTAATAAATAAGTCCATCATTTCTATTTTCAGAAGTTGGAATATTTGTAAATCCTGCATTATATAAACCCGAAATCAAAAAGTCCGAACTTTTATCCCCGGTAAATATTCTTCCAGTTCTATTGCCACCACTGAAAGCCGGTGCAAGCCCTATAATTAAAAGCCGTCCATTAATATCTCCATATCCCGGTACTGGCCTGTTCCAGTATGTCCAGGATGAATATCTTGACGGCACAGCCCGGTTATTCCTGTATTTTATTAATCTTTCACATTTTCTGCAATTTACAATATTTTCCTCCAATTCCATTTTTAACGTTAACCTTATAACATTTTACTTTTAAAGTTTTATCATAAAAATATTTATATAAACTGATAATAATTACGTATTATGCCAACTCAGGAAATTTATATAATTATATTTTTGGTTGCTGTTATATTCTTTTTCATTGGAGCCTGGTTTTCTAGGTTTTATTTAAGGCATCCATTCAGGAGGCCAATGGCAACAGGTCCCACTTCAATGATTGGTAAAACAGGCCAGATAAAAACGTTGTCAAAGGATAACGTATATGAAATAAGCATAGATTCCCAAATATGGAGGGCTGTACCTGTAGATCCAGAAGATAAATTTTCAAAGGGTGAAACTGCCTATGTTAAGGATATAAAAAACATTACTTTGTATATATCCAAAATAAAATGATTTTTTATATTTTCAATACATATTAAATAATGTACAGGTATAATATAGGGGTTATTGGAGGTAGCAAGACTAATGACCATTACTGTTCCGTTGCATACAAGATAGGTGAATTATTGAGTGAAAAAAATTGTATAATAGTATGTGGTGGTGAAGGTGGAGTTATGGAATGCGTATCGAAGGGTGCATTTGACCATAACGGTATAGTTATTGGTATTTTGCCGGGATTTGATAAAAACGATGGCAATAAATATCTTACAATAAAATTACCAACGGGCATAGGTTATATAAGAAATTTTTTAATCGTAAGGGCAAGTGATGTTATAATTGCCATAGATGGCTATTCCGGAACAACCTCTGAGGCAGCCTTTGCAATTACCGAGGGAAAAACAGTGGTTTCAATCGGTGATATGGAAATCAAGAATAAAGATAGTGATGGGAAATTTATTAAGGCTGCAACTCCAGAAGATGCTGTGCATATCGCCATGGAAGAGGTAAAAAAAATTTATGAATAAAATTAATTTGTTTTTGTTTTATATTTTTCAATCACATGTTTTTTTGTAAGATGTGATACAAAGAATACTATAAAAAACAATCCTATTATATACTCTGCTATAACATCTCCAAGCAGGCCAAAATGAACTGTAAACATTTTATATGGACCAAGCAAAATGTACGTCATTATCGCTCCGATAGCAAATATTATCAAAATAATGATTGAGAATGTCTTCTCCCTTAATCTCTTGAAATATAGTAAACCTGGTGATACGATAAATATAAGGCCAAGAGGAAATGCAATCTCAGTAACTTTATTCCATTTTACATGAGCTATGCTTTTTAGCTGCAAGGACCCGACAGCCAGCAATATTATTCCAACAAGAATGAAGGCAATTTCTATGTAAAGGGCAATGGGTTTTTTATTTGTAACCTCCATCTGATTTACCTTATTATTTGCTTCCTCTTCCTTATTCTTATTATTTTCATCGGTAATTTCTGTTTTATTATCTTCATCCATCTTAATAAAATAGTTTGATTATTATTAAATTTTTTGCTACATTTCGTGAATTGCGTAACCCTCAATAATAAAATACATAAACATATAACAAATAACCAATCATGTCCGATGTATACATTATATCAGCAAAACGAACTCCGATTGGAAAATTTGGAAAATCTTACTCGAGAATAGGTGCCACAGAATTGGGGGGAGCTGCTATCAAGGCAGTCATAAATGATTCTGGGGTTGACAAGGATATGATTGAAGAGGTTATCATGGGTAATGTAATTCAGGCTGGTGTTGGTCAGAATCCCGCAGGCCAGGCATCTTATCATGCCGGATTGAAATCAGAGGTCACGAAAAATACAGTTAATGTTGTATGTGCCTCCGGTATGCTTGCCACAGAAAATGCAGCAAGGGAAATAGCCCTTGGTGAACACGACCTAATAGTATCAGGTGGAATGGAGAACATGAGTGCAGCCCCATTTTATTTAAGCCCAGAATTTAGGTGGGGTCCAAAACAACTGTTATACAAAAATTTTAAAGTTGAGGACACAATGCTAAATGATGGACTTGTTGATGCAATGTACCATGAACATATGGGAGTATCTGCAGAGGGTTCAGCCAGAAAATATAATATTACAAGAAAGAACACCGATGAATTTTCAGTTGAAAGCCAGGAAAAGGCTCTAAGAGCAATGGAATCAGGCGAATTTGCAAAGGAAATAACTCCATTTAAAAATCTTGAAAGAGATGAAGGAATAAGAAAAACCTCGATTGGTGACCTTGAAAAACTTGTTCCGGCATTTGATCGCAATGGAATTTTGACAGCAGGCAGTTCGTCACAGCTTTCAGACGGTGCTTCAGCTCTATTGCTTGCATCCGAAAGGGGCGTAAAGGAATATGGCCTAAAACCAGTTGCTAAAATCACAGGATATTCATCTGCATCTCTGGATTCAAAGGATTTTGTTGAGGCACCCATACCGGCAACAAGAAAGTTACTGGAAAAACAGAATAAAAAAATTGATTATTACGATCTTGTGGAACACAATGAAGCTTTTTCTGTTGCCTCACTGATTGTAAGGGACCAGCTTGGTGTGAGCCCGGATAGATTCAATGTTAATGGTGGAGCCATAGCTATAGGGCACCCACTTGGTAACAGTGGATCAAGAATTATAGTGACATTGATAAATGCCCTAAAATCTAGAAACATGAATACAGGGTTGGCAACAATATGTCATGGCGGTGGTGGGGGGCATACCCTGACGCTGGAAATTGTCGAGTGAAAATTGAATCACCACACAATGAGATAAAAAATATATTTTTTATTAAAGGTATTTTATAAAGTAAAAATTTTATTAATTATGAGTGGTATTGCGAAATCTTTTATATCTCAATAATATTAAAAAATAGAGGTATTATAAATATGATAAAAAATGAAAAGGAGGAGGAATATAATTTAATTATAATGGACGATGGAAAAATGAATGCGCTTGACATAGATACCCTAAACAGCATATATGATTCTATGGACAAAACAAGGGTGAATATAATAACTGGAAATGAGAGAGTATTCTCCGCAGGTGCAAATATCAACAATTTCCTGAACATCTCTGATAGCAAGGCTTTTGATTTAAGTATATCAGGGCATGATATTCTTGATAAAATCGAAAATTTTCCAATGCCTGTGATTTCTGCTATGGATGGTTATGTTTTTGGCGGAGGTCTTGAACTTGCTTTATCTACCGATTTCAGAATAGCAGGAAAAAACCTGAAACTTGGATTTCCCGAAGTAAATCTTGGTATACTTCCCGGATGGGGAGGTACCCAGAGATTGAAAAATTTAATAGGGAAAAACAAGGCCGAATATCTAATTATGACAGGCAGATCCCTGAATTCACAGGAAACATTGGATTATGGCATAATAAATGATATTTATGAAAATTATCTCGAAAAATCCATCGACCTGGCTAAAGAACTTTACTATAAATCATGGGATTCTTTAAAAAATATCAAAATTCTTATGAATCATGGGAGTTTTTATGAGGAATCAAAATTATTTGGAGAACTCTTTAACACCAAAAATATGCAAATAGGTGTATCATCATTTCTTCAGAAGAAGAAACCTGAATTCAATAAATAAAATTCAATTCTTTCTACATTTCCGTTAAATTAATTATTTTTTGTAACACATTTTTAAAGTTCAATGGATTTTGAATTGTAAATTTCTATATATTTATCTCCATTGTCCGGAAATACAGTAAGTATCCTTTTATTAAATGACTGTTCGTGAATTATTCCTGAAATATAAAAATTAGCACCCGACGAGGGGCCGACAAAATAAATTATACTTCTCTTTAAGTTTCTGGGCCGCCTTATATGCATCATTTTCATTTATTTCATAAATTTCGTCAATATATTTTCCATATTTGTCTATAATTCCTTTCTCTGATGAATTAAAGGGGTTTCTCAAGCCAAGGATATGTGAATTTTTTTCAGGAATTACACCTATAACTTTTGAATTTGAATTTTCCTTGAAATATTTTGCCAGGCCGGTTATTGTGCCTCCAGTACCTATGCCAGCAACAACAAAATCAACATTCCCTATTTCATTGTACACCTCCGGTCCTGTTGAATAATAATGTGCCATTGAATTTAAGATATTGTCATGTTGTTTCAACTGTATATATTTATCCGGATATTTTCTTATCATTTCTTCGACAAATTTTATTGAGTTTTCAGTGCTGTTTCCTTGTGTAAGGACAAGATCTGCACCAGCTTCTTCTAATATTCTTTTTGTTACATTGCTTGCCCCTTCGGGAATGACAATTTTGGTTTTATATCCAAGCATCCTTGATATTCCAGAAATGGCTATGCCAGTGTTTCCTGAGGAGGCTTCTATTATGGTTTTATTCTTTGTTAGTTTTCCTGTTTTTATGGCATAATCTATCATAAAAAAGGCGGCCCTAGATTTAATAGAGCCAAATTCATTGTAATATTCAAGTTTGGAATATATATTATTGTTGAAATTAAAAAGGGGAGTATTTCCTATTTTTAAATTGTACATATCATCTCTGATTTCTTCGTAAATGGACATAATCCGATATTATATTATTATTAATTAACATTTTCAATTTGGATTTTATGCTATGGCGGAAATTGCCCGTTAGGTCATTTTCATATATTTATCGGTGTAGCACGGGTTGAAGTTCCAGTTTTTTGTATACAGTATATGATTACATAATTTTTTGTTTTTTGGATCACATTCTACTTGAATGATTGAAATTATTATTGAAAAATTCTAATATTATATTGGGGGATAGATTTTATGTAAAAAATTTAATATATAGAGTTATAATAAATATCAATGAAACTCAGTTATTTTATGGTTAAAATGCCATTAAAGGTACCGTTTACAACAAGTTTTGGCACAGACATCAATAAAGTGGCAATAGTATTGAAGCTGGAAAATAATGGTATTATTTCATACTCTGAATCTGTCACTGATGAGAATCCATTCTACAGTTACGAAGATAATGATACGGCAATGCACATAATAAAAAACTATTTGTCAGAACTTATCAAGGATACACCAGAGCCGGAAGAATTTCTTAAAAGGTCAAAATTCATAAAAGGCCACAATATGGCAAAGGCATCTGTCGAAATGCTCCTATTCGATTATCATGCTAAATTAAACAATATGCCACTTCATAAATATCTTGGAAAGAGCAGAGGATACGCTGACGTTGGTATTTCCATAGGTATGGATGATATAAATAAAATGATTCAAAGGATAGACGATGGATTAAAACTTGGTTATAAAAGAATTAAAGTCAAAATTATGAAGGGAAAGGAAGAGAAGATTATAGGTGGTATAAGGGATGTATTCCCCGAAATAAACTTAAGTGTTGATGCCAACTCTGATTTCACAGAAAAGGATTTTGAATTATTAAAAAAACTTGACAAATATAACCTGGCATATATTGAGCAGCCACTTTATAATGATGACCTGATATTTCATTCCAAACTTGCCAAGGAATTATCCACACCCATCTGCCTTGATGAATCAATAACTTCTCCGGAAAAGGCTGAAAAGGCATTTGAAATAGGTGCATGCAAGATCATAAATATAAAGCCGGGTAGGGTTTCTGGGCTTTATAATTCATTGAAAATAGCAAAAATTACGAGGGAAAACAATGGGCACGTATGGATTGGAGGAATGCTGGAAACAGGTATAGGAAGATCCTATAATGTTGCAATGGCATCAAATGAACTTATTGATTATCCCGGTGACACATCCCCAAATAGTAAATATTTTGAAAACGATATAGTTAAAAATCCATATAAAATGGAAAAAGGCGTGATAAATGACAATACAGGCGATGGGAATGGAATAATTGTTGATGAGGATTTATTGAAAAAATATTCAATTAAAAATGGTGACTTAATTTGAATATTAAGGAATTTATGGAATATAATAAAAAGAATATGGTCAGTGATTTGCAGGAATTTGTGGAAATGGAAACCCCATCATACAATAAGGAACTTCTTGACAAATTTGTTGATTATATGAAAAATTATTTAAAAAAAAATCTTGATCTGGAGTCAGAAATTATAAAATCTGATACCAATGGAAATGATCTCATATCCGTTTTTGGTAAAGGAAAAAAAATATTGTTATTAATGCATTACGATACGGTTTTTACGGAGGGAACACTGAAATCAAACCCTTTCAGAATTAAGGATGATAAAATATATGGACCGGGTGTGTTTGATATGAAAGCGGGTATTATTGAAACATTATACGCTTTAAAATATCTTAAAGAAAACAATGGCATTCGGAAGGAAATTGTTTTTTTAATGACATCCGATGAGGAAATTGATAGCACCTTTTCAAGGGAAATAATTATACAGAATGCAAAGGAGGCAGAATATTCACTCGTAATGGAACCCTCACTTGACGGCAAATTAAAAACAGAACGCAAAGGCGTTGGAACTTTGAAATTAACGATACATGGGAAGGCTGCACATGCAGGGCTTGATCCGGATAAGGGAATAAATGCAATAACCGAGGCTGCAAATATAATAATGTCAGTAAAAAAATCAGAAATACCTGGAATTAATTTTAACGTTATACAGGGAGGCAACAGGACAAATGTCATACCCAATCTATGCGTAATGGAGGCGGATCTCAGGTTCAGTACAGAGCATGCAGTTACAGACATTAAATCAATGATTAAATCGATAAAACCTCTAAACGAGCAGGTAAATATAGAAGTGGAATATAAGATAAGGCCGCCAATGATAAAATCCCTAAAATCCGTGGAATTATTTAAAAATGCACGTAATATAGCGAAAAATATCGGTATAGAACTGGAAGAAACATCTGTTTCAGGAGGCAGTGATGGAAACTTTTGCTCATATTATGCTCCGGTACTCGATGGCCTGGGTGCTGTTGGGAACGGGGCTCATTCGGAAAATGAATTTATATTTTCCAACTCTCTTCCTGAAAGATCCGCCTTGCTTGCCATGCTAATAGAAAATTTATAAAAACATTTTATTATATACCAATGACATCTCATTTTCGTTAGAATCTGGTAAAATTCATAAATTTGCCGTCCGTATAACAAATAAAAACCAAGCCATCATAAAGTTGGTGGAAATACGTGATCGCTGGCGCATGGTAGATAATTGTATATTGTGAACCATCTCACACTAAAATTGTAAAGCTTTCCATATCAACCACAAAACTTGCCTGTATGTGTTGTAATGTTGTATTACCCAGTTGCTACGAACCACAAACATTTCACCGCGTAGGTTCTCACGGTAAACGGAAGAGAAAATAACCCAAATTCCTAACCCTGAATGTCCGGCATAGTAAAAATGCAAAGTATAATATAATGCATTTCAATGAATAGATGTGCAGTACGAATATAAAGATGGCAAGATTTATCAGGATGGTAATGAACTATATTCAGTAAAGGTTAATCAGGGTGCTATGGGAACTCAATCCCTTGAAATTACGGGAACCCAAAATATTTACATTGATAAGGCTTCAGGCGGATATAAAATTACACAGAATGGTATGGAACTTGGAACGATAAGCAGAAACCTTAAAATGAATTATAATGGAAGAAACTATTCAATTACACGTCCGATGAATGATGGTATATCCCAGAGTTCAAATTTACTCTCTGATGGAACAAAGGTTGGTACAATTACATTCAGTTCCCAATCGTTAACGGGCACGTATGATTACATGAATGATGAGGTTCCACTGGTAATTTATCTGTCTTTACTTTCACCATATATCAAATCAATGGCATCACAGGCTGGTGCAGGTCAGCAGGGGAACAGGGCAAATAGATCAAATAATTATAGAATGTCAAAGGCTTATCTAATACTTTCAAACGTTGTTTTTATCATAGCAATAATATTTATATTTGCATCAAGCTATCTGGGCATATCAATATATATGGATTATGCCATAATAATCATTGCAATAGCAGCATCATATGGGATCCGAATTATTGGCAGAAAAAAATACAGGGAAAAGATGGAGGAACAGAATGATATGAATAACAATAATAATTTATAATTACATAGCATTAACAATTAAAATGGACTTTTATGAGGATATAACAGAGGAATTACGGAAAGGAGAAATAAAAAATAAATTGGAATTACAAAAAAGGAAGGTAGAGCTTTCCAAAAAATTCAATCTTGATGTTGTTCCAAGTGATATTGAAATTTTAAACTATAAGGACAATAAAAAATTGTATATTGAGCTTCTCAGGAAAAAACCCACAAGAACAATTTCAGGCGTTGCTGTTGTGGCTGCAATGACATCACCAGAAGCCTGTCCCCACGGGAAATGTACATTCTGCCCGGGTGGAGTTGACAATAATTCCCCCCAGTCCTATACAGGATTTGAACCATCTGCATTGAGGGGAAGAAACAATTATTACGATTCATATAATATTACATTTAATAGGTTAAAACAACTTGAAACCATAGGCCATGATACAAGCAAGGTTGATTTAATTGTAATGGGTGGAACGTTCACTGCCAGATCTGAAGAATACCAGAAGAATTTTGTTAAAGGTTGCCTGGATGGGATGAACAGGAAAATATCTCCGACCCTGGAGGAATCCATACTTGAAAATGAAAATTCGGATAGAAAATGTGTGGGTCTTACAGTAGAAACAAAACCAGACTGGTTTTATGAAAAGGAAATAGATAGTGCCCTTAGCTATGGAACCACGAAGGTTGAACTTGGGGTTCAGATTTTAAATGATAAAATATTAAGGGATAATTTAAGGGGTCATGGAATAGAAGAAATTATAAGGTCAACTCAACTGGCAAGGGATGCAGGTTTAAAAATCCTTTATCATTTAATGCCAGGGATGTACGAAGCAAATTATGAGGATGATATAAAAAGTTTTGATAAAATGGTTAATGACGGTAACTATATACCGGATATGCTAAAAATTTATCCAACACTTGTAGTTAAAAACACTTCCCTGTACAGATTGTGGAAAGAGGGAAAATACCAGCCATATGATACAGAAAAGGCTGTAAAACTGATAACGTATTTCATGAAAAATATGCCTCCATGGGTGAGGGTTATGAGGATGCAGAGAGACATACCTGTACATTTCATTGAGGCTGGTGTCAAAAGAAGTGATCTCCACAACCTTGTTGATAGAAATATGAATGAAATGCAAATAAAAACAATGGAAATAAGAAGCCGGGAAGTTGGCATTTCAGGTGAAAACTACACAAATGATTGTAAACTTATCAGGAGAAAGTATATGGCAAGCAATGGCAATGAGATATTTTTATCATATGAAAATTCAAAAAATCAAATAATTGGATATCTGCGGCTGAGGATGCCATCCGATCTGGCACATAGAAAGGAACTTGCTGGGTCATCCATAATAAGAGAATTAAAAGTTCTTGGCAATGTTGTTCCTGTTGGAAGTAATTCCGAGAAACACTGGCAACACCATGGTCTTGGTATGAATCTTGTAAGGGAAGCGGAAAGAATCTCTTTAGAAGAATATGATAAAAACAGAATATTAATAATAAGTGGAATAGGCGTTAGAAATTATTTCAGGAATCTTGGTTATGAGAGATTGGGGCCATATATGGCAAAACAGTTAAAATAGGCCTATTTCCAGTTTTTCCACTGATTTAAATAACCACTTGAAATATTCAACAATTTGTAAATATCATCATCTGGAATTGTACTATACTTAAAATTCATTGTATATACCATTATCCTTGAGGATTTTTCCAGAACCTCGGCAGCGGTAATTGCCCTTTCCATATCAGATCCCACGGAAACTGCACCGTGATTTGCCATTATTGCAGCATTATTGGCGCCAAGTGCCTCAACAACATTGTTTGCAAGCTCCATAGTTCCTGTCAGTGCATATTTTGCAACCTTCACATTTTTTCCAAGAATCATTACAATATCTTCCGTAATTGGTGGAATATCCTTATTTATCACGGATATTACGGAGGAATATATGGAATGTGTGTGAACTATGGCATTTACATTATTTCTTTTTCTGTAAATCTGGTAATGCATCAAACGCTCACTTGAGGGGTTTAATCTTCCTTCTATTTTGTTTCCATTCAGATCCATTACAACAATATCCTCTATATTCATCTTCATATAATTGGAACCACTTGGTGTTATAATGATTCTATCGTCTGATATTCTCATGCTTATATTCCCCCATGACCCAACAGTCAACCCATTATTGTACATTCTTTTGCATGCTTCAATCAGTGTTTTTTTCTCATTATCGTACATATAAGAAAATTATGAAATGATATAAAAACATGATTAAATATATATACAAAAATTAAATCTATCAAAAGAAATGGAGATAGCATACATAATACTAAGCATAATTCTTTTATTTGTGGCAGTATATTTGATCATGACAATATTAGAGGCAGATAAATTATGAGTATTTATTCCATAATTGATGCTAATAGGGCATTGTCGGGTTTAATAATTACATTTATATATATTTTTCTTGCATTCATATTTGCATATGCAATTTCAGGATATATTAAAAAATTGTATAAGGATGAGGAAGAAACTACTTGGTTTTATCCCATATCAGGGAGGATTGTTAATTTTTTTGAAAAATATTTAAATGAAAATAAGAACAAACAGATGAAATTCAGGGAATACTTCACAACTTTAATACTTTTTAATTTATTTGCAGGTATTCTTGCCTTTCTATTTTTATATTTTCAACACGATTTCCCATTTTCAGATGCAAATAACCATATGACATTTTCCCTTGCAGTCAATACAATTGTAAGTTTTTTAACAAATACAAATATAGAACATTTTTCAAACCCCTTTGATTTAAGCATTTTAAGTTGGACATTTGTCATTACGGGTCTTATGTTTCTTTCTGCAGGTACTGGTTTTGCCGCCTCAATGGCGTTTATTCGCGGCATTTTAAATGACAATGGGAAAATTGGCAATTTTTATCATGACTTTCTTGTATCAATTTTTTATTTGATATTCCCCCTTACCCTTCTGGTTGCCGTAATAATTATACTTGCAGGTGTACCTGAAACCCTCAGCAGTTTTGTGAACATATACCCAATTGGGTCATCCTCGGCAGCCAAATTACCTCTTGGCCCAGTAGCCACCCTTGTATCGATAAAATATATAGGAACAAATGGTGGGGGTTTCTATGGTGCAAATGCCGCATTCCCACTGGGAAACCCAAACTGGTTTACGAATATTGTCGAATATATATCATTCATGATAATACCTCTTGGCTCTCTGATGTCATTAAGGCTCGTATTCGATAAACGTTTTGGTAACATGGTTATTGGTGTTTTAATGGGATTTTTTGCTTTTACATCTGTTCTAGCTTTTATCTCAGAATTTATAGGAATTCCGGCGCAATCATCCTTGACTGGAATTTATTCTGGCAATATCGCAGGCAAGGATGTTTACCTGGGACTTGCCTCATCAACAATATTTCAGGTTGGTTCAGTTTTTACGTCAACCGGCGCATCTTCTGGTGCTATTGTAAGTTATACACCAATAGGTTTATTGTCATTGTTAACAAATCTAGTTTTAAATGACCCACTCGGTGGAGTCGGTACCGGAATAATTAATATTTTTACATATATTGTATTCACATTGTTCATTGCCTCTTTGATGGTCGGAAAATTACCAGAATTAATGAATATAAGAATAGGTTCAAAGGAGATGAAGTATTCAACATTATCATTGATCACACACCCCCTGATAATTATTATACCTCTTGGCATAACGTTATTGATACCGCTAGTTATGCACACATTTTACAATGGTTTTTCATCAAATATTTCAAATCTGGTCTATGAATTTGCTTCAGCAGCCTCAAACAATGGCTCTGAAGCGGGAGGATTTACTACCAATTCTCCTTATTTCAATTATGTGGATTCGGTTATAATGCTTCTGGGTAGATACTTAATTATAGGAATACAGCTATTGTTGGCCCAACAATTTGCCTTTAAAAGGCCTAAATCTATATACGACAAATCCACAATTGATACAGGATCATTTTCCTTTGGTTTTATGCTTCTCTCAGTTATACTTATGATAGGTTTATTATCATATCTTCCAATATTTGCACTTGGCCCATTATATACATGGGCGAAGGATTTTGGTTTTGTGGTGATGGCATGGATTTAAAGGAAATAATATTAAACTCTTTAAAGGGTTTCGACCCCAGAAATGAGATAAAAAATCCGGTAATGTTTATTACCGAGATTGCCTTCGTAATTTCTATATTTATTCTGGCCTTTCCTACGGGTTTTCAGGTTCCCCATTCAACAGTATATATGCAGTTTTATGTATCCGTAGCAATTTTACTGTTTCTAACCGTATTTTTTTCAAATTTAAGCACTTCCCTATCTGAAGGCCAGAGCAAGGCAATAACATCATCCCTTGAAAGAATGAAAATAGCAACAAAAGCAACGATTTTAAGGGACGAACAGGAGATTACTGTCAATTCAAACGAATTAAAAAAAGGAGATATTGTATTGGTAAGAAAGAATGAAATAGTTCCCGGCGATGGTGAAGTAATAAAAGGTTCAGGTTATGTCAATGAATCAAATGTCACCGGTGAATCAAGGCCTGTTCTTAAACTTGTTGGTGATTCGGTAACTGGCTCCACCACACTTGTTTCCGATGAATTAACAGTGAAAATATCAGTTGATCCTGGGAATTCCTTTATAGATAGCATGATCAAGATGGTTCAAAATTCCGTTAGAGAACGGACTCCAAATGAGATAGCCCTATCAATTTTTCTTTCAGGTGTAACCCTTATATTCCTGATAGTTGTAGCTTCTATATTTTCAATATCCAATTATTCCGGTATAAAACCAAATATTGATATATTGATTGTTTTGTTAATTGCACTCATACCAACGACCATTGGTGGATTATTGCCCGCAATCGGCATAGCAGCCGTGAATAAAGTTTCTAAATACAATATTATCTCAAAAAGTGGAAAGGCCGTGGAAAACGCTGGAGATATTGATACAATTATATTGGATAAAACAGGAACAATTACCATGGGTGAAAGGGAAGCAGTGAAATTCTATCCAAACATTGGTTTTGATGAAAAGGAATTTGTAAAAAAATCCCTATTATGTTCATTGAATGATGAGACAATTGAAGGATTATCAATAGTAAAACTGGCGAAATCCGAAAATATACCATACCCCGGTTCAGATCTGGAAAATTACGAATTTGTACCATTCTCATCGGATACGGGCTATAGTGGTATAAAGAGTGATAATAACTACATCTATAAGGGTTCGTTGAAGGCCTTGTCAGAAAAATTGAATTTAAACGATACTTATATTAATGGATTGTGTAAACAGATATCGCTTAAGGGTGGAACGGCTATCCCTGTTGCCGAAAATGGAAAATTCATCGGTGTTATTGAGCTGAATGACATTTTAAAACCAGGAATAAAGGATAGAATAGATGATTTGCATAAGATGAACATTGAAACTGTAATGTTAACGGGCGATGATGAGGTCACAGCAGCATATTTCGCAAGGGAAGCGGGTATAGATGACTATATTGCAAATAGCAAACCCCAGGACAAATATAATAGCGTAATAAAAGAAAAAAACAGGGAAAGAATGGTTGCAATGATAGGTGATGGGACAAATGATGCACCTGCATTATCCAAAGCTGACGTTGGAATGGCAATGAATACTGGAACCCAGGCAGCAAAGGATGCCGCAAATATGATAGACCTTGATTCAACTCCAACAAAATTGATAGATGTTATTTTTTTGGGAAAACAGATATTAATTACAAGAGGATCACTGACCACATTCAGCATTGCAAATGATATTTCAAAATACTTTGTAATAATACCTGCTATATTCTACATGTTTCCTGAACTTGCATTCTTGAATATATTGAATTTAACAGACCCATTGAGGGCAATAACGTCCGCTCTCATATTTAATACAATTATCATTGTTATTCTTGTGCCATTGGCAATAAGAGGCGTTAGATACACTCCATCAAGTGCATCGGACATTCTTAAAAGGAATATACTCATATATGGGTTTGGTGGATTGGTATTCCCATTTATTGTGATATATTTGATTTATGTTTTACTAGGATTGGGTGGTATATTATGGTAAATAAAAATATTTTAAAAGCATTTGCACTCGCACTGATTATAATGTTTGTATTTGGCTTTGTATTTCCAGTTGCAACATCGTTCATAACGGAAAACACATTGCCCTATTATTCGCATGGGCATCCGGTAAAGGCCAATAATAAAATTGTGGATTCATACTTAATTGGTGAAGCCTTCAACGAATCCTATTTCTTCCAGGGAAGGCCTTCAGCTGTTAATTACAACATTTCATCTAGCGGGTCATATTCAACGTCATTGGGTAATAATACAACATTGAACCTCAGTGAGAAATATTTAAAGAAATTTGAAGAAAAAAATAATGTATCCGCATCCCAGGTACCCTATGCAATGATAACTTATTCCGGTTCCGGCGTGGGTTATGCAATACCAATTAAAGGAGCGCAGATACAGGTAAATAGAATTGCTATTAGCATAAACAATATTAGCAGGGGTAATATTTCAATAAATGAAGCAAAAAGCTTTTTGAATTCCACTATAGAAAAGGATAAACAGAGCAATTTCCCGGTATTTGGTACATATTATGAAAATATAGTGCAGCTTAATATGGCAATATTGAATTATATGAAGGCAAAAAATATAAATACAGCAAATTGAAATCCTCACAATTCATTTTTATTTATCACAGTGAGCGGGAAGTTATGCAATTGAAGAAAATTTTAAAGGAGGCATCTCTTATTTTTCAATAAACAATGTATCTATTCTTTGATCTTTTATTATAAATTTCATATCAGCATTTATTCTTACCTTTTCGTTGTCAACTCTTCTGGCTCCAATTACAACACAATCAGGATCCTCGGATAATATGATGGAATTCATCTCATCTCTTGTATTGGTATTATATCCAGATTTATCGATTTTAACTTCTATTTCATTTTTCGCTATATCCCCAATACTGTCAAATAGGTTTTTGAATCCATGCGTTTTCCTTTTATCATATTTTCTAATATCAAATATTATTAGTTTTGCCCTGTTAATTTTTGCCAGTTCAAGTGCGAAAAATACTGATGCCCTTGTGTTTATATTTTCCGATATTGGAAGCAATATTTTTTTATACGGATATTCCCTTTCACTGACGCTTAATATGCCAAGAGGCATTTTTATATTTTTCAACATATAGTCTCCAATTGATCCAAATACAGATCCAGACAACATTGCCCTTTTATGTGTAGCCATGATGAGTAGGTCATAATAACGTGAATCCGCCTCTCTCATCAATCCTGATTTTGCACTGTCACTGGTTATGATTTTTGGTATTACTTTCAATCCTCTTCTTTTACCATCCTTATAGGCATTTGTTACCAGAGTTACGCTATTTGACCATTCTATGCTATCACTTTTCTCCCTTACAGTTATTGCTGTTATTTCCGCTTTGTTATATTCAGCAAAATCAAAGCCCAATTTTAAAGCCTTTATTGAATTTATACCCCTGAACATGGGGATAAGTATATGGTTTGATTTTAAAAAATATGATCTGGACGCTTCAAACATAAATGAATATATTTTGGGGGAATATAATTATTTCTATATTTATTTAAATCTAGGTGATACACCTTATCACGGAAAAATTTATTTATTACCCATAATTTAAATACATGATTGTGCTTTTAGCCTCAAATCAATTGTAATACATTATAAAATTAATGGAGTTTGCCTCAATTAAAACCGAATCCTGTAAAAATCCCGATGTTCAAAATATTTAAATAACATTTTTTATTATCTATGAACGGGGAGCCTAAATGGCTGAGAGGATAGGGATCGACCCACAAAACCTGATCCAGGCAATACTGGCGGAGGGAAAAAAATGAATGACTGGTTTGCATATAAAAATTATGATGAATTGAAGGCAATTTTGGACAATGGGAAGTGGAATAGTTTTGATACACTTATTTTTATTACTTTATCATCCTCTTTCTTCATGTGGGGAGTAACGTTATCGATAGCTCCATTGATAACAACATGGTATTTTGTTCCAGCGTATATGGACATATATATTATCGCATCGGCACCCATTGGACTTCTTACAGGTAATTTATTTCTTGGATTTTTCTCGGATAAATTTGGAAGAAAAAAGATATTCTTAACCACTGTAATTTTAACTGTAATAGGTTTGTTGGGCATATCGTTATTATACAATTATTATTATATATTATTCTTCATATTTATTGCCGAATTCGGCCTGGGGGGAGATGAAACAGTTTCACTTTCATTTTTATCCGAATACATACCGAAAAAATACCGTGGTTTTTCCTTAATTGAATCGTCAAGCATGGCGAATTTAGGTATAACATTGATGGCGGGCATTTTTATTCTATCGGGTTCATCGGTGGGTCTTGACAAGTTATTGCTGATAGTTATTTCAGTTATCGGTTTTGTCATTGCGTTAACCACACGTTTAAAACTAAAAGAAAGCCTAAGGTGGGAATATTTAAAGGAAAAAGGGGATAACCATAAAAAAATACGTATGGATAAAAATGAAATTTACAAGTTCATATCATTATCATTTCTTGGAATTGCGATTATAGTGGGTTTTGCTTTTTCTGATCTTGTTCTAGGGCCATATGAATTTCCTAAATATTCAGACTATATTATATTTTTTTCTGTCCTTGCTGAAACACTCACTGGCATTATTGGGGGATTTTATATTGGAAAGTCATCCAGAAAAGCAATTGCCATTATTGGATTTACAGGAATGTTTATTCCATGGATTTTTGTTGTATTGTTCCTGAATTTGATAGTTTACAATATCTATATCTTGATTATTTTACTGGTAATCAGCGGCGTATTTGGGGAATTTGGATGGGCAGCCAGAGAAATGCTTGAACCGGAAAATTTCATAACGGTATATCGTGGCAGGGGAATTGGAGCGGTAAGATCAATAGGTTATGTAATATACATTTTTACGGTATTTTCACTTGCCAATGCCACAATATATGAATATGGATATTATATATTGGCAATTTATTTTATTGGCTTTGTTGGATCAGTGGTATATCTATTCAGGGGTAAGGAAACAAAAAATGAAAATATCTATTAGAATGGGAAAATTATAAATCTATTTTTCCATATTTGCAATTTAGCAAAAAATTACTTTATAAATTTATGGTTTATATTAAAAAATTTTATTAATATAGTTAACATTGTTATAATGTGCAATGCGTAATTATTAAAAATAAGGAAATTACCAATTATTCAAATATTTTCCAGCTTCTCAAATCTGGAGTTGAATCACTTTTCGTGATTGATTACGATGCCATATACAAAAAACATTTAAATTTTAATCTATATGAAAAGTTATCAAAATTTTTTGAATTAACCATAATGAATTATCCTGAAACAACAGGCGATCTCATGGATACAATTATAAATGGTGCCACTAATGTTATAATAAATGATAATCTTACATACAGAAGAATAGAGGAATTTATTTCCTTCACTCCAAACATCGCCATGAATTATAATTATAATGACTCCTGTATTTATTTCAGTGAAAATGGAGGAGAAATGTTTTTAACAGGAAAACAAATACTTTTGCCATATAAGACAGCGTTTAATTACAATTCATTCAATATCCCAAATGAAATAAAACTTGAAGGTTTTCCTCCTGACCTCGAACGATGATTCCATACCGAATAATTTAGATATAAGTATAGAATTTCTTGGTAATGAATATTGAAGTTGATATTGGCATTAAAATTTCAAATCCATTTATGCTTGCTTCTGGAATTCTTGATGAAAATGGGTATACCATTAAAAAAATACTTGAATCTGGGGCAGGTGCTGCAGTGACAAAATCCATAGGAATGGAGGAAAGAAGAGGTTATGAACCACCAGTTATATATGAAAATGATCCTGTATTTATCAACGCTATTGGTCTATCAAATCCCGGAATTGAGAATTTTTTTGAGGAAATAAAAATAGCCTTGATGGGAAAAAAACCGGTTATTGGGAGCATTTTTGGAAAGGATGCTGAGGAATTCTCTTATATCGCCAGGAAAATGGAACAATACGGAGCGTCAGCCGTGGAATTGAATCTATCATGTCCGCATGTTAATGGATATGGGATGGAGGTTGGATCGGATCCCAACCTTGTTAATGAGATTGTCAATGAAGTAAAATCAAAAATAAACATCCCGGTATATTCAAAGTTAAGCCCAAATACCTCAGATATTATAGAAGAGGCAAAGGCTGCTGAAAAATCCGATGCCCTTGTTCTGATAAATACTATAAAAGCCATGGCCATAGATATAAAGGCTAAAAAACCTGTTCTCAGCAATATTTACGGTGGTATGTCTGGAAAAGCAATAAAACCTGTGGGTATAAGATATGTGTATGAAATAAAAAAGGAAATGAATAAAAAAATAATTGGTGTGGGTGGAATAGAAAACATAAATGATGCCATAGAGTATATTATGGCAGGAGCTTCAGCAGTTCAAATAGGGACTGCAATATATAAGTATGGGAAAAATATATTTAATAAATTGAACAATGACCTTATAAGTTACATGACCGCTAATCATATTGATAATATAAATGAATTGACGGGGGTGGCCTTGAAATGAAAACATCAATTATATATGAAAGCATAAAATTGAATGATAATACATATATAATCAAATTCCAGGATAATGAAAACATTGGTCCCGGACAATTTATCATGGTATGGGTTCCTGGGATAAATGAAATACCATTATCTTTTTCCGGCTTAGGTGATTTAAAGGAAATAACAATAAAAATATATGGCAAAGCCTCAGAACATATAGCACATTTAAAAAAGGGGGATACCATATTTTTCAGGGGGCCATATGGGAAGCCATTTGAAAATGTTGCCGGGAAAAAACTTTTAATTGGGGCCGGTACGGGCATCGCCCCTCTTGTACCACTTATAAATAAAAATGCATATGGTGTTTTATCCGGTAAAACAGGTGAAGACATCATATTTCAAGACAGATTCGAAAAAAAATCAATAGTAACTGATGACGGTTCATATGGGAAAAAAGGGTATGCTGTTGATGCATTGAAGGATATAGATTTGTCTGAATTTGACATGATTTATGCATGTGGACCTGAAATTATGCTGAAATCGGTAATGGATTATATAATAAATATTAACGGGAAGGCACAGTTTTCACTGGAACGGCCAATGAAATGTGGAATAGGAATATGTGATTCATGTTCAATCAATGGATATCAGGTTTGCACAGATGGACCGGTATTCTCATTGAACCAGCTCATGGAAATGCCAGAATTTGGCAATACAAGATTGAGTTATTCCGGAAAAAGAATAAAAATTTAAAAATCTTTAAATAATTATTTAAAATGTATAATATATGGCATCCCTGGAGGAAGAATGCATATTTAATCGTGATGGGCAATGTTATTTTCTGGAATCAAAAATATCCATATGTACATTATGTTTTAATTTCAAAACATTTACCAAATATGGTAGCAAGCGTAAGGCATACTATAATTTATTTGACTATTTAAAAAGCAATGACAGTGATGTTATATTTCCAAAGGGGAATGATGAACAAGAAACATTGAGATGATAGATTAAATTTATATCCAAAAATAATATGCTAAATGAATGTCTCTGACTGACCATTTTGCAAATAAAAGAACCTTTCTTGCGTGGGTAAGAACGGGAATCGCACTTATGGGATTTGGATTCGTGATATCCAAATTCGAGATATTTATACATATCTTGGTCCACAATTCTTCAACTTATGGCATTGGGAATTCTCTGATGGCTGGTGAAATTATGATAATCATGGGTATGATAACCATAGCCTACGGTTTATATGAATTTCTAGAGGGTGAAAAAGATATAGAGAATAATAGGGTCAATTCCAGAAAAACAGAGTCAATAGTGTTCTCTGCAATAATCATTGGTATGGCCATATTGCTACTTTTATTTATTGTTTGATTTCAACGGATATTTTAATCGCAAAACTTTAAGTATATATTTAATATAAAATTGCCGATATGCATTCTGATGTTGTTTTTATCCATCCTCCATCAATTTATGATTTCCGATCAAGGCAAATTGATCCCGGTCCAATAAGTGATGTTATTCCATCAACTCCTGTGTTTGAAATGTATCCTGTTGGATTTGTAAGCATGTTGACCTATCTAATTGAACACGGTTACTCCGCAAGGATTGCAAATATAGCTGTACGAATGCTTGATTCAAAAAAATTTGATCCAGAAGCCTATATAAGGGATATGGATTCACCATTATTTGGAATAGACCTTCACTGGTTGCCACATGCTCAGGGAGCCATAGAAGTTGCTAGAATTATAAAGAATATTTTTCCAGAAAGTAAAATAGTATTCGGTGGTTATTCGGCCACCTATTTCAGAAAAGAGATCATGAAAAATTATAATTTTGTTGATTATGTACTTTCAGGTGATTTTCAGGAAGAGGGAATTTTGAAACTTATCGAGGCAATAGAATCAAGAAAGCCATTTGAACAGGTACCAGGCCTTGTTTATAGGGAAAATGGGCTAATAAAGGAGAATCCCAGATATGATTATAAAACTGGTCTGAACAATGTTTTCTTTAACTATGAAATACTATTTAAAAATGCAATTAAATATTACGATATAAAAGGACATTTGCCATATCTTGGATGGATAAAAAACCCGGAAAGTTTCACTCTTTTAGAGAGGGGATGTGAGCTTAATTGTGCCTTTTGCGGGGGATCCAATTTTGCATATAAAGCAAATTATGCAACGAATTTTTTGATCAGGGACCAGGAAAAAGTTGCAGACGAAATTTTACTGTCAGAAAATACTCTGGGATCTCCAATTTTCATGGCAGGTGACCTTGCCCTCAAGGGACCTCTGTTCTACGACAAGTTCTTTAGGGCTATAAAGGATAGGGGAATTGATATACCGATACTTACGGAATATTTTAAACCGTTCAACCAGGATTACATTTCAAAATTAAGCAAAACATTTCCGGATTTTTCAATAGAAATATCTCCGGAAACATCAAATGAAGTTATAAGAAACTGGAATAAAAGTGGATACACAAATGCTGAACTGGAAAAAAGCCTGGAATTGTCAGAACTTTATGGCGCAAAAAAATTTGATATGTACTTTTCTATTGGTCTCTCACATCAGGACAGGGAAGACGTGAAATCATCGCTGGATTATGCAATAAGCCTCATGAAAAAATATCATGGAAAACAGATGATTTTTAGCACCTTCATCTCGCCAATAGCACCATTTATAGATCCCGGCTCCCTATGGTACGAAAAATCTGATGTTTATGGGTTTAAAATATATGGAAGAAGCATACCTGATATATACCAAATTTTGAATTCCGGTAAAACATGGCGTGATTTTCTGGATTATGAAACAAACTGGATGACAAAGGATGATATTGTTGAAAGTACATATGATTCAGAGATAACAATGACCAATGCCAGATACGAACTTGGAGAATTGAGCAAGTCCGCAAGAGACAATATAATACAAAGTATAAACAACTATCGTGTTGGAAACGGTTATTCCGGCAATGGAAGAATGGACCGCCATCTGGCATATATAGATAAGGATATACAATGGTCAAGGAAACACAAAACTACACTTATATCGATGCTTATCAAGCTATATAGTTACTATGATTCACTTGAAAAAACATGAAATTGTTATGAAAAATGATTAAAAATGTTAATAAAGAAGAGAAATTAAAAATTAATTTTTTGGTTTTCCCCTTAAAACTATTTCTCTCAATTCTTTGCCCACCTGTTCCTCAAGTGAGTTGTCCAGATCTGCCATCAGGGAATCCAGATGTTTTGAGCCCTCATCATATTCCTCAATCCATTCACTGGCAAATTTGCCACTTTTTATTTTTTCTGCTCTTTCCTTCATTCTCTTTCGGACATCGTCATTTATCAAATATGGTCCCGTTGTCAGGCCACCATACTTTGCTGTGTCCGAAACTGCCCGAAGCATGCCCGATAATCCTTTGTCAAATATCTGGTCTGTTATAAGTTTCATTTCATTAATGGCTTCAAAATAAGCCATTTCCGGTCTGTATCCAAGATCAACTATTGTATGAAATGTTGACCTCAAAAGTTCGGTCAATCCGCCGACTAGGTCAAGCTGTTCACCCATTAAATCAGTTTCAGTTTCCTCCTTAAAGGTTGTCTCAAGCACACCTGCTTTGGTTGCTCCAAGCCCTTTTGCAATGGCAAGAGCCTTATTCAGAGCTTCCCCGGAGTGATCCTGATAAACACTGACAAGAACTGGTACACCTCCTCCCTTAACGAAGAATTCTCTTACTGAAGGGCCAGGAGCTTTTGGTGCGGCCATATAGACATCAACATTCTCAGGTGGCGATATCAGCTTATAATGTATGTTGAAACCATGTGCAAATACAAGGTCCATGCCATCTTTCAAAATAGGCCTTACCTTTTCATTGTATATTTTTCTCTGTACCATATCCGGAACAAGAAATATAACTATATCAGCGTCTTTCAAGGCTTCTTCAGTTTTCATTGGTGTTACACCATCTTCCTTTGCCTTATTCCATGAATTGCCCTCTCTTTCGAGGCCAAGCTTTACATTTAAACCCGAATCCTTTAGATTCAGAGTCCATGCTCTTCCCTGACTACCATAGCCAAGCACTGCTATATTTTTACCCTTCACATATTTCAAATCCGCATCATTTTCCGTATACACTTTTCCCAGTATTTTACTCAACCAATTCACCCCATTCATATTTTGTGGAATTATTATATTTTATATCAAAATTATTTATTTTATAGTCGTTCAATATTTCGACGCTGTCAACATCCACCATTTTACTTAACGTCGTAATTGATAAATCTATATTTTCCATATTGTATTTTTCATATAGAGATAAAAATATGGTACATATATCATTATCATCGCAATCCGTATGCATCCATTTTATATCCACCCAGAACCTTCTGAAATTTGCGGATATTCTTTCCACCAATCCCGGATCCTTATAATCAGCTACTACTTTTATTAATCTTTCTTGGGTCACTTACTATCACCTCACTTAATTTTCCGCCCGGCGGTAATGTTGGAAGGGCCAGCTCTTCTTTATCCATTGGAACCCTGATAACAGTAGGTACATTTTCCCTTATAGCTTTTTTGATGAATTCCGCAAGATCGTCATATGATTTTACACCATATGCATCTGCCCCAAACGACTCGGCATATTTCACTATATCCGGTGAATCTCCATAATCAACTCCTATTATTCTTTTGTCCTGAAACATATCCTGAACCTGTCTCACCAGACCCAGAGTTCTGTTATCGTTGACTATTGCTATTATCGGTATATGTTCATCAACTGCAGTTGCCAGATTATTTCCAGTCATCATAAATGAGCCATCGCCATCATAATCAACAACAACCTTATCCGGTCTTCCAACTTTAGCACCCATTGCTGCTGGTAAACCGAAGCCCATAGTTCCCATTCCTGTAGAAGAGAAAAATGATCTTGGTTCAAGGTTTTCCCAGTATACTTCTGCCCACATTTGATGCTGTCCAACTCCCGTGGTTAAAATTGTATCCCTGGGAAGTGAATCCCTCATTGTTTTAAGTACCTTCCACGGTCTTAATTTGCCATCATCCGATGGATGTGAAAACTGAGAATAATATTCCTTTAATTCATTAACTCTCTTATTCCATTCATAATTACTATGTTTGTTTCCCAGCAGGGTTAATGCCCTTAAAAGTTCTACAGTTAGCAATTTGGCATTGCCCTGTAATCCTATGTCCGGTTTTATTCCCTTGCTAAAATCAGTAGGATCAAGATTTACCGATATGAATTTTTTCTTTGTGTCACGCATTTCATTATATGATGTAAATGTTCGATCACTGAACCTTGCCCCTATGGCTATCATTACATCAGATTCAAGTGCAACCATGCTTGCCTCAGCTTTTCCATAATAACCCATGGCACCAACATATAGTGGAAAATCGGCGGGCATTGATGATTTTCCCGGTAATGTTGATACAACGGGGCAACCAAGAAACTCAGCAAGTTTCAGTACCTCTGGCGTTGCATTGGCCCACATTGTTCCTGTTCCCACAAGTATAACAGGTCGTTCTGCGTTTAAAAGATACGATGCAGCCAGTTTAATTTTATCATTATCCACTATGGTTTTGAATGGTTTATAATGGACTGTTGTTTGGTCTGGATATTTAACATCGTCTATATCTTCCATCTGAACATCCCGGGGTATATCTATAACGACTGGCCCGGGCCTTCCCGTAGATGCAACATGAAAAGCATTTTTAACTGATAACGGTATATCTTCAATCCGTCTTATCTCAAGGGCATATTTCGAAACTGGAAAAGATACTCCAAGTGTATCAGATTCCTGGAATGAAAGCTTTCCCATCGATGGCCTGTTAACGCTGCCTGTTATTGCAATAACTGGAGAAGAATCTTGATATGCTGTAATAAGCCCTGTAACCAGATTCGTAACACCTGGACCCGCCGTAGCCGTACAAATTCCTGGTTTCCCTGTAGCTCTAGCAAAACCGTCAGCAGCATGTGCTGCCGCCTGCTCATGCCGCATTAATACATGCTTTAATTCCCCATTTTCCACATCTTCATAGAGAGAATCATACATTGGCATATTATATAATCCGGGTATACCAAAGATACTTTTCACCCCCTCTCTTTTCAGAGATTCAACCAATAATTTAGAACCCTTCACAAAAACACCCCCACATTATAGAAAACATATCTGTTTTGCTTATCCAACATGAAAAATTAAAAAATAATTCGCCACAGATGTTAGATAAACCTTTTCACACATTTTTCCATAATTGATCACTCCTTTCGATATATACAGATTTTGTTTTCAACCAAACTAAATCATTAATATCGATTGAAATAATATAATACTTAATAGTATTTAAATCTATTCCAGAATTTTTTCATGTTATTATAACTCCCCTCCTTTTGAATATTGAATAATTTATATCTCATTTATTTTTACCATGTTATGTTTTTTTGAATAGATAATAATTAATGAAAATTGCATAAAATGAATGAATTTAATATTGGTATTATTGAATAAAATATTCTGTTCAAATTCAGTATTGCAAAAGCCTTTGTTAGCTCTGTTAAAATGTTTATTCCAGTAAGATCATATAGTGCTACTCCCAATCCCATCCCAAGGAAAATTGAAGATAATAAATAGGCGAGAGTTCTAATGCCAAAAAATATTAGTACACCTGTAATTATAGCAATTAATGGAGCATAGAGACCTGTTGCCACGTGAATTCCAGAGGAGGTATAATGGATCATATATGTTGACAGTAGGGAAATAAACTTTGCTCCAAACACAACGCCAACAATTATTCCAACGATCGTTTCAATATTATTCTTGACTTTAATGGTTTTTTTGATATCCATTTTATAGATATATAAAATATGGTATTAAAATATTTCCCTGAAAATTTTATTTTTTTAAAAAGGATGTTATAATATTTGTATCGGATATTACGGCAACACTTGACATTGATTTTAAAGCTGCTTCATGACCCTCTTTATTTGCTGAGGAGCACGCATCAGAAATTACCACTGTATAATATCCAAGGCTTACTGAATCACGAACGCTGGATTCAACACCTATTTCTGTTGCTATGCCTGTAAATAATAATGTTTCAATATGTGCGGCCTTTAACATGTTGTTAACATTTGTCCCAATAAAGATACTTGCGGTATTTTTATTCAGTACAAAATCATTTTGTTCAGGTTTAAATTCAGCGTATATTTCCGCTTCAGGAGAACCAGGCTTCATAAATACCGGTAATTTTGAGGGGTCATCAATATGTAATAACTTCATAAGGAAATATATTGAGGTAGAAGGCATGTATTCAAATGGCAGTGGTGTAATTTTAGTATAGATAATTTTCATGTTATGCGAACGTGCAGCTTTAATCAGGTTTTTTATGTTTTCAACAAATTCTTCTTTATTATATATGTTGTTTACAAGCCCATTCTGTAAATCCCACAAAATCAAAGCTGTATGTGATGGATCTGCCATTTCTTCAATCGTTTCATATATATTCTTTCCATTGAATACTTTCATAGATAAATCATTTATTTATAATATAAATATTTTATGCAATTTTCAAAATTATACGTGTTGTTTTCTATATCATTAGTGAGCATATTTTTAATTTTCTTTGATAACAAAGGGTCTTTGTTAACTGTATTTATGGAAATTATTATATTATTAAATTTTGCCGTTGCAGAAGAGATGAAATTTGTATAATTGCCATCGCTAACATTATTGCATAAAACATTGATTTCATTGAATTTTTCATATATCAACCTGTTTAACTGTATATCATTGGTTGCAGCAAATACAATAAAAAATTTTTTTGACACATCATCCAGCTCGAATTTTCGTTTTATTACAGTAATTCTGCTTTTTTCTACCAGATCCGAAATAAAACCATTTATCTGGGGGGCTATTACCGTAATTTTGCAATTTTCATCGATGATGGATTTTATCTTCCTTTCCGCGACTTTCCCGCCACCAACAAAGAGTACATTTTTGTATGAAAGATTCAATGATATGTTATACATTGAATAATTATTGTAAATATAAATTTAAAATTATTCCTCTATTTTTCTTTATAGCAAAAATATTATTATACTAATATATTTACTTTTATGCTTACTGAAAATGAGAATGATATTATAAAATATGTAAAGGAACTTGCAAACAATACTATAAAGCCTAAAGCAAGAGAAATAGATGAAAAAATGTACATACCCGAAGATATTATAAAGGCCATGAATGACATGGGGCTATTTGCATCTTATATTCCTGAAAAATATGGTGGAAATGGTTTGAGTTTCCCATTTTTAATGAAGGTTATTGAGGAAATATCATACGCATGCCCAAGTACCGCACTAGTTCTAGACGGGGCATTAACATTGTTTGCAGAACCAATAATGATGTTTGGTAATGAAGAACAAAAACAGAAATATTTATCCCAGGTTGCTCAGGGCTCTATCGGTGGATTGGCAATCACGGAACCAAATGCCGGGAGTGATGCCGCTTCAATAAATACCAGAGCGGAAAAATCAGGAAACGGTTATAAAATCAACGGTACAAAAATATTTATTTCAAATGGCAGGCTTTCAAAATTCTTTATAATAGACGCATCAACAGATAAAAGTAAGGGCTATAAGGGTATTACAACATTTGTTGTTGACACTGGCACGCCTGGTCTGGAAATAAGCAAGGATATACATAAAATGGGTATAAGGGGGTCAAGCACTGTAGAATTGAGTTTCAATGATATGTATGTTCCAGAAGAAAATATAATTGGAAAATACAATGAGGGCTTTAAAGTGATCATGGAAACCCTGGACGCAGGAAGAGTAGGTGTTGCAGCTCAAGCTCTTGGAATAGCAAGATCCGCATTTGATGAGGCTCTGGAATATATAAACACCAGGAAACAGTTCGGGAGGAAAATAATTGATTTCGAGGGCATACAATTTTCTATGGCAGAAATGGAATCAAGGATAAAGGCTTCTGAACTGTTGATATCAGAGGCCGCTGATAAATGGGATAAAAAGGAAGATTCAATAGAAATTTCCTCAATAGCGAAAATGTTTGCATCAGATACAGCTGTATACGTTTCCGAAAGGTCATTGCAGTTATTTGGCGGATATGGATATACGGTTGATTTTAACGCCGAAAGACACATGAGGGATGCAAAGATAACCCAGATATATGAAGGAACAAATGAAATACAAAAAATCATTATTGCAAAGGAAATTATGAAAAATCATAAATTATAATTTT
>JAKBQY010000004.1 GCA_021835025.1 Thermoplasmata archaeon | reverse complement strand
TCATTATTCATATATACAGTAATAACGTATACATAATAATAAAGTTTTCTATCAACAAATAATGTAAAATAAGCATAAATAAACAATTATAGTTATTTATACCCTAAGATCTTGAGGAATTAAAGTTTTAATCATTTTATTCCCACATGCACTTTTACCGCCACACCATCATTGTAATATTTTAATTCCCTACCAGAAACTGTGGCCTTGCCTACCGCGTATAAATTATCATCAGGATCAACTACCAGAACATCATTTCCGGAAATAATATTTTCATCAAAATCTTCAACAAATTTAAAAAATACATTATATCCCTTTGCATTGTATTCTCCACTTTCCCCTGGTACAACAATCCTTAATTCAGGATATTTTTTTAAGTTTTTCAAAATTTTTCCACCCTCAATTCCAAGGGTAAAAAAACCATCATTTCTCATTGTTGCTATTAAATTATTTTCCCCCATAATATTTCTTATATGGCCGGTTGCCTTTGATTTTATTATTTTATCGTTATCTGAAAATAATTCCTGGGTACCAAACTGAAAACATGAAATTTTTTTAATCTTTTCATGGTCAAAATCCCTGATTTTATCCTTATAATTTATATCATCGTTATAAAATTCCACTTCACTGTTTACGCTCTTCAATTTATCAATATAGTTTTCTTTGTATGACCTGGAAATTATATCTGATGATACCATTTGACCTACTGGATATGTATTTTCAAGTTCAATTGGTATATATATGCCATTCCATGGAACCAGAATATTACCATTTATTGACTCATATAATTTTTTAACACTATCTAAAATATTCATGCCGGGTTTCCACTGTTTTTTTGTAAGTAAAATTGTTCTTTTATTATTTTTTATTAGATTAATCGTGAATGAAATAATTCTCTGTATCCATGGATTTTTAAAGGAGATTTCATCATAAAAGAAAAACGGTGACTTTGAGGATAAGCTTTGATATGGCAATATATCTCCATTATTCATTATTTCAATATATGCCTTATAAAGTGAAGGATGTGAATGTGCCCTTTCATGAACATATTGATAAAGTGTATTTTCATATATTCTTTCTTTTATTTCATTTATTTCCATGAAAATTGCCTTTAAATTGTGTTTTGACAGTTCTTTTATTCTAACACCCTCTTTTTCGCGTAAAAGCTCGTCGGGCTTATATTTACCATAAATTGGGCTCCATTCTGGGAAATCGCGTATATCTTTCAGAGACCTTGTACCCTCCTGATAAAGAATTCTGTTGTCTTTTGCGTATTTTATATAGGACGCAGAATCAAATATGTCAACACCAAGCAAAATGGACATTGCAAAAAACATCGGGTGTCCACCACCAAACAGATGTACTGGCCTGGAAAAATCTGAATGCAGTTTTGAATTTATTATTACATTTACAAGATCCTTATATCTGTATGATTCAAGCAATGGTACAACTCCCCCTATTGGTAAATATGGGGCCTCTGACATTAACTCTGCCGAAAATTGTCTGAGGTCAGGGTATATTGATCCCTGAATTGGGCCAGCAATAAGGTCTTTGCCTATATTTATTTCCTTCAATCTTTTGTAAGTTTCTTCAACGGCCATTTTTGAAGTATTATAATTATCTTCCGGCTTGGAGAATATATCAAGAATTGTAATTATATCACTTCCTATTTTTCTCTGGAAGTCAACAATTTCTCTGTTATTATATTCAATATCACCATAAACATAGCTCTGAAATGTACCGGAATCGGTCATAATTGGGCCATTGAAATTTATTAATTTATGGACACCATATTTCATTGCATATTCACTCAGTGATTCTGTTCTTTTTATTATATAGCTATTGGTTATAACAGCCTGGGCTCCAAGTTCCCTCAACTCCCTCTCGGTTAAAAAGTTCAGATTTGGATTTATTACAGGCATGACAGTGGGAGTTTCTATTTCACCATGATTTGTTTGAAATTTGCACACTCTCGCAAGGTTTTCACGAAATAATAGTTGCATGGAAACCCATATTTATAATATATATAATATTATTTCAAAATAACGTTTCCTATATTTTGCATTGCACTAGGGTAAATTTAAAATAATATCATAGCATAAAAAATATCATGAAGGCCTACGTTCTCAAATCACCTGGAAATATGAAATATGAAGATGTTAAAGTTATGGAACCCGAATCAAATCAGGTGCAGGTAAAGGTAAGGGCTTGTGGAATATGTGGAACTGATTTACACGCCTATGCCGGAAAACATGATGCAATAAAATATCCCGTAATTCTTGGGCATGAATTGTCAGGGGTTGTCAATAAGGTTGGAGAAAAGGTAAAAAACTTCAACACAGGCGATAGAGTTGTTGTTGATCCAAATATAACCTGTGGTTATTGTGATAATTGCAAAAAGGGGAAAATCAATTTTTGTGAAAATATGAAAAGCGTTGGGATCAATTATTCTGGAGGATTTAGCGAATTTGTAACCGTTCCAGAAAAGGTTGTTTATAAAATACCAGATAATATTACCTTCAAACAGGCAGCAATAGCTGAACCAATTTCATGCATAGTTCATGCCTTTGAGAATACAGATGTAAAAAATGGGGGCTCGGCTGTAATCCTGGGGACTGGGTTTATAGGCTTAACATTTCTTCAGATTTTAAAAGGCATGGGCTATTATCCAATATATATAATGGGCAGAAATCTGTTCAGGAACAGACTTGCCAAGAAATTTGGCGCAGATAAAATCCTTGATAATATAGATTCATTGATGAAAACTGATATAATCAAAAGGGCCAATCTTGTTGTGGAGACAACGGGAAGCACCGACATTCTTTCAAAGACTGTTGATATTGTATCTGATTCAGGAAAAATATTTGCATTTGCTGTTTATCCTCCTGGTGAAGAAATGAAAATTGAGGCAAATAAAATTTATAAAAAGGAAATAACAATAATAGGGGATTTCCTGAATCCAAATACAATGGAAAAAGCAATACATATGATAGGGTCAGGGCTGATTGACGCCGACGATATGGAGGATATGGAATTAAAGCCAGATAAGGCAAATGAAATATTTGAATATAAAAGTAAAAATTATGTTAAGCCTATTATATCCTTTGAATAACCTATTTTTCAATGCCTTCATTTGATATTTTATTATTAATTTTTGATAAGATTTTTTTAAATGAATCGATCTCGTCATTATTTAGGTTCTTTAATGAATTTTCTATGGTATTTTTTATAAACTCTTTTATTTTATTAGATACATCCCTGCCGGAGGGTGTTAAACTAACCTTTACAATTCTCCTGTCGCCTTCGTCATGTATTCTGATTAAATATCCCTTTTTTTCGAGCCGGTCAACAATATCGGTCACCCAACCATTTGCAAGTGCCAATTCTGATGCAATATTCTTCATCGGTTCATCATTTTTTCTTACCATACGCATAACCTTATAATCGGTTATTGTTAAATCCATTTTATTAAGACTATCCTTTATCTGTTTTCCATTTTTTGATATAATATCATCGAGTAAGGACCATATTTCCATTGTGTCATTCATAATATTACCTTTTCATTTTTACTGCTTTATCATTAATAATGTTTTTACTATCTTTAGATTTTTCTTTTTTAATCGGATCTCTGAGCAAAGATAATACTGCACCTGCTATTGTTATTGCAAAAGCCGCATAGAATACTGTATGAAGAGCCTTCATGAATGCTGGAGCAAAAATACTGGGAAACCAAGTTCTTGCAGTTATGGTATTTTGCACAGATAATGGTAAGTGCGAAACCAAGACCCCAATAGCTGGAGATGCTCCAATTATTGCTTTTACTGGATTTATTCCTAAAAGTGCTCCGAAAATTGCATCTGTGGGTGGGATACTTGACATATATGGTGCCAGGGAACTCGCCCCTGCACTATCAAGTCCAGACGTTATTGCATGTGGTAACAGTCCTGTTAAGCTCAGTATTAATATTGAAAAGAACAATCCCATACTCGCAGTTGTTCCAACGTTTCTTAATGTTGATAACATGCCAGAAGCCGCACCTCTACTTTCAGGAGGCACAGAAGACATAACAGCTGAGGTATTTGGAGCCGTGAACATTCCCATGCCCGCTCCAAATATGAATAACAATATTGCCATCTCAATATATACAAAATTGTATGGCAATGTTACCATTATTATCAGTGCAAGTGCTGAAACAAACAATCCAGCTGTAGCTATACCTTTGGGTCCATGTTTATCGGACAATTTTCCGCTTAAGGGACCAAATATCCCCATTGCGACACTCATTGGCAACATGAATATTCCCGCCCAGAATGGGGCACTTGCGTATGAATATCCATGGTCTGGTAACCATACACCTTGGAATAATAGGATTACCATGAACATTACTCCCATCATCCCCATTCCTGCCACCATTCCAGCAAAACTGCCTGTTGAGAAAGCTCTAATTTTGAACAATTCAAGCCTGAACATTGGTTGTTTTACCTTCCTTTCAACAAATGGAAATGCCGCTAGAAGTATCACTCCAACAATGATTGCTATCATAACCCACGGATTTGCCCATCCCGTTGGACTCGTTTTATATGGTACAAGTCCGTATGTAATTCCTATTAACAATATAATAAGGCCTGCCCCAAATAATATATTTCCTGGAATATCCAGTTTCTGTTTTAACCTTGGGGATGTTTCCTTCAATTTTAAATATGACCACACAGTTCCTAAAATACCAACTGGGACGCTCACAAGAAATACGTATCTCCAGTTAATTGCAGATAAAACCCCGCCAACGACAATTCCTATACTCATACCAGCAGTTCCTGCTATTGCATTTATTCCGAGGGCTAGGCCCCTCTCCTCTTTGGAAAAATTATCTGTTATTATGGCAAAACCGTTTGCAAATAAAAACGAACCCCCAACAGCTTGGACAATCCTGAACGATATTAATTCCAGGGCACCAGTTGTTCCCTTTCCTGGGGTAAAATAAAGCAATATAGACCCTATTGTAAATATTAAAAATCCTAAATTGAATAGCCTTACCCTTCCAAATATATCAGATAACCTTCCTATTGTTACAAGTAACACAGCAGTTACAATCATATAGCCCATTAAAATCCATAATAAATATGCAAAGGCACCAGGTGCGAAAGGATTAAGATCAATCCCCCTGAATATTGGTGGAAGTGCTATGATGAGAATGCTTGCATTAATTGTAGCCATCAACACTCCTATTGTTGTATTTGATAAAGCTATCCATTTCTCCTGAACCATATATCATTATTTAATTTAATTATTTAAATTTTTTTAAGCCAAATATTTACCAATAAACGTTTAACTAATTGTAATAATTGTTAAAATTTTCAAAAATTTATAAATAAAACAAATATTTAAATTTAGAATCTGTATTATAATTCATGATTGAACAATTATTTAAACCTGAAAGCATAGCAATTGTTGGTGCCTCAAGGGATAAAAGCAAGATAGGAAATATAATTTTTAGGAATATTACATCTACCTTTAGCGGAAAAATCTATCCTGTAAATACCAAAGCAGAGCAAATAGAAAATTATAATTCATTTAAGGATTTAAAAAGCATAAATGAAAAAATTGATCTTGTTGTCATAGCCGTTCCGAGAGATGCTGTCCCATCTATAATAGAAGACGCAGTATCAATAAAAGCTGGAGCCGCTATTGTTATAACTTCAGGATTTAAGGAAACCGATGAACATGGTGCAGAGCTTGAAAAACAGGTTCTTGAGATATCCAAAAAAAACGGTATGAGAATACTCGGCCCAAATACCATAGGCCTAATAACACCAAATTTCAACGCTACATTTGCACTTGAAAATACAGTTAAAGGAAATTCTGCACTGGTAGCACAGAGTGGCGGCCTTGGTGTGTACATGCTTGAATGGGCCCAGAAAACAAATACAGGAATAAGTTATTTTGTTAGCCTGGGAAATCAAGCCGATGTTACGGAATCTGATGTCTATGAATATTTATCAAACGATGTTGAGACCAGAACAATATTTTCATATATTGAGGGGGTTTCAGATGGAAATAAATTTCTGGATGTGGTTCCAAAAATTGTGAATAAAAAACCTATGATATTCTTGAAAGGCGGAATTTCAAAAACCGGTTCAGCAGCAATTAAAACACATACAGGAAGTGTTGCAGGATCCATTGATATTTTCAAGGCAGCGGTAAGAACATGCGGGGGTATATTTGTCGATAATCTTGAAGATTTATTGAATATAGCAAGGCTTGTAAATTCTGGGGAAAACGTCTCAGGAGATATATTAATTATAACAAATTCAGGTGGGCATGGTGTTCTGACCACTGATGCAATTTCCCTTGGAAACATGAATGAAGTTGAGTTGCCTGAAAGAATCAAAACATCTCTTTCTTCAGTACTGCCAAAACAGAGCGTCGCCAGAAACCCAATTGACCTTTCAGGAGACGCTGATTATGAAAGATACAGTGGCGCTCTTGAAATAGTTAAAGATCTTGACTGTACAAAACTGGTAATAGTACAGTCATTGCCCATGGTAACATGTACCGATGTTGCCAGAGCAATTATGAAGTATAAGGGCAAAAGCGTCATAGGTGTTGTTATGGGTAGTGATGAGGACTCAGCCTCAAGAATGCTTGATTCTGCATACATTCCATCATTCCGATTTCCTGAAGATGCAGTAAAATCCATTAAATATTTAGCATTAAGATCAACACCATACAAGAAAATGAGAATCAGTGAACCACCACACGATGCATTGGAAATAACCGGGAAAAAATCATATATAAGAGACTTTGAAGCACTTAAATTGATGGAAATTTATGGGATTAAAACACCAAAATGGAAAATTGTTGAAGATGAAAAGGACCTTGAAGAAGCGGCAGATTCTATTGGCTATCCCCTTGTAATGAAAATATCCACAGATGAACCAGTTCATAAAACTGATGTGAACGGTGTTATCATGAACGTTCAGAAGGAAAATCTAAAAGAGTCCTATGAAAAACTCAATTATAAAAGGGTATTATTACAGGAACAAATCAGTGGTGCCGAAGTTTTTATCGGCGGCATCAATGACCCTGTATTTGGATATACCGTTGTAACAGGCGTAGGCGGCATTTATATGGAGGTTTTGAAGGAATTGAGTTATGGCCTGGCACCTCTTTCCGAAGATGAGGCAATGTACATGATGGAACAAAGCAAAGTATCAAAGATGTTATTAGCAAGAAAAAGAAATTACGACAATCTTTCAGTCGTGCGTACCATAACAAATATTTCCAGAATGATTGTGGATCTTAAAATTAATGAGATGGACATAAACCCGGTTATCGTTACAGAAAATGGTGCGTTTGCCGTTGATGTACGTATAATTTTAAATGAAAAATAAATATAAAATAATTTTTTAAATACTTTTAATAAAACTCGCCCTGAAATTTTTCTGTTATAAATCTATCTATTGCATTTCTACCGCTTAACATGGCTTTTCGTATATCATACTGGTCCCCATCATAGAGTGAAAAATCAAAACCGCCCTCTTCAATAAATTCAATTCCAAGTTTTTTTGCCACTTTCATGTATGGTTCCTTTCTTGACCTATCAAGGGAATCAAGACTTCTCAAACTCATTTTTACCTTATTTGTTTCAGCAATTTTCAGAGCTAAATCATGATATTTAAAAACGTTTGAATCAATGGAAATATCCTTTATCTCTAGATCTGGATAAGTCTTGTCGGGTAAACAATTTATGGCATTTTCTGGTGCGTCGTCCTGAATAATTTTGATGCCGGATCTGTCAATCACCCTTTTATAGTAATCAATTAAGGTGAAAAAATCCCTTCTTTTATATTCATCATAAATTTCATTCATTTGGCCACCAACATTGTTGTTTTCATAAATTGATACGTTAAACCCAAGCCTATGTGCATAAAAAGCAGCCTCAAGCCCCTTTATTCCCGCTCCCTTTATAGGGATATTGCCATGATATTTTTCATGCTTTATGTATGTTTCATATCCAAGGTCAGGGTTTACAGAACACCTCACCTCTGATAATGCCAGGTTTCTGCATGCTTGGTTGCATCTTATGCATGGCCTGTTTAAATTACCTAAAATGCTGTGGGGAAAGTACGCGTCTGCCAGGGCTCCCCTGCCAACTGAAACAACATCTGCCATTTCCAGCATTTTTTCAACATCATTTATGTTTGTTGCGGACCCCACAAGTATTACAGGTTTATTGATCTTTCTTGTATATTTTCCATATATGTGCGCGTGATTTGAATAAAATGATGCAGATGAACCTGGGGGCTCAAATCTTCCCGCGGAATAATGGACATAATCAATATTGCTAATTGACTCTCCAACCCTCAATCCATAATCAGAATTATAGCCATCCTGCTCATCTTCATAAAGGCTCAGTCTTATGCCAAGCGTTATATCCAGTGAATCCTTAATGCTGGAGGAAATTTCATTGATGATCCTTAAACGATTTTCCAGAGAACCACCATACCTGTCAGTTCTTTTGTTCAGATATGGTGAAATAAATTCAGATAATAAATAGGCGTGGGCCCCGTGAAGTTCCACACCATCAAAATTTGCTTGTTTGGCCAGTTTTGCGGATTTTATGAATTCTTCAACAACATTGTTGATATCATCAAGAGTCATCTCCCGTGGATGGAAATGCCCATAACTGACTCTGGAAGGAGCCATCGGAACCTCCGGGTTCAGATCCGGATTAGCTTTTCCACCAGCATGCACAAGTTGAACAAATACCTTTGAACCATTTTTATGTATTGAATCGGTTAATCTTGATAATTTTGGAACCTGCGATATATGAAAGAGGCCAAGTTCATTTGGGGAACCCTTTGCATTAATTTGGTCAATATATGTATACTCCGTAATTATCAGCCCAAATCCTCCACGAGCACGTTCGGAAAGGTAATTTATATGGTTATCATTGGTTGTACCATCTGGATTAGCAATGTTTGATATCATTGGCGACATTGCCAACCTATTTTTTAATTCAGTTTTTCCAATTTTTATTTTTTGTTCAAATTTCATACGTACTTAAAATAATTAAATAATTTAAACCTTAACCAGCGGTGGATATAATAAAAACTTTATCAATCATTGTAATAATATTCTCCACTTTGTTTCTGCTCCCTGTCAAGAGAACTATCCTCCTTATTGATTCTGGGCCTTTTTGTTATTTCATCCCTTCTGAAAGTTATTCCAAGATTTTTAAGGAACACATTCATACCTCCCCGCATCTCAAGGGGTCCAACACTTTCTCCCCTCATTCCCTGTTTTCCACTGAAAACAATAAGTGCATCCGATATGAGATCAATAAGATATATATCATGATCCGCCACTATAGCACTTTTTTTATTGTTTTCTATAACTCTGCGAATAATTTTTGCCACATTCATTCTGTAAGAAGAATCAAGATGTGCTGATGGTTCATCTATTAGATATATATCTGCTTCCTTTGATAAAGTTAAGGCAATAGAGGCCCTCTGCATTTCACCACCAGATAAATCCGCCACATTTTTTTCGTAGAGCTCTTCTATGTCAAGGGGGGATATTATTTCATTTTTAATAAACGGGTCCTCAAGCTTTTCCTTTAACGTTGTTGAGAATAATTCATAAACAGTGCCCTCGAAATCCGTTGATATATACTGCGGCTTGTACGCTATTTTTAATTCATTTTCGACAGAACCGGAATCAGGTTTAATTGAACCGGAAAGCATTTTTATGAATGTAGTTTTTCCCAGGGCATTTTGGCCAAGGACTCCGATGACTTCTTCCCTGTTTATGTATCCACTTCCAACATGCAGTTCAAAATTGTCAAAGTGTTTTGACAATTCAGACCATGATGTCATTTTTGTAGCTACGCTGGTTCTATTGCTGGATTTGACATTGAAATCTATAGAGCTTTGCCTGATCCTTACATTTTCTTCTTTTAGGTAGCCGGATAAAAATGCATTTATGGCCTTATTTGTGGATTTTTCCTTGGTAATTACACCATAGGCGCCAGGGCTTCCATAAACAAGATTTATCTGGTCCGCTATTTTATCCAGTAAAGCAAGGTCATGTTCAACAACCATCACAATTTTGTCTTTAGAAAGTTTTCTTATAATTTCTGAAATTCTTATGCGCTCATTTACGTCCAGATAGGATGAAGGCTCATCAAACAGGTAAATATCAGCATCTTTCTCCAATGTTATTGCAATAGCAAGTTTTTGAAGTTCTCCGCCTGACAGGTTTTTTATGTCTCTGTTCATTACGGTTTCCATTGAAAGTTCTGAAACGATTGTGTCCATATTCCCATGATCATTTTCTCTGAGAATTTCCTTCACATTTCCATTAACAACCCTTGGTATCAAATCCACATACTGATTCTTTAAAACTGCACGGGTTGAACCATCATATAAATCCCTGAAATACTGTCCCATAAGACTTTTTGAGAATTTTTTTATTACCCCTTCCTTATCATTTTTTGAATTATAATTTCCAAAATTTGGAATTACGATGCCGGATAAAATATTCATTGTTGTTGTTTTTCCAAGGGCATTCTGGCCAAGAAGTGCAGTAACCCGCCCCTTTGATAAAATTGGCAAAGAATACATTCTGAATGAATCCATTCCATACTGGTGAACTATACTTTTATTCAATTCATCAGGAATACTTACAATCTTTATTGCATTAAATGGACATCGTTTAACACATATTCCACAACCAATACATAATGATTCGGTAATTACAGGTTGAGAATCAGATTTTTCAAATTCTATTGTTTTGGCCCCATTTCTAACCGGAGGGCAATAATACCTGCACTCGTGATTACATCGTTTTGGGTGGCATCTATCCCTGTCAAGAACAGCTATATGCATAATATTTTATCTCTTAATTTGGTCTCCAGTATTCATCCGGTATTTCATCATATATATCAAATTTTGACTTATCTGGGGAATTTGATATATTCATATTTGAAAGTTCAAGAATTCTATTGACATTTAATATCCAGTAATGAATTCTCCACTCACGCCCATCAAACAACGTTGTTTCCTCTCTTTCTGTTTCCATAATACCAAGGTCTTCCATGGTATAAAAGACATCACGATCCTCTGGCTCAAGCATATTATCTATAACACGGGTATTATACCCAAAGAAATTAATAATATGTTCTGCTGATGATTCAGATTCCTCGGAGCCCATTTTCTTCTGCTGCAAACTCAAACCATTACTAATGGCCCTCGCAAGTTCATCTATTTTTACATAATAGCGATACTTTATTTTTTGAACTTCCATACTGCTTGTTGCCATTTTTAATTCACCTTTATATTGTTCACCATATTACATTTTAAATAATAAGGTTATTCAATTTAAATATTAATAATGCTATATATAAACATTATTAAAATATCTATGGTTAACATATGTACCGTCAAAGATGAACAGCCATGAGATCTACTCGAAGCCGCAGGCCTGAATATTAGTGAACCTACATGCAGCATCGTTAGTATAACCAGCAACAATGCAGTGAAGGTTGGTTACAGGAAGATGGGAGTGGTTATGCACGTTAGACTGACATTTTGCAATTCTGTGTATAATACTTACACCCGATTATAGATATCGAACCGGTTCTTGGCCAAAAACTAAAGGAGTGGAAAGGTTTAATACGGCTTACCGTATATACGGTTATATGGTTAAAACCAAGATAACTGTATCGGTAGAAAAACCAGTAGTAGACAACGCAAAACTGGCTCTGTTGAAAAAAGGGAGAACCCTCAGCGATTATATAGAAAAATCACTTCGCTCCCTTTCTACTTCTGAAATCCTAGACGACATGTGCAAGGAGCTTAATCTAAATTGTGGATACATTAGCGGGGAAGATGTGGAGAAGAATAGGCCTGATCTCACTGGCAGAGTATACTCGGAAACAGAGGTAAGGGAGATGCGAAATGAACGTGCCTCACGTCTATCTTGATACCAGCATATTGGTTAAAAGGTACGTTAAGGAGGAAAACAGCAACATAGCTGATACTTACTTCCATCAGGCCCAACGAGGAGAGGTAGTTGTTTGCATGTCAGAGATCAATCTTGGCGAGGCAGCTGTTGTTTTCGACAAATACTCCAGAAATATGGGTATTGATGCAAGGAGGCAGCTCCAAACAATGCTAAGTGAGTTGGAATTACTCGAAAGGTCATCCTCAGTTGAAATATATCCTGTTAGTAGCCAGATAATCAGGAGAGCAGTCAAGATAGTTCTTGAACAGCATATATACATTGTAGATGCAATTCAACTGGAAACATGCATTGAAGCGGCGGAGGCTGTGTTTTGCTCGGCCGACAGGAAACTTAATGCAACAGCCAGAAAATTGGGCATAAAAACAGCAAGGGGAGTGCTGTGAACTGTTTTCCATTGTATTCACAGTGAGCGGGAAAACCCACACCATTTATGGGTGGGATGAAAGCGAATTAAAGAGTTAAATATAATGAAAGAACGTATATAATAATATACATGAAAGCATATAAGTTTAGGTTGTACCCATCTTCTGAGCAGGAAATAAAGCTCAACAACCAGATAGAACTCTGCAGACAGTTGTATAACTCATTTCTTATTGAAAGAAGATACGCATATAAAGGAAATAACATATCCTTGAATTACACTTATCAGGCAAATGAGATACCTGAACTGAAGAACACTTTTGTAGAATATAAAGGGGTTCATTCCCAAGTTTTGCAGGATGTTGCACAGAGAG
>JAKBQY010000061.1 GCA_021835025.1 Thermoplasmata archaeon | reverse complement strand
CTCCATTATTTTTTATAATAAAATTATGCATGAATGTAATATTTCCTATTTTTGTATAATTATTGGATGCAGGCCTTTCATTAACATTCCTTAAATCATTTTTATAAATATCTCCTGAAAATGAAACCATTATGAACATTGCTATAACTATTATTGTTATTATGGCAAGATACTTGTATTTCATAATATAATAATATCAGATAATATGTAAGATTTCCTATATAGGTTTACAATAAATTATATAGAACATTGAAATTTTTAATAATTTATAATTTTATATGAGTGTAAAAGTTAATTTTTCCAATAACCTAATGATAGTTGTTTATGGTTCTAATTTATATTGTTCATAATATTTTAATAAACTATAATTTTTTATCCAAATAAATAATTATCCATTATGGTTAGCATAGATGATGCAGTAATTGCAAGATTTGAATCACACGGTTATAAATTTGAGATTCTTGTTGACCCCGATGCCGCAGGCAGAATAAGATCCGGTAAAATTGATATAGAAAATGATCTGGCAATCCCGGAAGTTTTTAAGGACGCAAAAAAAGGCGACCGTTCAAATGAGGAAATATTAAAGGACGTTTTTAAAACGGATGATATTGCACAGATAGCCATAGAAATAGTCAAAAGAGGGCAGATGCAATTAACCACTGACCAGAGAAAAGAAATGCTTGAAAGGAAGAAAAAACAGGTAATCAATGAAATTGTTAGGGAAGCAATAAATCCGCAGACAAATACTCCCATTCCCGCAATGAGGATAGAAGAAGCCATGGAGGAAGCTAAAATAAGAATAGATGCATTCAAGAGTGTGGAGGAACAGGTTCAGGCAGTTATAAAGGCTATTAGGCCATTAATACCCATTAGAATAGAAAAAGTGAGAATGGCCGTAAAATTAACCGGTGATGCATATGGAAAACTATATGGGGACATATCAAAATTCGGGACCATACTCAAGGAAGAATGGTCAAATGCAGGAGAATATCTGTGTATAGTTGAAATACCCGCAGGTATGCAGGGGGATTTGATGGATATTGTCAATAAAAAATCAAAGGGTGATGCAGAAGTTAGACTTGTGAAATGATTTATAAATTTATTGGCAATAAAAATGTTTTATATATTAATTTATAATTTAATATCCAGATTAATATATAGAATTTAGATTATGAAAGGTGAAATATTTGGAAACAAAAGAAATAGTATATCCAGGAGATAGGATTGAAATAAACGATTTAAGACCAAGAAATGGCATTTATGAGGACAATTCACAATACTTTTCTGAATACTTTGGGGTTATACAGAAGGGTGAGAGATTTATTGATATAGCCCCATTTAATAGCCCTTATTTGCCACGAGTCAATGATAAAGTAATAGGAAAAATAATGGATATAGGCCCAACAATGTGGACTGTTGATATAAACTCTCCCTATTATTCTCTGCTGCATATAAATGATACACCCTGGCATGTAAATGCTGGCGATTTAACAAGATATCTTACAGCAGGAGATTTTATTTATGTGAAGATATCCGTATCAAATGAGATCAAGGAAAGCTGGGTAAGTATGAGAGATACCGGTATGAGGAAGCTTGAAAGTGGTCAGGTAATCATGATAAAACCACCTAAAGTTCCAAGAGTGATTGGTAAGGGAGGAAATATGATCAGTTTGATAAAAACGGAAACAGACACAAAAATTATAGTTGGACAGAATGGATTTATCTGGATAGATGGCGAGCCAGATAATGTAAATATTGCAATAAATGCCATTGAAATGGTGGAAAGAGAGGCACACACAATAGGATTGACCGATAGAATGAGTGAATATTTTAAAAAGTTAAAGGGTGGAAACTGATATGGAAGGAAATGTAAAATTAATAACGGATGACGGGTTGAGACTTGATGGTAGATCATCAAATGAAATACGCCCGATTAAAATTCAAACAGGAGTTATCGAAAAGGCAGATGGTTCCGCATATATAGAATGGGGAGCAAACAAAATAGTTGTTGCAGTATATGTAAGGGAGGCATATCCAAAACATGCACAGAATATGGACAGGGCAATAGTAAAAGCAAGGTACAATATGGCTGGATTCAGTGTTGAAGAGAGGAAAAGGCCCGGACCCGATAGAAGAACAATGGAAATTTCCAAGGTTATTTCAGAGGCACTTTCATCAGCAATTATACTTGAGAAATTACCAAGGGCAGAGGTGGATGTATTTATAGAAGTGCTTGAGGCTGATGCCGGCACAAGAATCGCAAGTATAACAGCATCATCTGTTGCGATTGCAGATGCGGGTGTCCCCATGAGGGATCTTGTTGTTGGATGCACAGCTGGAAAGGCAGGTGGAAAAATGGTTCTTGACCTTTCAAAGGATGAGGATAATTATGGTGAGGCAGATATACCAATGGCCATTCTTCCAAGAACTGGGAAGGTTGTTTTATTGCAGATTGATGGTGACGTTTCACCAGAAGAATTTGATGAGGCAACATTAATGATTACTAATGCAATGAAAGATATATCTAAAATACAGAGGGATGCGTTAATGAAAAAATATTCTATTCAGGATGGTGAATAAAATGCCTATGGATTCTAATGCAGTTATATCGGAAATAAAAAAGGGATTTATACTGGAAAGTTTGAAAAATGGGAAAAGGCTTGATGGTAGATCCATGAGTGATTACAGGGAAATTAAAATAACAGAAAATTATGTCCCAAAAGCCAGCGGTTCAGCAATGGTGGAACTTGGAAAAACAAAGGTTGTAGCCGGAATTAAAATTGAAGAGGGAACACCGTTTCCAGATTCTCCGGACAACGGCGTGATGGCTCTCAATATAGAATTGTTACCAATGGCTTTCCCAACCTTTGAATCTGGTCCACCAAGCGAACAGGCTGTGGAATTTTCCAGAGTTGTCGATCGTGGAATCAGGGAAAGCAAGGTTATTGATACGTCAAAACTTGTTATAGAGTCAGGTGTGAAGGTATGGATGATATTCGTTGATATTGACATACTTAATTATGATGGAAACATAATAGATGCATGTACACTTGCGGCTGTATCGGCATTAAGAAATGCTGTTGTGCCCGCTTCAAAATTGGGCAAAGAAGATTTTAAATTGCCGGTTAACTCAGTACCTGTAGCCGTTACAATGGCAAAAATAGGTGACGAACTTGTATGCGATCCGGATTTACAGGAAGAACAGGTTTCAAATGGTAGAATTACCATAACAATGTCCGAAGACAATCACATACATGCGATGCAAAAAGGTGATGTTGGAGAATTTTCACTTGAAGAAATACGCAAAGCTATAAAAACATCATGCGATACAGGTAGTAAATTAAGGAAAGAATTATTTAAGGTGGATTAAATGACAAAACACACAGTAAAAGTTGGTGCCTCGGGGAGATTTGGCCCAAGATATGGAGTAACTGTAAGAAAGGCATGGAATAAGGTATACAAGCAAAAGGTAAGTTTTTATGTATGCCCTTCATGCAAGCAGAATAAGGTTAAAAGGGTTGCAAATGGCATATGGGAATGCCGCCACTGCGGCTATAAATTTGCGGGTGGAGCATATACGCCGGAATACAGCAGTGAAGTTATAAAGGAGATAAATTCACATGTATAAATGCATTATCTGTGGAAGGCCTCTTGAAAAATCAGTCGGGACATCGGATATTGAATGCGAATGTGGGTCAAGGGTTTTTATCAAGGATAGACCAAACACAGAAAAAATTGTTAAAGCCAGATAAATTTAATTTTAAATTTTTATGATTATAAAATCTCTGTTTGAACATAATTTGTGCACCCGCTGTACGGGTAGAATTTTTGCAAATGTTGATACTGGCATGACAAACTTGGAAAGGGGGAAATCTTTATTGTTTGCCCACAAATCATTGTACGGTGACGTCAAGGAAGTTAACAAATGCTGGCTTTGCAACAATATCTTTGATCAGTTTGACAAGTATTACAATATGGTTAATGATCTAATAGGAGAATATGAATATGAGAGTTTTCTAATTGGCTCGAAATTTGACAAGAGCCTACTTTTAGAGGAGGAATCCCTGCAGAATGATTATGGCTCAAAGGGGGAAAGCATAAAAAAGGAATTCAACAGGGAATTCGGAAAGTATTTTTCCATGAAATCTGGAAAGGAATATTCAAAATATCCCGATATGACCATACATATAAATACAATTTACGATAATGTTGAGGTAATTATTAAATCATTATATGTATATGGAAAATATATTAAAAAAAGGAGAGACATACCACAAACACGCTGGGTACACGGTTCTGGTGATTCTATTGAAAGCATAATAGGAGATCAACTGATGAAAATGGCATTATCCGAAAATTATCATCTTCACGGAGCAGGCAGGGAAGATGTGGATGTGATGATGCTTGGTAATGGTAGGGAATTTGTGATAGAGGCTGTTAATCCAAAAATCAGAAAAATAGACATGGATAAATTTCAAGAAAACGTTAATTCCTCAGGAAAGAATGTATTTATTTCAGATCTTTCTTTCTGCACAAAGGACACCGTAAAGGAAATAAAGGAATCTAAATATGATAAAGTTTATTTAGCAGAGATAGAATCAGGAAATAATATAGATGAGCAAAGATTCAGGGAAGCCACCAGAAAGCTTGTTGGAATAGAGATAAACCAGAGGACACCAATCAGAGTCATTGGAAACAGATCGGATATTATACGAAAAAAAGAAATAAAATATATAAATATAGACAGCATAGGGTATAATACTGCCATAATAAAAGTATGTGCAGAGTCGGGAACATATATAAAAGAACTTGTAAATGGGGATGGGGGTAGGACGCTTCCCAGCCTTTCTTCCATGTATGGAGATAACTTATATATTAAAAGTCTCGATGTCATAAATATAAATAGGGGTGATTAAAATAACAAAAATGTCGAATGGGTCTAGATCAGGATCAAGAAGTAAATTAACGAAAAGAATAAAGGATAGAGGGACGCCAAAGGTTAACGATTTGTTAAAGGTGTTCGATATAGGCGATACGGTGGCCATTGTTATAAATTCTGCTGTCCATAATGGAATGCCATTTCATAATTTTGAGGGGAGAACTGGAAAGATTGCCGGCATGCAGGGATCATGTTATATAGTTTCTTTAAAAATCGGCAATACCTCAAGGAAGGTAATTTCTTCTCCTGTGCACCTCAAGAGGTTAAATCAATGAAAGTTACATATAAAACAAATATTGATGTATACAATGAACTTATAAATATTGAGGATAAAACAAAGGTGGAAGCGGATGTTTTATCCTATGCGGAGAAATTTCTAAAATATAAAAAAAATGAAAATATTAATAAACTCAAAGAAAAGATAAACAAAATACATAAGCTGCCAGAAGAGGTAACAGTTAAAATAATAGATATAAAGCCCACTGGAAAGGAAGAATTGCTTGCAATACTATCTTCATACGATTTGATTCTTGATGACAAAGTTTTAGATAGTATAATAGATATACTTCAGGGTTTATAAATATGGAAGAATACGCTTACATTCTGGATTATTTGCCGCAAGGTAGAGCGGAGGACAAGAATTTTAGAAAATCTCCCTTAATAATTGCTATTGGAGAAAATGAATTTAAACTTCTGGAATTGATACCTAAACCAAATATAGTGATATCAGTTGGAGACAGGATATATATCGGCAGATCTCCAGAATTAAGGGATAAAATTGTTTCAATAAAAAGAAGAATAACATATAAAGAACTTACAAGTGCCGCGGTCAGCGAACTGCCATATACAATAGAAACCATAATTGACAAAGATCCAGAAAGGTTTATCAATTTTTTTAATAATTCTGAGGCGGTTAATTCAAGAATGCATACTTTAGAGCTATTGCCTGGTCTGGGAAATAAAAGTATGTGGGCAATTCTGGAGGAAAGGAAAAATGCCCCATTCAAATCGTTTGATGACATCTCTGAAAGAGTTAAAAGTGCCCACAATCCCAAAAAAATGATTGTAAACAGGATTATGGAGGAACTTGAAAACAGGTATGAAAAATACAAACTATTTGTTGCAAGATGAATGCTTTTGGAAAAAAATATGGACAGGTTTTCTTAAGGGATAAGAATATTGCAACAAAAGAAATAAATGAGCTTGATATCCATGAGGGTGAGAGGATTCTTGAGATCGGGCCAGGTCATGGGATATTGACAGAAATACTTTTAAAAAATAATATTTATTTGACCGCTGTTGAGCCGGACCATCGCTTTTTTGATGAATTATCTGAAAAATACAGTAAATATATATCGAATGGGAAATTTATAATTATTAAGAACAGTTTTCTCAATATGGAAATTGGCCATTATGACAAAATCATAGGAAACATACCATATAATTTATCATCAAAAATTATTTTCAAAATACTGGATTTTGATTTTGATAAGGCAGTTATTATGGTTCAAAAAGAATTTGCCGAAAGGCTTGTGGCAAAATCGGGGAGCAAAGAATATTCCCGATTAACAGTTAATACTAATATAAGGTCAACAGCAAAACTATCATTTACAGTCAATAGACATTCATTCTTCCCCCCTCCAGATGTTGATTCTGCAGTTGTTATAATTGTCAAAAAAAAATATGATATAAACATAATTAAATTTGATGAATTCCTGATAAATATATTCTCAAAAAGAAGAAAGAAAATATCAACAATTATTAAAGGCTACAATGGGTCTTTAAAGGATAAAAGACCCTATGAGCTTAACACAAAAGAGCTCATGGAGCTTTTTTATTATCATTAGCACCAAGGTTCCCCTTTTTAATATAGTTGTTTAAAGCTGTAGCAGTGAAGAACTGTGATGTATCTCCAGCTGATGGAACGTTCTGGGGTATCATTATTAACGAACCTCTGCCTTCAAGGCCTATCTGATATACTATATCCATCCATCTCAACTGAAAAGCTATGGGGTTTTCATTGTACTGTTTTGCAGCGTCCACCATTTTGCCTGCAGCCTCAACCTCTGCTAAAGCAAGTGTAACCCTTGATCTTCTTTCTCTTTCGGCGGATGCCTGCCTGGACATTGCATCTTGTAATGATTGGGGAACAAGAACATCCCTTATTTCCACTGATGATACTTTAACTCCCCAGTGTTCTGTTTTTTCATCTATGATTTGCCTTGCTGCTTCCCCAATTTTCTCTCTTTCTGATAAAATTTCATCAAACGAAGATTTGCCAAGAACCTCTCTTAATGTTGTCTGTGCTGCTAACTGTGTTGCTGTTGCATAATTCTCAACATTCAACACCGCTTTATCCGCATCTATAACCTGAAAATACATAACTGCATCAACATTTACTGGAACATTATCCTGCGTATATGTTGATTCCGTTTTAAAGGCAACAACTTGAATCCTTGTGGATACAACAACTGTTATTTTACTTATAATTGGTGTCACATAAATAATACCTGGGCCCTTCAAGCCAGTATATCTTCCGAGAGTAAGAACAGGTGCCCTCTGCCATTCCTTCAATATATGTATTCCTGATAATAATATCGCAAGTACTATTAAAACAACAATAATTAGTCCTATTTCTCCGACATTTACAACTACCATAATCAATTAATGGATTGTGATATATAAATGTTTTTAAGGTACCATTTTCTTGACAAAAATATTTTTATTATAGTTCATATATACGTGAATAAACGAATATCAACACGTGAATTTTTAAATATATTAATATGCTTATGTGTTTATGTCAGGTATAGTCAGTTATGGTTCTTATATTCCTATATTCAGGATAAAACCTGAAGAGATTGCCAGAATATGGGGAGATGAACCGGAGAAAATGAGGGATAATCTATTTATTTTTAGTAAATCTGTGCCTTCACCGGATGAGGATGTTGCAACAATATCGGTTGAGGCTGCAAGGAATGCATTATCAAGATGTGATATAAATCCACTGGATATAGGTGCAATATATGTTGGTTCTGAATCCCATCCCTATGCAGTAAAACCAACTGGAACCATAGTTGCGGCTTCTATCGGGATGCCATTGCAGTATTTCGCTGCTGATTATGAATTTGCATGCAAGGCCGGAACTGCAGGAATGCAAAATGTCAAGGCAATGGTCGATTCAAATTATATTAAATACGGAATGGCAATCGGCGCTGACACATCACAGGGTGCACCGGGAGATGCCCTTGAATATACGGCATCCGCCGGCGGTACCGCTATGATAATAGGAAAAGAAAAAGTTATCGCGGAAATAAACCATACATTATCTGTCTCGACAGACACGCCCGATTTCTGGAGAAGGGAAGGTGAACCATATCCAAAACACGGTGAAAGGTTCACAGGAGAACCAGGATATTTCAAGCACGTAATAGCGGCCGGAAAGGCCATGATGGAGAAAATGGATACAAAGTCTTCTGATTACGATTACGCAGTTTTTCACCAGCCAAATGGAAAATTCCCCATGAGAGCCGCAAAAATGTTGAATTTTACTGAGGAACAGTACAAGACCGGTTTATTAACACCGTATATTGGAAACACATATTCGGGGTCAACAATGAATGGGTTATCTTCAATACTTGATGAATCGAAGCCGGGCGATAGAATTTTGGCCGTTTCATTTGGTTCAGGAGCGGGTTCAGATGCCTTTGATATAACGGTAACCGATGAAATGAAAGATTATAAAAGAAATAATGCGCCTACTATAAAAAAGATGCTTGAAAAAGTTAAATATATAGATTATGGAACCTATACAAAATTCAGAAAAATAATAATAACTGGTGATAGCGTTGAGTAATAATGTGTACGTTATTGGTGCAGGAGAAACAAAATATGGTGAATTGTGGGATAAATCTTTGCGAAATCTGGCGGTTGAAGCAGGTTTAAAGGCAATAGAAAATGCAGGTATATATTCAAAGGATATAAATGCAATATACGGTGCAAACGGCCTGGCAGGAACAATAAATGAACAGGAGAATATTGGAGCGTTGATAGCAGATTTCTCAGGCCTATCGAATGAGGGAATACCATCAATAAGGGTTGAGGCTTCAACCGCTTCAGGAGCAGCAGCTTTAAGAGAAGCATATCTATCAATAAAATCTGGAGAATATGATGTAGTTGTTGTTGGCGGTGTTGAGAAAATGACAGATATCCATGGTAGTGATATCATAGAAAAGATGTCATCTATTTTAGATAGGGAATGGGAAGCATTTTATGGTGCAACACCGGCTGCAATGGCGGCAATCATAGCAAGGAAATATATGCATGATTTCAATGTGGAAAAAGAAGCCTTGGCAATGGTGCCTGTGAATGACCACCTGAATGCATCAAAAAATCCCGATGCACAGTACCATAATAAATTGACATTAAAGCAGGCTATGGACGCAACCCCTGTTGCTGAGCCATTGAATCTGATGGACTGCTCACCTGTAAGTGATGGCGCAGCTGCTGTTGTACTGGCATCAGAAGATTTTATGAAAAGAAATAAAAAGGAAGGAATTAAAATTATAGGCTCTGCAATTGCCCAGGATTACCTGTCTGTTGGTTCCAGGGATTCCATATACACATTGAAATCAACACATCTTGCAGCTGAGAAAGCGTTTAGAAGGGCAAATATTAAAAGGGACGATATATCCTTTGTTGAATTACATGATTCATTTTCCATATACGCCTTGCTGGAACTTGAGGATCTTGGTTTTGTTGAAAAAGGGAAAGCCAAGGAGCTTGTTTACGATGAAATAAAAACAAATGGAAGAATACCTGTAAATCCATCTGGAGGTCTGAAAGCAAAGGGAGATCCATACGGTGCAGTAGGTATAGGGCAGGTGGTTGAAGCATATTTGCAATTGAATGAAAGAGCAGGTGAAAGGCAGATTAAAAATGCGAAATATGCATTATTGCATAATATGGCAGGAACGGGAACATCTTCAGTGATACATATCCTGGAGGGTTATTAGAGGTGATCAAATGACAGAATTATCAAGAATCTGGAGGGAAACAGAATACAGATATAATTTAATTGGTTATAAATGCAAAAACTGTAACAGAACATATTTTCCACCAAGGGATATATGTCCATACTGCCATAGGGAATCCATTGGAAAAATGGAAAAATTTAAATTGTCTGGCAATGGGGAAATTATGTCATATTCAATTGTGCATGAATCATCATCTGCATTCAAAAGACAGGTTCCCTATGTTATGGCTTTGATAAAGTTAAATGAGGGCCCTGTAATAACAGCTCAGGTTGTTGACTGCGACCCTGATGATGTTGAAATTGGCAAAAAAGTTCATATGGCATTCAGAAAAATAAGGGAAGATGGAAAAAATGGCATAATTGAATATGGTTATAAATTTAGGATAAACTAAATTAGATATTTTTTAATTTATATTATCTATAAAATAGCAGAATTTTTCAAGCTGTAAATTATGCTTAATATAAAAATATTTAATAAATAAAGTCGGATTATATGGCATGATAACATATATAAGCGATAGCGATGTACGGCATAATCTTCCTATGAAGCAATGCATATCTGAACTGAAAGAGGCATTTATATCATATGGTGAGGGGAAATCATATTCAAACGCTAGGGATAGGATATTCTCAGGAAATTCTATATTAAACACAATGCCGGCCTATTATGAAAAGTACAATATTGCAGGATTGAAAACATATATAGCATCGAAGGAAGGTGTTAGATTTGTTGTTATAATTTTCGATGTTTCAAACACAGAAAATTTATATATAATAGATGCAAATTCCCTTGGCCAGATAAGAACAGGTGCTTTACCAGCAATGGTCACGTCCGAGATAATAAAAAAGAAAAAAATAAATTTTGTTTTAATCGGTTCTGGATTCCAGGCAGAAACACAGTTATTATCAATGAAGGAAGTTTATGATTTTGAAAACGTATATGTTTATTCAAGAAATTATGAACATGCAAAGAAATTCTCTGAAAAATTTGATTTTGATATAATTTATTCAGATAATTTATCGGTATTAAAAAAAGGTGATGTGATAACGTCAATTACAAAGGCAACTGATCCCATATTAGATAATTTAATGCTCCCAGATAAATATCATCTAAATCTTGTTGGTGCAAATATACTGGGTCACAGAGAGGCATCTCGGAACGTTTTAGACAATGCAAATATCATTATAACAGAGCATTTGGAGCAATCAATGAAAGAATCATCTGAAATTTCAGATATAAAGGATAAGGATAAAATTATCGAATTAAAGGATTTTATTTTAAATCCTAAAAAAGGAGATAAAACAATATTCAAAACCATGGGCATTGGCTTAGAAGACATAGTTTCAGGTTATATTGTGTTAAAAAATATGAATCTTGTTTAATGTGAGGTATTTCACAGAATACATGTTTGTTGAACCCGTACCTTTAAACAAATAAAGATATAAATGATATCAAAGCACTCTATCATCGATTCATTATTGCAAATGATTTTTCTTTTTCTTTCCCTTCCATATACATAAGTAATATCCTTTCAGAATTATCATCTATATTGTTTATTATTGCGATTCTTCTAAATTTAATGGGTCCATCATCATACTGTTTTTATTCTCTTTTCAATGATATGCATGTTTACTGGTCATTCAACGTTATAATTTTTCAACTTTTTCTATCGTGTATATAGTAAGATTAACTAACTGAAGGATTTAGAGTGTATACAGTAAACATACCCGCAATGTCCAAACTTTTGATTTGAAACGTTGTATCAGAGAAATATTTTTAGTAAAATTAACCAGAGATATAAATTTATATAACTACAGTTAATTCATTATACATGAAATTGAACATAGCAAATCAATTGAAAAAAAGAGATCAACTGGAAATAGCTGAATTACAGGATAATATAATTTCTATTGCATATTCAGTAACAGATGATTTAATACTTCATGGGTGCACTTCTATCTGGAGATGTTATTCTGGTAAAAGATTTTCAGTGGATATTGATTTATATTCAAAAAATTTTGAAGAGAACATGAATGAATTCTCAGAAAGATTAAGGTCTCAGGGCCTAAATGTAATAAAAATGAAAAATACTGGAAATATTATATTTTCATCAATATCAAATGATTATTCTACGGTTAAATTTGATATCAATCATATTAAAGACGTTAAAGGTGAACTATGCCATTATGAAATGGTTGATGGATCAATTATGGAAGTTTTATCATTATCAGCATATAATTTAATAATTGAAAAAATTAAAGCGTATAATAATAGAAGATTTATAAGGGATTTATATGATATTTATCATTTGCTTTTAATTGGCACTGAACCGCCTGAGGAATTGAATAAATTTATCGACAATATTAAGAAACCGGTAGATGAATCCGTACTTAAAACAATTGTATATTCCGGCATAGCTCCTTCCTATAATAGAATGATTAACGAAATAAGGAGGTTAATATGAAATATATGAAGGAATTTATCAATTCTTTTTCGGAAAAACCAGTTGTTGAAATAAACGATATTAAAAGATTTTTAAAATACAGAAATGCTAATGGGAATTATTATAAAATATTTATAACTAATTTAATAAAGTCCAAAAAATTATTAAGAATTACAAGAGGTGCCTATACCTTTTATCCAGAAATTGAGTACGTAGGATTTGCCTTTTATCCATTTTATTATGGTCTTGAAGAAGCATTGTCATTATATGGCTTATGGGATCAGGAAACAAATCCTGTCATAATAACTCCAAGAAAAGTAAGAAACGGAATTAGGCAATTCCAGGAAAGAAATTATATCGTAAAATGGATCGATAGAAAAATGTTTTTTGGCTACAAATATATCAAATACGATAAATTTTACATACCTGTATCGGACATAGAGAAAACATTTATTGATTTGGTTTATTTTAAAGTACATATGTACAATGATGTTATGGAAAATTTAAAAGAAAAAATAAACATGAAAACATTGAATGAATATCTGTTGAGAAGTCCAGAAAACATTAAGAAAATTGTTTCATATAAATTGAATAAAAAATAATCATAAATCATTTGCCCCATCGTCGCTTCCAACAGCCAAATCATCACCTCCATAAATTAAAATAAAAACATTTAACCAGTGTTTACATATTAAAATAATACTATAATGCGATTATGTAACATAATTG
>JAKBQY010000023.1 GCA_021835025.1 Thermoplasmata archaeon | reverse complement strand
TAATTAACATAATAGATATTTTCTATTAACCCAAAATGATGAGTGTAATTCAAGGATAAGTTTTTTCCTTTATATGCGTATCTCCTTTCAATAAGGAATGAGTTATACAATTCTCTACAAAGTTCTATCTGGTCGTTTAGCTTCCTTTCCTGCTCTGAAGATGGGTACAGCCTAAACTTATATGCTTTCATGTATGTTATTATATACGTTCTTTCATTATATTTAACTCTTTAATTCGCTTTCATCCCACCCATAAATGGTGTGGGTTTCCCGCTCACTGTGATAAAACCCTTTAACATAGGAGATTTTTTACATAATAATGCTTAAATTTAAGGATAGTGTTTGCCATCACTATGGGGAAGGTTCAAAAATTGCGAGGAAGAAAATGAATGTAGTTGTTTACGTGTGTGATCGTTCACCTTCAGGGATAATTGAGATCACCAGCAATTTATGCAATTAAGCACTAAAATAGTTTTATAAGATTCATTATTAATGCAATAATATAGACAAATGTAAGATAAGGTGCAGTATAAGCAAAGAGTTTGAATGACGATGCACCATCTTGGTTTTTAATAAAAATATATGAAAAAACAATAATTGGTATTGATAAAATCAAAACAATTATTAAATATATATAATCAAAAATACCAAGAAAATATGGAAATAAGGATATAAATATAAGCAAAAGTGATGAAAATGATATTGCGATTGAGGTTGTTTTATCAGAATAAATTACAGGTAGCATGGGCACTCCTGCCTTTTCATAATCAGCCTTATATTTATATGCCAGGCTCCATACATGCACGGGTATCCAGAACATAACAAGAAGGAAAAGTATCCATGGCAACCATGAAAATGTGGAGGTTAGAGTGTACCATCCAATCAAAACAGGAAATGCGCCAGAGAAACCGCCAAAAATAATACTGTAAGGTGATACCTTTTTTAAAAGGTAGCTATATATGAAGACATTATCGAATATGCCAAGAGCCATGAAAAAAGCAGCAATGTATTTAGCAAAAATGATTAATAATATTATAGATAATGCCGCAAAAAAATATCCAAATGCAAGTGCATTTTTCTTTTTAATGAGGCCTTTTGGAAGAGGCCTATTTTTTGTTCTTTCCATGATAGAATCCATATTATAATCAATATAATTCGTCAATCCTTCTGCACCTATCGACCCAAAAGTAACAGATATAACGGCAACGAAAATAAGGATTATATTATAAATGCTGAATATTTTTGTTGCGAGTAAAGCCCCAACAAACCCTATAAATACCAGAAGCCACCATACTTTTGGCTTGGAGTATTCAAGGTAAACTTTAAATTTATTATACATAGACCTGAGTTTATGCCGATCATCAATATATAAGTTTATATAAAATAAATTTCTTGATAACCTTGCATTTATTTTTTTAATTTTATTCTCATAAAGAATAAGTAAAAATTTATTAACAACAACATAATTGATGTGTATGTCAGAGTCAGATAACATTAATAGAATCATAGAAAAAACAAGAAATCAAAACCCGTTAAAGAATATACCAGAAATTCTTGTGCCTGTCTGGCAGATAAAAATAAGGGAGAGATTCGGGATTAATGTTGACAGAGAAATAGCAGAGTATATAGTGTTGGCTGCTCATGAGAGCGGTACATGGAAAAAGCAGAGGGCCATAAGAAAAATAGAAAAAATATTAATTTCACGCGGCAATGAAAAAACTGTAGCTTATTCCATGGCAAAAAATATAGTGGAGATGGCCGTTGGAAATCCACAGAGATAATATCACCAGGAAAAAGCTTGAAATTTTTCTACAAAACCTATCAAAACCTGAAATTTACAATATATCCCTTGAACAATATCCAACTGATTCCGTAACCGCTTCAACCTTATTATGGAATGCATTTTACGATGGCAATATTTTTGGAAAAACCGTAATGGATCTCGGCACCGGAAATGGAATACTTGCAATAGGGGCAAAATATCTTGGTGCTTCTGAAGTTACTGGAATAGATAAGGATCCGAAAATGATCGACCTTGCAAGAGTAAATGCAATAAAAAGCAATTTAAATGTGAATTTTGTAAATATGGATATAAATGAAATCACTGGAAAATATGAGACTGTAATTATGAATCCCCCTTATGGATCTATTATAAAGCACTCGGATTTACCATTTATTGATACTGCCTTTATAGTAGGCAATAATATATACGGAATACACAATTATAAAAGCCTTGATTTTCTAAAGGATTATTACAATAAAAAAGGAGAAATAAAAAGAATAGACATAGTTGATGTAAACATTCCCATGATTTATCCACATCATAAAAATAAATATTATGGTATTAAATCGGTTGTTTTTAGCGCAGTTAATAAATAGATATTCAGATAAAAATTATATATTTAGATGTAATGATTAACGGAGTTATGCAATTTAAAAATTAATACTGTGTAAACTCAATATGGCCGGGGTGGGGTAATGGACATCCTTGGGGACTGTGGATCCCCGGACCCGGGTTCGATTCCCGGTCCCGGCCCATTAATAAGAATATAGATTGCTTTATTTTGATTGAAAGCACCATTCATACTTTATAATCGAATTTATACCAGGAGAGTAAGAAAGCGTGGAAAGTATATACACACCTACCAGGAATGCATAATAACTTATACCGCTATATATAGAACGTGTGATTCATTATAATCCTATAAAAATTCTAAGAGCTTTTATATAATTTTGTTATCTCCTTTTATGAAAGATACAGTTACAAGGGAAAATCTATTAAGGTATCCCGTTAAGGATGAAATAATAAACAAAAATACAACACTATCTGAACTTATTGAATTGTTCAAAAGAAGTGGTGGATTCACATCCAAAAAAATTTATGAAGGATATTCAATTTTAAAGGAGGAATTTGAGGGTGATGAAACAACATTTCTATCATTTCCTGCTGATATTATATCAACAGGAACCAGAGGCATTATAAACGAAATAGTTAAGAAAAAACTGGTGGACGTTATAATAACAACCACTGGCACACTTGATCACGATATTGCAAGAACATATACCGACTATTATTCCGGAACTTTCAATTTTAGTGATGCTCTTCTAAGAAATTTGAAAATTAATAGACTGGGCAATGTCTTTGTTCCTGATGAAAGCTATGGTGTTATTATAGAAAAAAAAGTTGGAGAAATACTGAATTCTCTTTATAATGTAAAAAAAGAATGGCCTGGATGGGAACTCATAAAAGAGGTAGGAAAAAAAATCAACGATGATAATTCCATAGTTTATAATGCTGCAAAAAATGACATCCCCATATTTGTTCCAGGCATGATGGATGGATCATTTGGATCACAGTTATGGTCATTTTATGAGATGCATCATGATTTTAAGATAAATTTGCTCGAGGATGAGCACAAGTTGTCTGATATAGTATTTGATGCCAAAAAAACTGGAGCTCTAATGATTGGTGGAGGGATATCAAAACACCATACAATATGGTGGAATCAATTCAGAGATGGGCTTGATGAAGCAGTTTATATAACAACAGCTCAGGAATATGATGGTTCTTTATCAGGTGCAAAGCTTGAAGAAGCCATTTCGTGGAATAAAATGAAGGAAAATGCAAGATATGTTAACATATATGGGGATGCCACAGTTATTTTACCATTGATACTTGGCCCATTCCTCTAACCCCGATTTTTAACAGAATTGAGCGAGAGATCCCCTTTCGAAAGATAGGGGAGGAGGTCACGTTAATTGTCTATCTTTTGTTTCGGGGGCATATTTTAACGTAACGATCAAGCCAATCAATTCAAAAATGGCAAAATATATCACAATTGTTTTTAAGCCATATAAGGAGTCAATAATTGGAAATGAGAAAACCGCAAGTATTGAGCCAAATCTTGATATTGATGTCATCATACCCATGGCGCTTGCCCTTATCCGTGTTGGAAACAGTTCAACCGGATATGCATAGGTCATTGGGCTTGGACCAATATTATGAAATAAATGTACAATTCCAAAGGCACTGAATGTCATGAACAAACCAACAACCATGTATATATTTATGAAGAAGAATATTACCAATGCAATAAATGACCCAAGAAATCCAAGGATTAAAAGGGATTTTCTTCCTGTTTTTTCAACGTAGTATATTGCTATCAGAAAACCTATAAAGACAGGGATTGATTCTGCCATTCCCGTGAATAGCACATAAAGGTCTGCATAATATGATACAATTTCGGTTTTGAATATAAGAGGCGAATATGTCCAGATGCCATAGCTTACAATATCATATGAGAACCATGCAATGGATATGAATAAACTGTAAATCAAATATTTGCCCTTTAAGGCATCCCTGATTTTTGTTTTTCCTGGCTGAATTTCAGGTATTTTATTTATGGAAAAACCTGTATATTTTTCCATTTCAACTCTGGCAGCCTCTCCAGCTTTGTTTCCATATCTCTGCTGTACCCAGTACGGACTTTCAGGCATTTTGTTTCTTGAGTAAAGCACGATTATTGGGAATATGGCACCCAGAATATACATGAATCTCCAGGCATTCACACCAGTAAATAAAACGAGTGGAATAGCAACAATTAAAAATATAACGGAACCGATTGAAAATGAAAATATATTGAAAAGCAAATATTTTCCCCTGATCTTTCTTGGCGAAAATTCCGCCTGAATTGAGGAACTTATGGGGTAATCCGCACCTATTCCTACTCCAACAAGAAACTGGAAAATTGAAAATTCAATATAGTTATTGGAAAGCCCAGTCATGAATATGAAAATTGATATGGCTATGAGATCATATATATAAATGTATTTCCTTCCATATATATCAGCTATTTTACCAAAAATAAAGCTTCCAACCATAACACCGGTAATTGAGGAAACACCCATTATTGATATCTGGTAATCTACAAGGTGCATAACATTGATAAGATACAATAATGCATATGAAAAAACGGTCAAGGTATACCCGTCCATCATTATTCCCATTGATGATAAAATTGTAACTTTCCTCAGGAATGGAGTTGCTGGTACTTCACTCATGGTCTGATATTCTGTCATTTACCTGTAATTGTTTCAGGCTATATAAAATATTTGTAATTACCAATAAATAAGTAATACTAAAAGATAAGAATTATATAGCATATTGTAATTCTAACTAGACGACGGCCATAACATCGGGGAAATACCAGGTCTCATTCCGAACCCGACGGTTAAGCCCGGTGTGTTACATACTGTACTATCTTCCGCGAGGGGATGGGAACTGTGTTTCGCTGTCGTTATTTTAATAAAATTAATTAACCAATCATTTATATGGTTTTATGATTAATCCGTGGAGCTCAAAACAGTATTTTGATTATGAAAAATTAAAAAAAGAATTTGGAATAGGGAGCTTGGACAATTATTTTGACCATTACCTCTTTAAAAGACATCTCATTTTTGGCCAGAGATCCATTGATTATATTGAATATGCAGTGGAACATAAATTAAAATTCAATGCTGTTACCGGACTAATGCCATCAGGACATATGCATCTTGGCAATAAAATAACAATAGACCAGATGATATATTTTCAAAGCATGGGTGCTGACCTATTTATTTCAGTGGCGGATCTTGAATCCTACGCTACAAGAAATATATCGTTTGAAAAAGCAAGGGAAATTGCAATCAATGAATATATTGTAAATTATATTTCAATGGGGCTTAAACCATGTAATATTTATTTCCAGTCAGAGGATCATGAAACTCAAAAATTGGGATATATTTTATCAAATGAAACCAATATGTCGGAATTAAAGGCAATATATGGATTTGATGATTCTGCTCCATTACTTCATATAAATTCCCCGATAGTGCAGGCATCCGATGTTCTTCATTCGCAGTTAAAAATATATGGAGGGCCAAAACCCACAATTGTCCCCGTGGGAGTTGACCAGGACCCACATATAAGGTTGATGAGGGATATTGCCCAGAGGTTAAGGATATATAATGTTAAAATTGAAAATAAAGGGATTTCAATATATGTAAAAGGAAAGGATGACCCTCATTTATACATAGATTCTGCAATTGAAATTCTAAATAAAAATAATTATAAAACAGATAAGAATTACGAATACCGATCAATAAGAATTAAAAACGCCAAACCCGAAGATAAAATAAAAATTGATTTAATGCTCATTGAAAATGAAAAACCATTTAATGAATTCGCCTTTATTGCACCATCTGCAACCTTTCAGAAACTTGAAACGGGATTAAAAGGTGGGAAAATGTCATCATCCGTCCCTGATTCATTGATATCATTGGACGATACTGAGGTAGAAGCTACCAGGAAAATCAAAAATGCCGTCACTGGTGGACAGAAAACGATTGAGGAACAGAAAAAATATGGAGGTAATCCGGATATATGCCCAGTTTATGAGCTGTATTCTTACCACAATAACAATGAAAACTATGTGCAATCCGTTTATGATGAATGCAAAGGGGGCGCCAGAATGTGTGGCCTATGCAAAAAGGAAGCAGCAGAAAATATATCACAATTTTTAAAAAATATGAAGGAAAAAAGGGATGAGTCATTATCAAAAATAAATGATTACCTCATAAATAAATCGCCTTGAATTATTTTATATAGTTTTTTTAATTCCCCGGGCTTGAATATTCCATATTCTGTAATGAAGGCTGTTACATACTCATTTGGCGTTACATCGAAAGCGGGATTTCTTGCATGCCCTTCTTTTGGCCCAAGATTTTTACCGTTTACAATCAAAACTTCATTTTCATCCCTTTCCTCTATTGGTATTTCATCTCCACTTTTTAATGAGAAATCAAAGGTGCTTCCAGGAGCTGCAACATAAAAGGGTATATTATTTATTTTTGCAAGTACAGCTTTTTCATATGTACCAATTTTATTTGCAAAATCCCCATTTGAGGCTATCCTATCCGCCCCAACAATTGCAATATTTATATCCTTTTTTTTCATGAAATAGCCTGCTGCATTATCAGCAATTATGGAATAATCTATGCCTTCTTGCTGCAATTCCCACGCAGTTAACTTTGCACCCTGTAATCTAGGCCTTGTTTCATCAACAAAAACAAATATTTTCTTTCCCCCGGCATGGGCTATTCGCATAGGCGCCAGAGCTGTTCCCCAATCGACAACAGCAAGAGCCCCTGCATTGCAGTGTGTCAAAATTTTATCTCCATTATTTATTAATTCATTGCCGTATTCGCCTATCTTTTTGGATCTTTCAGTAATTTCCATTGCATATCTTTTTGCAGCAGTCTCAGAAAATTTATTATCTTTCATATAGTTAATTGCCTTGAATAAATCATATGCTGTTGGCCTTGAAGAGGAGATTATTTTCACAGCTTTTTCCATATTTTCTTTATTTTTATTTGCCATTGCAAGGCCATAAGCTGCGGTAACCCCTATTGCTGGAGCACCCCTGACAACCATGCTTTTTATAGCATTATATATATCGTCGCTATTTTTGGCTGTAAATATTTCAATTCTTTCAGGTATCTTTCTCTGATCGATTAACTTGACTTCGTTATCTTCATACCATACTGCAAGAATTGTTTTTGTTTCTCCATCTATATTTACTTTCATTATTGGTTAGTTAAAATTACAATATTAAATTTTTGTGAAAAGGTGCGGATAATAATGATTTATGGTTTATACAAGTAACATCTCCTTTGCTTCCAATAGATAAAAATCATATACAGACTGGCTATTTGGTAGAATTAAACTTGTAACGAATGGATTAACCTTTACCAGTGATGCCGATATTATCATGATCCTGCTTGTTATATCCATGATAACTCAGGAATTGTAAACAATGATTGCAAGATAAAAGTAGAAGTCCTGATTTTAGCTTCTTTGATGTTGTCCTTGCAAGAAATTTCCTGGTAATCTTGTATCCAGTCTCTATTCCCCCTCTCTTCCTGAACATCACCCGGATATCCTTCGGTTGCATGGTTGTGTTTGTTGCAAACCTGTAGAAAATTCTATTATTTTTGTTTCTATCATACACTTATACAAGGAGTATGTCGCCTGCTGATCTTTCTTCTGTTGTGGGATTTTGTGGTATACCTTATATCTACCTCATTATCACCACGCTGCCTCTTCAACTTCAAGGGATACATGATGCGATTTATGCCACAGGCATCAAGATATCCAATCGTGCTTATGGAATGGAAACCACCATCAAGAGGGAGAGGTCTTATGCGTATGCCATGTGCCGTGATTATGTCCAGCATGGATAATACCATATCAAGGATATTTCTTTGTTCCATAGGAATTACGGCAATAACAAACCTGATCCCTTAATGATCGCCGATGCCGTAGTTTACGAAATTCATATATATCTATAGAACTATTGTTAATAAATATTTTAATTGCAAAAACCAGTCATTAACGAATTCTCCAATAAAATTACAGTCCAAAATTTACTAAAAATTTTAAAAATTGAAAGTTGAGAGGAAATTAATAGATATTTTCATATACTGATTTTTTATTTCACACTTATGAAGAGAGAAGAAAAATATTTATCCTTAAACTCAAAAACAAAAATAGCCAAAATAGTAATAGAAGATTCCATTGATAATTTTAACAGGCCTGCAACAGTATGGTCGGCTGGAAAGGATTCCACCGTTGTCCTGAATCTTATAAGGGAGGTATTTCTATCAAAGAATTTAAAAATACCTCCTGCAATATTGATAGACCATGGTCAACACTATGATGAAACTTATGACATGATAGATAAAATATCAAAAGAATGGGGATTCACAATGCTTTATGCAAAAAATGATGATTTCATATCAAAGGTAAATGACAACAAGGTTTTAATTGACTCATTGAAGGAAGAAAATATCAATGAATTAAAAAAGATAAACTATGATTTTAATAAAAAATATATGGACTATTCCCTTGATACCTTTGAGGGAAACCATTTATTGAAGACCGTTCCCTTCAACAATACAATAAAAAGGTATAGGTTTGATGCCCTTTATACCGGAGTAAGGTGGGATGAAAACGAAGCAAGGTCGATTGAAACCTTCATATCCAAAAGGGATGAACCTGAACATTACAGGGTTCAACCAATAATATTGTTTACTGAAAGAGATGTATGGGACTACATGTTTGAAAATAAATTGCCAATACACCCTTTATACCATGAGGGATACAGGTCAATAGATGGAAAATATGATTCAAAGAAGATATCAGATAAGCCCGCATGGGAACAGGACCTTGAGAATACTGAAGAAAGAGCAGGAAGGGCACAGGACAAGGAAAAAATGATGGAAAGATTGAGAGAGTTTGGATATATGTGAAATCAATGAAGGAGCTACCCAATATAATTTTTATAGTAGCAGATACAATGCGAAAAGATGCGATATCACTATACAATAAGAGTGTAAATACCCCAAATATAGAAAAACTTGCAGAGGATTCTATAATATTTAACAATGCAATAGCATCTGCACCCTGGACAGTTCCATCCCACGCTTCAATGTTTACTGGAAAATACCCGTCAGAACATGGTTTACATGAAACTAAGGATAAAAAACTTGGCGATATAATAAAAAATATGAATAATGTAAAATATGAAACAATATCGGAGTATTTAAAAAGCATTGGATATACAACAATTGGTTTTTCCGCCAATAATACTATTGGTGCTGGAACTGGATTTGATAGGGGTTTTGACATATATATGAGTGGTTTTACAGGCATGGACAATTACATTAGCCGATTATTTGGTGAGGATTTTGCAAAAAATATGTCAAAATATAATTCGTATCCCGCCAAATTGCTATACATCCTTAAAAATGCTGAACATAATAAACTATCTGGAATTATAAAGTCATATGCAAAATCCAGAAATATGCTTACATATAAAGGTTCTGATGATATCATAAATATGCTGGAAACTTCATCATGGAAAACACCTTTTTTCCTTTTTATAAACCTTATGGAGATGCACGGTCCTTATTTCACAAATTGTAAAGACCAGTTCGATGACCTGTTTGGCATTAAACCAATTAAGAATGCTTATGTTGAAAAATCAAGGTTGGCATATTATAGAAGGTCAAGCATTATTGACAATTTTATTGGCAGGCTTGTGGATATTCTGAAGAAAACTGGTATTTACACTGATACGTTGGTTATATTCACTTCTGACCATGGGCAAGCCCTGCATGAACGTAATTTCCAGGGACATGGTATTTATCTCTATGATGAATTAACAAGAATACCACTTATAATAAAACTGCCACATAAATATAATAAGCACTATTTTGATGACGCCTATGTTTCCAATACCGAAATTTATTCCATAATTAAGAATATTACAAATGGGAATACGCCAGTACAAGTGGATAGTAGCAGGCCTGTTTTTTCAGAGTCCTACGGTATTTTTTCTGATTTAAGGCCGCATAAAAATTATGAAATTTTTTCCCATAATAGGGAATTAATGAATGCTATAGATATTCCCAGAAAAGCTATTTATTATAAAGATAGCAAGCTTGTTATCTCTTCAATTGGTGAAATTGAGGAATACATGGAAAAGGATAATACAAAACCCGATAATATTAAACCTGACCCAGAACTTCTGGATGAACTTAATCTGTTTACTGGAAATGAATCTTTTGTAATTCACAGTAGGAGTGATAATCTGTATAAATAACAAAACCCAATAAAAAGGAAAGAATACCAGTATGTTGATAAAATATAATTTGCAAAGTTAGGAATGAATTCAATATCTGGTATATAACTACCCCTATTTTTGACTTTCACTTTGCAGGTACTCTTTCACCAGAGCATGCACCCATATATTATTTCAGCATATTTCGACACCCTTGTCTTCTGCAGGGATGAGATCATTTTTTTCGTTGTAATGAAATGACTCCTTCTAAGCACTATAGATAAGTATAAGATAATTCATATAAACACCCACTCTTCAAGAGAAGCATAAAAATATCATGCAAAAATCAAAAAACTAAAAAATAAGGATTTACTGAACTTTTCTTATTGAGGGCACAATCACCCTGACTGCATTCAGTAATCCGGTAATAAGGGCGGATACATCTGGATCCTTAAGAAGTGAGAGCAGTTTCAGCATGGAGAATTGCATGGGGTTCTTTACACCGTCAACGACTCCATCTGTTATTCCCTGAAGGTTAAATGATATTGCCTTGAAAACGTCTGATGTCCTCGTGTCCGAAAGCCCATATAGAAGTCCCATCATGCCATCTCCCACTTTCAATAGTGCTGCTATGAGTTCCTTCTCCGAAAAGAATTTTACAAGAAATTCCATGTCAGTTGGTGTATAATCCTTATTTATTTTATCGAGTACATCAACCAGGCCAGCCTGTTTCATTTTGTCAAGAAGGTTTGCCAAAGAAATTATTGCATCTTTGTTTTCTGTTAACCTGTCCAGAATAATATCAAGTTTATCATCCTTCCCAGAATTTACAGTATCATTTTTATCAGTTTCTTTTTTCTCTTCAATCATTGAAACCACCTTATGCAATCCCTCTCACCATGCTACTGAAGAACGTATCGGCAGACTGCCATTTAAGGAAATAATCCATCTTGCTGTCAAAATTCGCCCTTGGAGGTTTATTGTATGTAAAATAAAGCGTTATAGCCCTCTCATATCCTGTTGCGGTTGTGCATGCTATGGATCCATCGTATACCTCATCATATAAATTCCCTGAAGTTTCAGAAGCTATCCTGTTTGCAAGGTAAACTGACTCAAAATGTGCCGTGGCTCCAGCCTTTGATATGGGAAGATTTGTAGCATCCCCCACAACAAATACGTTATCGTAATCCTTATAAGTAAGCTTGTATCTGTCTACATCTATATATCCGCTTTCATCAGCAAGCCCGGAATCTGTTATAACCTTCTGCCCCCTATGGGGTGGAACAAGTATGAGAAGGTCGTAATTTATGTTTTCGCCTTCAATGGATTGAATCTTCTTATTTTTAGGATCTATAGAATCAACATTGAAGAATGTATGTTTAATAATTCCACGTTCATCCATTATCTTGGAAACATAATCTGCAACATTCGGTATTGAAAAAACATTGTTCAACGGATATATATAATGTAACTCTGTCTTGTCTTTTAATCCCCTTGAATTCAGATATTCTTCAAGAAGGAAGGTAAATTCATACGGTGATGGTGGGCACATTATTGGTATGCTCGATTGCCCAATAACAATTTTGCCACCCTTAAATGATTTTAACTCCTCATGGAGTTCGAGGGCATGCTGAAGATCATGGAAGTGTTTGGCCTCCCCATCATATCCTGGTATATCCTCAGGTACAAACCGGTCACCTGTGGCTATAATGAGATAGTCATAGGCGAGATTCTTCCCGCTCTTCAAAGTTACAAATTTATCTTCCACATATATTTTTGTTATTTCACCATTTATATAATTTATGCCATAATTTAGCAGAAAGTCCGTTGGTTTTACGCTTTTCTTGTAATCCACCATTTTGAAGGCAATATGTATACCATCGGGTTTAAAATAGTGCGTCTTTGATTTTCCAACAACCGTTATTTCCACGTCTTTTATATTTGTGTTGAACCTGAGTTTATTTGCCATAATTGTACCAGCGTCGCCGTCCCCAAGTATAAGCACCCGGTTAACCATGTCACTTCACCTTTCTCATGACTATTTCGTAATATCCCTCTCTTTCGAATACTCCAACTAGCTCCTGCCCAGATTTTGCAATCCATGCAGGTGCATCTTTTTTGGTTCCAGCATCAGTTGAATATACGGATATTACTTCACCAATTTTTGCCTGTTTATATGCTTTTATCATTTCCATGAGTGGCCCCGGACAATAACTTCCCCTTGCATCTATAACACGATCAGGTTTTACATACATGATTTTTCACCTCATATAAACAATGTTGTATATGATTCCTCTGACATGGATACGAATTCGCTCACACCAATTATATCTTCTACAATATCATCAAGATCTTCTTTTTTTATGTCCATTACATCGGACATGAGAGCACACCCATATACATGGACATTTCCGATCTCTTTGGCATTCTTTATCATCTCTATTCCGGACTGCACCTTCTTTTCACCCATCTTTTTTAGAACCATATCACTTATATCAGCTCCGTCATAGCTTAGCTTGTTTGGGGTGTCGTCATTTTTTCTAAATTTCAAAAGAGCCCAAAATGTCACAAAGATGTTTACGTCCACGCCATTGGCAACCGCCCCTGATGTAATAACACCCGCAGCAGCTATCTTATCTATAGTTCCGGAATCCAGAACAATCGACATTGTTTTTGCCATACTCACCACATATATTTATTTAAAGTGCACTAATTAAATTTTTCTATTTTATGAATGATTTCATCAATTTTATTCTCCTTCATATGTACAGTAGACCTCTTCTAAAAGATCACTTATCTAATTATTAAATGGTGTGTACTTACAAAACCCGTTAAAATATGTGTTTCACAATTGTTTATTCTGAGTGAAAAAATCATCTTTTTTTTGGTTAATAGAAAAATATTTAAAACAAGTTTCTATTAAAACCACAAATTTTCAGTCAAAAAGTAAAAATTTAAAATACTATTTAGTAATATGGTTTTACGCAAAAGGTTATGATTAGTAAAAAAAATTATAGCGAGCTACATTATATGGGTCCGTAGCTCAGCTAGGTAGAGCGTCTGGCTTTTAACCAGACGGTCAGGGGTTCAAACCCCCTCGGACCCGTTTTGGTGATAAAATGAGTAAGTTCAATGTGCTTGAGCACGAAATAGTGCCAGAACATCATCTGGTTCCAGTTGAAGAAGAGTTAAATATTTTGAGTAAACTCAACGTTTCAAAAGAAAATCTTCCCAAGATAAGCATCAATGATCCTGCAATTAAAGCCTTGGAAGAAATATACGGAAAACTTGAACCAGGGAGAATGATAAGAATAATTCGGAAAAGCCCCACAGCCGGTTATTACGAGTATTACCGGATTATTGTAAAGAGTGTGATATAAAAATGAACCCTATTTTAGATGCTTTTTTTAAATCAGAAAGCGTGGTCAACTATCAGATAGACTCTATGAATTATTTTTATGCTTCCAAGGGAAATCCTGATAACATCATGCAACAGATTGTTGATGAAACTAAAATTTCAGACGACTCTGTTCCCGGAGTTGTAGAGCTTGATACTTCAAAAACCCATGGAAAGGAGATAAAAATATATTTTGGAAGAGAAAGAGATGAAAATGGGAAACCTGTTGGTGATCCAACTATATGGGTTGAAAAACCTGAAATAAAGGAAGCCTCAGGCGCATCAAACCAGATAACACCCCAGGAGGCGAGATTAAGAGATCTTAATTACATGGCACCAATAAGCTTGAGATTAAGAGTTATTGAGGATGGTGTTGAAAAGGATGTGAACACCATTAAAGTTGGAGAAATTCCAGTTATGGTGAGGTCCAGAATATGCACATTATCAGAACAGAGCCTTGATACCTATATTGAAAAAAATGGAGGACCAATAGATGGTACAAGGGAAGAAAAATTAAAATATGTTGATGAAGACCCAACCGATCCTGGAGGATATTTCATAATTAAGGGAACGGAGAAGGTTATAGTTTCTCTTGAGGATCTGGCCCCAAATAAAATTTTGGTGGAATATGAAGAAAAATATGACACAAAGGTTGAAGTGGCAAAGGTATTTTCACAGAAAGGAGGGTTCAGGGCCTTAATATCTATGGAAAAAGGGAATGATGGAATAATAAATGTTTCAATACCCACAGTGGCAGGAGCGGTACCCCTTGTAATATTAATGAAAGCACTTGGAATTGAAAAGGATGTTGATATACACAATGCCATTTATTCTGATATGAGGATGGATCCTTTAATATATGCAAATATAGAGGATTCGAAAAACCCAAAAATACTTCCACCAAATGGTATTAATACACACGATGACGCAATATCATACCTTGAAAAGAGGTTTGCTGCTGGTCAGGCAAAAGAATTCAGGGACAAAAAAATTATCCAGATGCTTGATAGGGCATTGCTTCCACATCTTGGCGGCGAGGAATCAGATAGATTGAAAAAAGCCATATATCTTGGGAGAATGGCCAGATCTTTACTGGAACTTAATCTGGGTATCAGGAATGTAGATGATAAGGATCATTATGCAAATAAAAGAATTAAGTTGTCGGGAGACCTTCTTGATGAACTTTTCAGAAATTCCTTCCAGTCAGTGATGAAGGATTTAAAATATCAATTAGAAAAAACATTCAACAAAAAAAGAGGGGTGAGATTAAAACCAGCTATAAGGCAGGATTTATTAACACAAAAAATTCTTCATTCAATGGCAACAGGAAACTGGATAGGCGGTAGAACGGGAGTATCACAGCTATTGGATAGAACATCAAACATGGCAACTCTAAGTCACCTGAGAAGAATAATATCACCATTAACCAGATCGCAACCCCATTTTGAAGCAAGGGATTTGCATCCTACACAATGGGGAAGAATATGCCCAAATGAAACACCAGAAGGCCAGAATTGTGGGCTGGTGAAAAATGCTTCGCTTATTATAAATGTAACACAAGGTATTGATTCAGATATTGTGTATAACGAACTTAAGAATATGGATATTTATGATATTACAAAGGAAGAATTTTCAGGTAGAGTTTACCTTAATGGTGATTTCATTGGATATCATGATGACCCCATAACATTGACTGAAACGGTGAGGAATTTAAGGAGATCTGGAAAAATATCAAATGAAGTAAATGTCAAATATGATAAAAACACCAACGAGGTCATAATAAATTGTGATAGGGGAAGATTGAGAAGGCCTCTTCTTGTAATTGAAAATGGAAGGACACGTTTGAATAGTGATATGGTTGAAAAGCTGAAAATGGGAGAATATACAATAACCGACCTTGTGAATGAGGGTTCAATTGAATGGCTTGATGCGGAAGAGGAAGAAAATGCGTATATAGCCGTTTTTCCATTCAATTATCCCGAAGTATGCCCCAATTGTGGAGAGGTACTTTACCGAAACAGTATCACATGGGTAAATCCAGGTGAAGATGATATCACCCTGGAATGCGAAAAATGCCATGCAAGAATGAAGGGCATAGGCCTTCTTGAAGAAGACCATACTCATTGTGAGGTTGATGCATCAATGATACTTGGAGTGGTTGCGTCACTTATACCCTATCCAGAACATAATTCTTCACCAAGAATTACCATTGCATCTGCTATGATTAAGCAGTCAATAGGTTTGCCAGCTGCAAATTACAGGATCAGGACTGATACGAGGGGGCATTTATTGCATTACCCACAGGTTCCACTGGTTACAACAAAAGTTATGGATTTCATAAAATATTACAAAAAACCAGCAGGGCAGAATTTTGTAGTTGCAATTCTTTCCTATCATGGATATAATATGCAGGATGCAATTATAATGAACAAAGCTTCCATAGAAAGGGGTCTTGGGAGAAGTTCTTTCTTTAGGACATATACCGCCGAGGAAAAAAGATATCCCGGTGGCCAGGAGGATCATTTTGAAATTCCAAGCCATGATGTTCTCGGCGCAAGGGCCGAAGAATTCTATAAAAATTTGGGGGAGGATGGAGTGATACAGCCAGAAGCAATGGTTGAAAGCTCCGATGTTCTTGTTGGAAAAACATCCCCACCAAGATTTCTTGAAGAAGAAAATGCGGACAAACTTGGCCCGCTGAGAAGAAGAGAATCATCCATTACTGTGAGGCCAAATGAGTCTGGTTACGTTGACGACGTTTTCCTGACTGTTTCTGAAAGTAATAGCAGGATAGTAAAGGTTAAAGTTAGAAGTGACAGAATCCCCCAACCCGGGGATAAATTTGCTTCCAGGCATGGACAGAAAGGAGTTATAGGGCATGTGGTTCAACAGGAAGATATGCCATTCACAGAAGAGGGTATCATTCCAGATTTATTATTCAACCCGCATTCAGTCCCATCCAGAATGACATTGGGTCATGTTCTTGAAATGATGGGAGCAAAAATTTCAACAATGACGGGCGAGAATATAGATTCAACAATATTCAATGGCCAGCCTGAAAAAAGCATGAGGGATGAACTTAAAAAATACGGGTTCCGTGAATCCGGCAATGAAGTAATGTACGATGGCATTACAGGTAAAAAATTTAAGGTTGACATATTCGTGGGTGTGATATATTACCAGAAACTTCACCATATGGTTGCAAGCAAATTCCATGCCAGATCCAGAGGCCCAATACAGATACTCACTAGACAGCCAACTGAAGGAAGGTCAAGACAGGGAGGACTGAGATTCGGAGAAATGGAAAGAGATACATTAATTGCACATGGTGCTTCCATGGTCATTAAGGATAGATTACTTGATCAGAGTGATGGGACAATATTATATGTTTGTGGCAATCCATCATGTGGGCATATAGCAATTTATGATTTCAAAAAGGGTACCTTAAAATGCCCTGTATGCGGTAATACTGGAAATATTTATCCAATAGAAACCAGCTATGCATTCAAATTAATGAGAGATGAATTGAGTTCCATGGGTATTGTGATGAGATTGGAATTGGGTGATATGAAATGAGTTTTAATAATGTTTCAAAAAGGATTGAAAAAATTAAATTTTCCTTATTGTCTCCGGATGAAATAAGAAAAATGTCACAGGTGCGGGTTATTACGCCAGATACCTATGATGATGATGGTTACCCTATTGAAAGAGGTTTAATGGACTTGCATATGGGTGTCATTGAACCGGGACTCAAATGTACAACATGTGGAGGCAGAGTAGATGAGTGCCCAGGGCATTTTGGACATATTGAACTTGCAATGCCAGTAGTTCATATTGGATTTATCAAGGAAATTAAAAGTATGCTTGACGGCTCATGCAAGGCATGTGGCAGAATCAAATTAACTGATGAAGAAATAAACAATTATTTACCCCAGTTACAGGCAATTAGTTACGAACGTGAAGATCCAGAAATCATTGACCTTACACTTAAAAAAATTCTTGAAATGGCAGCACAGAGAGCTAAATGCCCTCACTGTAGTTCAGACAGCCCCAAAGTTATACTGGACAAGCCAACAACATTTAGGGAGGGTGGCATAAAGATAACGCCCAAGGAAATCAGAGAAAGATTGGAAAAAATTCCCGATACCGATTTAATATTTTTTGGATTAAATATTGATTCTGCCAGACCAGAGTGGATGATACTTACAGTATTGCCAGTACCACCAATAGACGTTAGGCCTTCCATAACCCTGGAAACTGGTGAAAGAAGTGAGGATGACTTAACACACAAACTTGTTGATATTATAAGAATAAGCCAGAGGTTGAGAGAGAGCAGGGATAATGGTTCACCACAGCTGATTATTGAGGATTTGTGGGATTTATTGCAATACCATATTACAACATATTTTGATAATCAGACCGCTGGTATTCCACCAGCCAGGCATAGATCTGGAAGGGCCTTGAAAACTCTTGTTCAGAGGTTGAAGGGAAAAGAGGGGAGGTTCAGGGCAAACCTTTCAGGTAAAAGGGTTAATTTTTCATCCAGAACTGTTATTTCCCCAGAGCCATTTTTGTCAATCAATGAGGTGGGTATTCCAGAAATTGCAGCAAGAGAACTCACAGTTCCAGTAATAATAAATTCATTCAACGTTGAAAAAATGAAGGGATGGATCAAGAGGGGGACATCTCCAAGAACGCCGAATGGAAAATATATGGCTGGAGTAAATTACTTAATAAGGCCTGATGGTAGAAGAATAAAGATAACTGACCAAAATGCCGAAATAAACAGTGACAGGGCTGATGTTGGCTGGACAATTGAAAGGCAGATGGCGGAAGGTGATATAGTGTTGTTCAACAGGCAACCATCCCTTCATAGAATGTCAATGATGGCACACACGGTGAGAATATTGCCAGGAATGACATTCAGATTCAATCTGGCTGTATGCACCCCATATAATGCGGATTTTGATGGGGACGAAATGAATTTGCATGTAATCCAAAGCGAGGAATCAAGGGCGGAAGCTAGGATAATAATGAGGGTTCAGGAACAGATATTGTCACCAAGATTTGGCGGCCCTATTATAGGGGCAATACATGACCATATAACATCATTATTTTTATTAACACATAATAATCCATTATTTACAGAGGATGAATTTCTTCATATGACTTCATACATGAATAAAGATAAAAATCCTGAACCGGTAATTAATAATGGAAAAAAATATTTCCATGGAAGAGATATTTTTTCATTGGCACTCCCCAAGGGAATAAACATAAAATTCAAGAGCCATCTTTGTGCAGGTTCAAAGGATAAATGTGAATATGAAGATGACCCGGAAGATACATTTGTTGTAATTACAGATGGAAAACTGATTCATGGAACCATAGATGATGAGGCAGTGGGTCCATTTTCAGGTGTAATTGTTGATAGAATATTCAGGAAATTTGGATCGGAGGCAGCTGCAAAATTCATTGACAATGTTACAAGGTTGGCTGTTGGCTTTTTAAGTTTTAGAGGATTTTCAACTGGCATAAAGGATTATGATATACCCTATGATGCAGTTTCAAGAATAGAAGAAATATCGAATGAAACCATCGATAAAATCGAAAAACTTGTGGAAGCTTTCAGGAAAGGGCAATTACAGCCAATGCCTGGCCGATCAATAGAGGACACGCTGGAAGTTGAAATTCTATCATCAACTGGTGAGGTCAGGGATGAATCGGGTAAAATTGCATCCTCCTATCTGGGTCTTAATGATCCGTCTGTAATTATGGCCAGGTCCGGAGCAAGGGCAAAAATGCTGAATATTGCTGAAGTTGCAGGTATGGTGGGCCAGCAATCTGTAAGAGGTGGAAGATTGAATAGAGGATATGCTGGAAGAACATTATCCCATTTTAAAGAGAATGATCTTGGCGCATATGCAAGAGGTTTCATAAAATCATCATACAGGGCAGGTTTAAATCCAACTGAATATTTCTTCCACAGTATTGGTGGGAGAGAAGGCCTGGTGGATATAGCAGTACGTACATCAAGGAGTGGATATATGCAAAGAAGGTTGATCAATGCCTTTGAAGATTTGAAGGTGGATGATAATAGAAGAGTTGAAGATACAATTGGGTCCATAGTTCAGTTTAAATACGGCGAGGATGGAATAGATCCAACCAGAAGCGATGAGGGGGAGACTATTGACATAGATTACATGGCATACGATGAGATAGGTGATGAGGAATGAATGCTTTACTCTGGAAGGATGTTAAAAGAAATTTGGAAGAAATTAAGGAAAAGACCCCCTGTTATTATGGAGTTGATTTTATAATTTCAAATGAAATTAAAACAGCATATATAACGCTGGATAAAAAAAACTTTGAATATGAATTGGAGATAGAATCTGTTAAGGATTATCAAAAATCAGAAGATGTTATTTTAAAGAAAAAAACCGGTATAAAAACCGTTCTTCATATAGTTTCAATAAAAAATATTGGAAAGGTTCCCCTTTCAGATTTTGATCTGTTGGAAAAGGCAGATGAGGTTTCATCGTTTGCTTATGGAGAAAGATTTATTGTTAATTATAAGGATAAGGAAGAATTTTCAATTTCTCCGGAACAGAATGAAATAGTGAAGGATGCCAAATCAAGAGGATATGACATTCCATTTGTTCTGGCAGATAAACTTATAAAATATAAAATGGAATTATCAGAGGAAAACTATGAAAAATTGCTCAAACGTGTGGATTTTGAATTGAAAAAACGTGAGATAGACCCATATGAGGCTGTTGGTATTATTGCAGCCCAAAGTATTGGCGAGCCCGGTACACAGATGACAATGAGAACTTTCCACTTTGCAGGAGTTGTTGAAATGAATGTTACTCTGGGCCTGCCCAGATTGATTGAAATTGTCGATGCCAGAAGGATACCGAGCACGCCCTCAATGACCGTCTATCTGACAGAAGCTTATAGAACAAATGAGGATAAGGTAAAAGAACTTATCAAGAATCTTGAGAATACAACCATCATAGATGTATCAGATATTACCACAGATGTTGGAGATATGTCACTAACGATTAAACTGGATCAATTTAAAAGCAAGGACCGCCTTGTCAATCTGTCTGATATCGTTGCGGCTCTGGAAAAAATCAAGGGGATAATTTTTAACTCTATTGATGATGAAAATATACTTGTTAAATTACAGCAGGAATCATTTAAAAAATTATATCAGGTGCAGGAACAGGTAAAAACAACACCAATAAAGGGTATCCCGAAAATCAAAAGAGCAATTGCGAGATTTGATGGAAAGGAAAATGCATGGATCATATATACACAGGGATCCAACCTTAAGGACGTTCTGAATATGGAAGGGGTTGACTCAACAAGAACATATACAAATGATATTATAGAGGTCGAAAATGTTCTTGGCATAGAAGCAGCAAGAAATGCTATATATAGGGAGGCAGAAAGCACCCTGAACGAGCAGGGACTTGACGTGGATAAACGACATTTGATGCTTGTTGCTGATATGATGACCTTTTCCGGCGCAGTAAGAGCTGTGGGAAGGCAAGGAATATCAGGAAGAAAAAGCAGTGTTCTGGCAAGAGCTGCCTTTGAAATTACATCAAAACATTTGTTGAAGGCAGGATTGCTTGGGGAGATTGACCCGCTGGCCGGTGTAGCCGAAAACATTATAGTTGGACAGCCCATTACCCTTGGAACCGGTGCAATTGACCTTGTATATAAAGGTAAAGATAAAAAGTGATTTTATGAATGAAATAATTCTGGATAACCAAACTTTGGGATATATAAAACTATTTGAAAGCTACACTAGAACAAATGTATACGAATGCCTTGAAAATGAGGAAATGGTGTTATTTGTTGTGGGAGAACGAAAACTTGCAGAAATTTTTAAAAAACATGAAAAAATTATAACTGATCTAAAGGAAAAAATCAATAAAAGAATAATAATGGCCGAATTTTCACAGGATTTATTAACATTTACAAGAAATTTATTTTATCGATATGAGGTCAGGGAAATAGATTTAATATGGAAAGAAAATACCACCAATATATTCCTAACAATTGCACCAGAAAATATTGGTAAGGCAATAGGCAAGGATAGCAGGAACATAAAACTGATGAGGGATGCCATAGCAAGATATTTCAAGATAAAAAATGTCATAATTAAACAAAGATAGACTTTTAAATACATTTTATAAAACATTCTATTCAATAAAATCAAATCTTTATGATATTTTCATTGGTTTTAAATACAGACTGCGGGTTTATCCTATTTCTGTGTTTAAATATAAAAATAATTTCATAATGAAGATTCTTAAAAGATCTTATATTGTTTTAAAAAAATAAAAAATATTTATAATTTATTTCTTTGCTCCAGTTGTTGTTTTAGTTTCGTCTTCAATTATATACTGCGTTCCTGATTCTATTATATCGGATATTTCCTCTGTTTTATATCCAGAGTGCACAGATAACAGGTAGAAGATAATTGCAACGAGTATTACCACAACAAAGTCATATGGGTATGGAAGGGTTCCTGTGCCACCATAACCTTTTTCTCCTAGATAGGATAACACAACAAGCACAAGTATGTACAGCGGTACCCAGTATCCAGATTTTATATTCTGTGATGTAAATACATTTGTTACCTTATGCGTACCGAGTAAGATCAAGTATACAACTATACCCAAGAATATGCCTATTGCAAGGTATGGAACTGTTGGCCATCCAGACCAGTAGACAATCAGTGTTGCACCGACAAATGCTATTGGCGCCAGAACTTTAGCATATGGTAATTTAAATGGCCTTTTCAATTCATCTGCTTCCCTTCTGAATACCATCAATGCTGATCCTCCCACTATATAGGTGAATGCTGTTGCTCCCGTTATCAAACCCACAAGGGCATACCATGATGGGAATGGGGCCAGAAAAATAAGTCCAATTATCGTGGATATCAGTACAGACATTGTTGGTATTCTTGTTTTTTTATTAACTCTAGATAATGCCGCTGGGAAGTAACCGTTTTCTGATAGACCGAATAAGGTTCTTGTTGATGTTCCAGCATATACATTTAAGGTACCCGCTGGTGATACATAGGCATCAGCATATAATATATATGTCAATACCACAAGGGCAAAGATTCCTGACGATTTCGCAAGGAATGCAAAGGGAGCTGCACTTATACTTTTAGCATAGATTGTTGGGGTAGCCGAGGCTAAACCAAACCATCCCCCACTGGCAGCCAGCTTTGATGGATCTATAGCACCTATAAATACTATCTGTAATAATACATATACAAATATACCGGTTATTACGGAGAATACCGTTGCAAGAGGTATTGATTTTTGGGGTGTTTTTGCTTCTCCACCATAATCAAGGGCTTGCCTGAATCCCAGGAAGGAGAAAACTATACCATCAGTGGCTACAGCCTCGAATATTAATGATGTATGATGCGTTGGAAGGAATCCACCAAGAGCAGGGTTTGTGAAATTTGAGGAATGAAATACAAACGTAGCAAGCATAACTATTGTAACAATAGGTATAATCAATTTCCACCATGTCATGCCAGTATTGGTTTTTCCCATCAATCTCACACCAGCATAATTTAACATAAAGAATCCAACTATTAGAATTGCAGCCAGTGCTATTCCAGGAGCAGACAACAATGTAACAGTTAAAGCAGGGTTAAGTGGATTTGGAGCACTGTATGATAACGAAGGAATATATGAGCTTGCATATGTTATCACTGCTTCTGCTTCTATTGTTGGCACGGAAACCGCCGATAAAAAGTAGGTCCAACCAAAGAATAAACCTGCAACTCCACCATGTGAATAGTGGCCATATCTGCTTATGGCTCCTGACCTCGGTATCATTGCCCCCAACTCTGCATATACCAACGCTATAAACAGTACAAGTATACCGCCTATTAACCAAGATAGTATAGCAGCCGGGCCAGTTGTCGAAGCGGATGCAGATGCGGCAAACAACCATCCTGAGCCTATAATACCTCCCAGACTAAGAAAATACAGATCCCATGTATTTAAGGATTTCCTTAATCTTTTATCTTGCTTTAAACTATTATTTATAGAATTTTCTGTAGCTTTTGATTCAGCCATGTGTGAATATGTAGCAATAGTATTTAAATATTTCTCAATAAATATCGATTAAATTCTCCATAACAGAGAAAAAAATAAATAATTTATTCCGGTATTATAAATAGATTTTAGATGATGGAACATTCACTTTGTGGCTTCCTGTTTCGACGGTTACCAGTGTAATATCCATAGTTTTGTTTCTCATAGGCCAGGGAGTGCTCTGCAGCCCATGCTAAACCATTCGACTTTACGGTAACAGGCATACATGGAATCATATGTGATCCGGTTTGCTTTCATCCCACCCATAAATGTGGGATTTTCCGCTCAAAATGTTAAAAAATTGCTTATATTTATATTATTGTAAGGAATTATGTATTATATATGAACAATGAAGGCAAGGATAATGATGAGAACATTACGAGGGTTATAACCCCTAATAAAAGAAAGGGAGAGATTTACGGAATAGTAGAAAAATTATCAGGGGCTTCCAGACTCACTGTAATGTGTGAGGATGGTTTGTCAAGAAACTGCAGAATACCAGGAAAGATGAAAAAAAGAATGTGGATTAGAGAAGGTGATCTTGTTATTTTGAAACCGTGGGATTTTCAAAATGAAAAGGGCGATATTGTATATAGATATACCAGGACCCAGGCTTCATATTTAAGCAGGAACCGGATGTTGCCGGAAATTATAGATGTATTCAATGAACGATAAAAGTGCATTAAAGCAATTGATAGATACCGATGAATTTTCAAACAAACTGAACCTTGATAGAAAGACATATGGGCTTGTATTTGATAAGCGAACTTTAAATTCCATTTATTATATCATAAAGAAGTTTAATATTGATTTTGTTGATTTTCCAATATCCAGTGGAAAGGAATCGCTTGTTTTCAAGGTAATTGATAAAAAAAAGAAGGCGTATGCTTTAAAAATTTATAAAATTTCAACCCTTAAATTTTCAAATACATTTGAATATATTAGGGGTGATTATAGATTTGATAAGGAAAGAATAAACAGAAGCAATATTGTATATATATGGGCACAGAAGGAATTTACAAATCTTGATGATATGAGAAAGGCAAAGGTCAAATCACCATTCCCCTATGGATATTATAAAAATGTCCTGCTTATGTCCTATATAGGTACAAAAAATGAGCCATCACCACAGATCAAATACATTGATACAGATTTTGAGCTCCTATACAAAAAATTAAAAATAAATTTAAAAAACATGTATAAAAAAGCGGGTCTGGTACATGCTGATTTAAGTGAATACAATATATTATATTACAGAAAAAATCCATACATTATAGATGTGGGACAATCCGTATCTGTTAAACACCCAAGAGCGAATGAATTTATAAGAAGGGATATAAAAAACATAACCACATTTTTTTTAAAGAAAAATGTTAAATGCAGTGAAGATGATTTGTATAAATATTTAAATGGTGATAAAGATGATTGAGACCGGTAATGTAAAGGTACCACAAAATAGAATTGGTATAATAATAGGGAAAAATGGAGATATTAAAAAAGAAATAGAAAAAAATGGAGATTCTAAAATATCAATAGATACTGAGAATAATGTTGTTACAGTATATCAGAAGGAAGATGCCTTAAAATCTCTATTAGCATTCAATGTAGTTCAGGCAATTGCAAGAGGTTTCAATCCTGAAAAGGCAATGGTACTTTTTAATGAGGGCATGCAGTTTGAAATTATTTCAATAAAGGAGTTTACCAATGGAAATGCAAAAAGGGCTACCGAACTTAAGGGTAGAATTATAGGCAAAGAGGGGAGGACAAGGGAGATTATCGAATCATTAACCGGCACATATATTTCGGTTATGGGGAACACCGTTGCCATTATTGGTGATTATATTTCAATTCAATACAGTAGAGAAGCAATAAACATGCTATTACAAGGAAGAAAACATAAGACAGTTTATTCCTATCTGGAGAAAAATGCCGGAGAGCTGAAATTCAAAAAAATTGAGGGAGCGTTTTAATTTCTTTGTTAAAGTTTATATTCCTTTTAGAAATATAGCATAAAAGCGGGGTAGGGTAGTCAGGAGATCCCGACGGGCTCATAACCCGTAGATCAATGGTTCAAATCCATTCCCCGCTATTTATCAATATTCTGATCGATTTTTTTAACAATATTTTTGAAATTCGAATTGTTATTGAATATAATGGGATTATAATTATATTTACCCAATGTTTCTCCGGTTATTTTGCCAATTGCATATACCGGTTTGTTAATCTCTCCCGTTATTGTGAAAAATACATCAACTTCCATTGATGATGTAAACAGGATTCCCATGCAATTTTCACTGGTTATGTATTCCTTTATTCTGTTATTGTATATAGCCTCAATTGAATAAATAAAATATTCATGGTAATTATATCCATGTGTTTCAAGAAAATTCCTTATTATTTCATTTGACCTGTTGCTCCTGAATAACGCAATTTTATTTTTTTTATAATTTTTAAGTAAGTCTATAACACCATAGGAGTTTTTTTCACCTGGTACAACGGGATCATGGCAATATTTTGTTATGATATCTGCAGTGCTTTCACCTATCGCAATAAAAACTGGCTCACTTTTAAAAAATTTAAAATAATATTTAAAAAATATTTTTGCCCCATATGAACTGGTGAGGACAACAATATCAGGATTATCCTGTATTAACAAGTTTTTTTCCTTTTCATCCATTTTATTTCTTTTTATACCTGTAAGTGGAATGTTGATAATTTTAATATTTTTCAACGGTATTGCTTCATACTTGTCTTCTGGCCTGGTGGTAATCAGAAATTTAGAAATATCCATAATCCCGGATCTCCTCCCTTATTTTTTGTACCATTTTTTGTTTATCTTCATTATAAAAAAATATGTTTTTATAATCCCCCGATTTCAATGAATAAAATCGTGATAAAACGGTTTTATTTTTTGAAAGTATCCCAACCGGTGTTGAACAGCCAAGATTCAATTCCTTGACAATGTATCGCTCGACTGTAAAATCTTCATATGTTTCAACATTATTTATCCTTTTAACAATATCTGAATATTCAGAATTTTTCATGGTAACCATTGCTATTATACCTTGATTTGGAGCGGGGACAAAATCCTCTTCTGCCAATGTAAAATGCTGTTCTGTTAAATTCATCCGATCATAAGCGGCCTTAGCAATGATAATGCCGTTATATTCACCGTTTTTATATTTATTGAGTCTTGTATCAATATTGCCTCTTATATCCCGGATTTCTATTTTTGAATTCAATGTTTTTAATTCCCTTATTCTCCTGTAGCTTGATGTTCCAATAATATAACCTGCTGGCATTGAAGCTATGTCTATTTCAGAGATCATTACATCACGGTAATCATCCCTTTTTAATGTTCCCGAAATTTCAAGATTTTGATTTATATTTGAAGGTATATCCTTTCCACTATGTACGGCGATATCAATTGTATTATTAAGTACCAGATTATTCAATTCTTCAACAAATACGCCAGTGGAACGATTTTTGTACAGGGGTGTTCGTATATCAATATCTCCAGCGGATGTATACCCCCTTATAACGCATTCATAGCCATTATTTTCAAGTCCCTCCTTCACTTTTTGGGCTTGTATCAGTGCAAGTTTGCTTTTTCTAGTTCCAATTATTACAGACATTTTAACACCGAATAATATGCATCCATTGTTTTCTGAAAATCATTATCATCATGTGCAAAACTGATAAATTGTGTTTCAAATTGGCTGGGTGGCACATATATGCCCTTATTAAGAAGCCTATCGAACATTGTTTTAAATTTATTTGTATCAGAATTTTTTGCAACTCCATAGTTATTGACCTTTTTATCATTGAAAAATACCTGAAGCATAGAGTATGCACGATTAACAAATGCCTTTAATTTATAATCATTTATTATGTCATTCAGAGATTTTTCTATTCTTCTGGCATAATTATTTATATAGTCATAATTTTTACCCTTCAGTATATTCATGGTAGCTATACCTGTAGCCATTGACAGTGGATTGCCAGAAAATGTGCCCGCTTCATAAACATCACCGGATGGGCTTATATTTTTCATTATCTCCTCTCTTGCGCCAAATAACCCGATGGGCATTCCACCGCCTATAATTTTACCCATGGTCGTTATATCCGGCTTTACGTTAATTATATCCTGATACGCTTTGAATCCAAATCTAAAACCCGTAATAACTTCATCAAAAATTAAAAGTGAGGAATACCTATCCGTAATTTCCCTTAAAAATGGCAAAAAATCATTTTCGGGATTTATAACGCCTATATTACCAAAAATGGGTTCAGTTATAACTGCAGCAATATTGTTCCCATATTTTTTAAAGATGTTCTCAATGTTTTCTTTATCATTATATTTTCCAACAACAACGGTTTTTGATATTTCCTCTGGAACCCCGTCGGATGAGGGCTTTTCAAATGTCATGGTACCACTCCCAGATTTGATCAGTGAATAATCGTGTGCACCATGATAACCACCTTCCATTTTAAGTATCAGATTTCTTTTAGTATACCCTCTTGCCAATCGCATTGCATGCATTGTAGCCTCCGTTCCTGAATTGGTAAAACGCATCATTTCTATGGATTTTACTGCATTTTTTATAATTTTGCCAAACTGTACTTCATTTTCTGTAATGGATCCGAAAAGTATTCCATTCTCAATCTGGTCATTCATTTTTTTTATTATTTCTTCATTTGCATGCCCAAGTATCATTGGGCCAAAACCGAGAGAGTAGTCAATATATTCTTTATCATTTACATCAATTATTTTTGAACCTTTCCCGCTTTTAAACATCACCGGAATCGGTGAATAATATCTCACCGGTGAATTGACTCCCATTGGGAATAAATTTAAGGCCTCTTTAAAAAGTTCCTCCGATTTCATAAATCATAATCTTATATTATAATTTAGAATTTTTGATTGAATGTAAGACCTGGAGTCTGAGATCGATTCCAACCTTTTGCCTTCTGAGTAAAATTTATATTATTATAAAAATAATAACAGAACATTGTCCTTATGGCCAGAATATTGCATACCATACGAAAAGCCCATAGGGGAACCCGAAAAGTAAATTAAAAGAATAAAAAAGGGTTTTGATAGATCATTGCAGGATAAGGTATTTGGAGAATGTTTGAGTCAAGAATTAGAAGCCATATATTTACACATCTGAACCACAAAGAACAATGATACACTCGATAATACTGATAAAGAGAAAACAAAGAAAAAGTCTAGTGATGTGGTTAGGCATAAGGTATACTACAGATGCTGCAAGACCGTATTGATGGACCAAGGGCGTTTGAAATAACATGAAACTAAACATTAAAAGAAGGATGAATAACAATCAGCGATGTAAGGAATTGTCAAATGAAATAATAAAAAACATTTCAATTTCATAATGTTTAAAAGGTTTTTAATTAATAATCTATATTCCTGACCTTATATTTTTATAAATTCTAAGCGAAGTGAGAAGAAATGCTACCATTACGATAAAAAGAATGAGTGCATAGAATAATGTTCCCGATGTGACATTTAAAATTAGTGAATCTCGTAATATGTTTGCTATAAAGCTCAAAGGGTTTGAACCGGACATTATTCTGAGCCATTCAGGCGTTTTTGAGGTTATTGGATAAAAAGAAGTGCTAGCAAAATCAAGCATGAAAAATAAAACAATGGTTATTGTATTATAGGCTTGCATTGATTTTGACAATCCTGAAATTATTAAAAATAATGATGAAAAAAGCATTGTACCAACAATTATGGCAAAAACAGACAATAAAACACTTTCAATTGTAACATGCAAACTTATTGGTATTGTCAATGCAAAGCCAAGCATTATCAATGAACCAACAAATGCAAAGAATATGGATACTGTTATTATACCAAGAAGATAATCAATTCTCCTGAATGGGCCCACCATGATTCTTTCAAACATTCCCCAGCGGCGATCCGACCATAACATGCTTCCTCCAATGTTCCCCGCTGTAAATGATTCTAGCGCAATGATTCCTGGAGCAAGAAATGTCGTGTATGACACTGTTTTTGCTGCACCCACTGGAACTCCTGCGGTTACAATGCCCTGAAACATGAAGCCCATGACAAATAAATACAATGTTGGCAGGCCAAGCATAAAAATTAATGTCCCAATATCAATATTAACTATAATATTTCTTATGGTTAACCTCAAAAAAGCAGGCATTCTCATTTTTTCATCACCTTTATAAAAACATCGTCAAGTGTTGGATTGTCTATCAAAATTTTTTCAGTTTTTATTCCTGCATTGTATATATTCTGAAGGATTTTGTTTACAATTTTCTCAACATAACTAGAAATCACTGTAACTTCATCTGATGTTATATTTATTTCTTTTATGTATAATGGATTTATACCATCAATAACTTTATCTTTATCGAGTTTAATCGTAGAATCGTAACCAATTTTCAATGTCCTCAATGCACCATATTTTGTTTTTAAGTCCGATGATGTGCCTTCAGCGACCTTTTTGCCATTATTAATTATACCTATCTTGTCACATAAATAATCTGCTTCTTCTAAATTTTGGGTTGTAAATAAAACAGTTAATCCCTTTTTAGTATATTCCCTGATAAAATCAAGTATTTTTCTCCTCATTATGGGATCTAGGCCAACCGTGGGTTCATCAAGGAAAAATATATCCATATCGTGCATGAACTCCCTTGCAACCTGAACCCTTTTCTTTTGCCCCCCGCTTAAATCATACATCCGTTTCTTCCTTATTTCGTCCAAATCAAAAAAATCAATGAGTTCTTCCATTCTTGATTTTCTTTCTTCCCTTTTTAATTCCCATAGCATGCCATACAACTTAAAATTGTTTTCAACTGTGGTGAAATCGAAAGCTTCCTCTTGTTGTACGACCCCAATCCTTTTTCTTATTTCCGAGCCATTTTTTGAAACGTCGTAATCAAGAACCTTTGCATTCCCTGAATCATAGTTAATTAGAGTCGTTAATATTTTTATTGTAGTACTTTTTCCAGCCCCGTTTCTTCCAAGTAGGCCATAAATCTCCCCATAGCCTACCCTAAATGAAAGATGATCGACTGCAATCTTCTTGCCATCATATGATTTCACAAGATCATCAACTGTAATTGCACTATCCATTATTACGATATATGGAATTATTTATAAATATTATGTAAAATCATAGTGTTTGATCGGTTTAATATGTATAATGTTTTCAATTTATTATTATATTTGTTTTAAAATAAAATGGGTAGAGGAAAATGGCCAATAAATTATTTGGCATGTAAGTATTATTAATTATTTAGCAAGAAAATAATATAGAATACAGGATATATAATCAATGGAAAGCGGTAACTAACCGCATTTTATTTACTGGTTATAATTAAATAAAATGTTTCTGTACACTATTCTGTTAAATTATTTACCAAATATGGTAGTGATTTTTCATATCTCTTGCTATTTCCGAAGTGCCCGCCGTTAAACTGTTCAAAAATATGGTTAATATTATTTTTTTCCATTATTTTATGCAGTACATTCATTCCAACATACAGACTGTATTCGTCCTTTATACCAACATCCAGATATATTGCTTTCAATTTTTTTAATCTGCCTGTGTTACTTGCGGCGTTTTTTGATGGGTCAAACTTCAACCACTTTTCCCATACCTCTTTTTTAAATGCCCCAGTTTCCCTGTCGAAAGGGAGATCAAAATTCATTTCAGAATTATAATTATATGAATAAAATGCGGACATTCCAAGTATATTCAGGGTTTTTATCTCATTATCTATGAGAGTTTCTTTTTTTGAGAGTTCATCAACATATTTGTTTATGGATTTGTTTTTAAGTTCTTTAAAGGCTATTGGTATATCCGGTATGTAAACATATTCAAAACAGGAGTCACCAAAATGGTCCGCAAACCCCTTTATAATGTGTGGATTTCTAACGGCAAGGCTATATGCACCAAAACCGCCAGATGATTTTCCAAATAGCCCTATATTTCCAGTATTATAAATTTCTGATACCTGGGGTATTAAATCGTTGATGATAAAATCCTCATAGTTGCCAACCGCGGGTGAATTAAGGTACTGATTTACATGATATTTTGTGGAAAAATTGGGATTTATTATTATTGAATTGCCCAGTAAATTTTTTCTGGATAATGAGTTGAGAATTTGGGAAAAGCGATTATTTAATTTTGGGGTTCCATTTAACCCAGCCAGTTCGATCAATAATGGCGAATTTTCAACAATTTTATCGGGATAGAAAACAAGAACATCTCTTTCTACCGGATCGCCGAGAAAATTATCCTTGAGTGATTCCCCTCTGATTTTAATTATTTTCTGATTTAATAACATTGTCATATATTACTGTGAAATATTTATGATTAATTAAATTTAAAAAAAAATTTAATTTATTATACAATAATGTTTTGTGAAAAAATATTGCGTAAAAATTGAAAAACAAAATGCAAAAATTATGATAAACCACTTGATAAAAAAAAATATACTAGATCTGAACTATATTATAAATCAGGACAAAAATTTCGTATATATCCCATTAAAGGAAAAAATAGATGGCAGCATCATACACAATTTTAAGGCCTATTTGAGGCCCATGAACTATATAAAGTTACATTTAAAAAACGTAAACCACAAGAATATCAGGTATATCAAATTTGGTGATTCCATTATATTTAATAAAAATAGTAAAATTACAAAAAAAATTGTAAAAATTTATGCAGAAGGATTTGGGGCAAAAAACGTATATGTAAATACGGGAGAAGTAATGGGAACATTGAGGCATCCTTCATTAAAAATAATTTATGGCCCTGGTGGAGATGTGAAGAATGTTGAAAATGGCGTTAAATATTTTTTTGATCCGTCAAAGATAATGTTTTCACCCGGAAATATCAATGCAAGGACATATATGAAATATGCAGATGTCGATAATAAAATCGTTATGGATATGTTTGTTGGAATTGGATATTTTTCACTGCCGATACTTAAATATAAAAATCCCAAAGTATTATACGCCTGCGATTTAAATCCTGATTCAATTTTTTATCTTGAAAAAAATATAAGAGAAAATGGAATAAATAGGGAAAAAATAAAAATTCATACAGGTGATTCACGAAAAATATGTCCATATATTAAAGTGGATTACATAATATTGGGAAATTTTGAATCAATTAACTTTCTTGCCTCGGCATTGGCCAGATCAAAAGAGGGGACAGTAATGTCAATGCATTATTTGACTCCCCGATCTGCTTCCAGCAGTGTGGAAAGAATTATTCGAAATGGAAGAAGGCTCGGGTATATACTTGCATTGATAAAAACATATAGGGTAAAAACTATTTCACCGCAATTGATCCATATTAATTCACTGTTTGTGGTTAAAAATATTATCAGGTGAATTTTAAAAAATACTTCATTTGTTAAATAAGTACTGGAATTTATTTTAATAACACGAAATGTTATTTAATTCATATATTTGAACTCCCTTTTCTATATTTCAACATTATTATTGGTGTGCACCATTTAACATTAAACACCTATCAAGTGCAACTATTATAACAATAGACATCCATTATTATTGAAATAAATATTTATTTCAATGCGGGTAAAGGACACATTTATACTTAAAATACCGAATTTATTGAGCATCAAGGATAATATACCATCATATAATTTGTTCAAAATTAAGCGGGGAAGAATAATTATATTATAGAATATTTTAACCATAAAATTTAAAATCGAAGAATATTATATAGATAAAGGCTAAAAGGTCAAAATATGAATGATAAAAGTATTAATAACGTATTTATTCGCATAATATCGATTTTATTAAAAATGGTACTTTTTATTGCCATAATATTCATTTTAATTCATATGATTCTTGGAATGTATGATATAATACTGAAGACCACATTTTCAATAACAGGAATTGAAAGCTCACTTTATTCATTTGTGGACATAATAGTTGAGGATTCCCTTTTGGCTATCGTTGTGTTTGAAATATATGAAAGTGTCCTGGATTTTTTTGCTGGAAAGGGAAAAACAATAACGTATATTTTGAGTGCAGCTATATCATTCACTGCGAGGGAGATAATACTTTTAATCTTTACTGCACATGTATTCAGCAGGATAAATTTTTACGAAATAATAAGCCTGTCAATACTCGTGGTTTCACTTTCGATCGCTTATTATATGATATATAAATCTGAGTCAATTGATTTTAAAAAATGAATTTATAATTATCATTTATGTCAAAAATGTAAACTGTTTGATAAAAGTTATTATATTATTTTCTTATCAGGTAATAGTTGATAATAAAATTATCAGGATGGTGAAAACAATATGGTCAATAATAATAGATCAACATACGTGGCAAGACCAATGGATACTTTAAAAAATTCGCTGGAAAAAAATGTCATGATAGATGTAAGGGGTTCCAGAAGTTATTCCGGAATATTGCAGGGATATGATGTATATATGAATCTTGTTCTTAAAAATGTATCGGAAACAATCAATGGTGAAAATAAAGGAGTGTTTGAAAAAATGTTATTAAGAGGGGATAATATTATTTTCATATCCCCATCTGGAGGTAATTAAAATGAGTAATGGTACATCCTCAATGGGCAAAATGAATAATAAAAAGATCCATATTAGATGCAGGAGATGTGGACACGCAAGCTATAATGTAAGGGAGAAAAGGTGTTCTTACTGTGGTTTTCCATCACCAAGAATCAGGCACTACAATTGGGCAAAAGTTAAATGAAGATTGTGCCGTGGTGGGATACCTTGGCACCAATGCATATACAAATATCCTTTTTGGATTGAAGGCATTGCAGCATAGAGGCCAGGAAACCTCAGGCATGGCAACGTATGATGGAAAAATACATATAAAGAAGGGTTTGGGACTTGTTTCTGAAGTTTTTAAAAATGATAATCTTGAAGGCAATATAGGTATAGGCCATAATAGATATTCAACAGCGGGGTCAAAGGGTGTTGAAAATGCAGGCCCTTTTATAATATCAGGATCAATAGGCTATGTTGGTTTATCCCACAATGGAGAAATTACCAATGCGCACGATCTTAGGGACGAGTTGAAGAATAAGGGTTATACTTTTACCAGTTCAAGTGACACTGAGGTCATGCTGGTTATGCTTATCAGCGAAATAAACAAATACGGCATATACGATGGAATTAAGAAAACAATGCTGAAGTTGAAAGGTGCATATGCAGTTGCAATTATGATCAACAATACCCTGTATGCACTCAGGGACCCATATGGCTTCAGGCCATTAATATATGGCAAAACCAGCGACGGATATATTGTTGCGTCTGAAAGTGCCGCCATTGATGCAGTTTCAGGTGATACAATCAGGGATGTGAATCCAGGTGAATTAATTGAAATAAATGAACATGGTACCAGAAGTGTATTTACAATGAACCATGAAATAGCACATTGCATGTTTGAATATGTTTATTTTGCGCGGCCTGACAGCATAATTGATGGGAAAGAGGTATTCAGCGTTAGATACAATCTTGGCACAATTCTTGCAAGAGAGCAACCGTGTAGGGCGGACGTTGTGATTCCTGTACCGGATTCGGGTAGGGCACAGGCCCTTGGGTATTCTGTTAAATCGGGAATAACTTACAGTGAAGGACTGATAAAAAACAGATATTCTGATAGAACGTTTATTTTGCCTGATCAGAAAAGCAGGTATGATGCAATAAAAATCAAATTGAATCCAATAAAGTCCGCTATAAAGGATAAAAATATAGTACTTATAGATGATAGCATTGTTCGTGGAAATACAATGAAATACATAATTTCCCTGCTCAGAAAAGAGGGTGCAAAAGAGATCCATGTAAGAGTTGGTTCCCCGAAAATTGTGGCAGCATGTTATTTTGGTGTAGATATGAAAACAAATAGTGACTTTATAGCATATAATAAAACCAACGATGAGATAAAAAATATTATCGGGGCTGATTCGCTTGGGTATGTGTCACTGGATGGTTTAAAAGAGGCTATAGGGATGAATACTCTCTGTCTTGGTTGTCTCACAGGCAAGTATCCCGAGGATATACCTCCATATGCAAAACCAAACTACACCTGATTTTTAATTTTGCCATTTATGTAGGATATTATGGAATCAATATCCCCCGCTCTGTGAAAATAATCCATTTTAATGGTAATTGCCATTTTATTTGCTATGATCCTTGATATCTGCCCTCTTTTTCCCGGAGGCAATGACGATAGACCGGGATAATTAAAAATTATTCCGTGTTTTGGAGGTGGAGTTCCATTTCTCATATGCTTAAAGAAGGCTTTTTCTGCACCAAGTATCTGAAGGGTGCTCGAGGGGAATTTAACAAGGTTTTTTAATCCACCACTTTTTAGCAAAAAATCAAGCGTCAGATCTGGCCCAATCAATTTTGATGTATTTGGCATATAATTTTCCAGCTCAGTATAAAGATAATTTACAATTTGCGACCTGAATTCACATATCTGTGATCCAAATTCGGCTGTTTTAATTTCAATATCACTGAGTTTGAATGTTTTCAATTTATTAAAATATGAACATGGTTCATTATTGTATGGTATATCGAATATGGTATATATTGATAACAATCTTTCCAGATATAAATTGATGATTTCATCCATTTCCTTTTTAATTGAATAAATTTTTATAATGTACTGGTCACCTGAAAATTCTTCATTTATTCTTTCCTTTTCGTATTTTAGAAGTATTTCTCTCAGGTCTGGAATGCTTTTCGAAGGTTCTTTTTCTATTTCCGGCTTTATTCCTTTCCTTAACATGTTGAAAATTTCCATGTAATTCTTTTCTAAATTTTTGAACAGGTATATTTTCCCGTTTATTTTTTCCCCGTACCATAATATTTTTTCCATTATCTTCATCTCCTCCAACAAGCACATTATCAATGTCTACGACCTTTAAATCTTTTATTTCATTTACTAACATCGTACCATATGCTATAAGGTCATTTTTTTCCGTATATATGGCGATTTTGTCCCCCTTAACTGGTTTGCCAATCAATGTTATTATCCCTGGTGGGTAAATATCTGAACCGTTTTTTATATTCTTAATCGCTGTTTTTTTAACTATTATTTTAGGATAATCCCGAAATACAAAATCCATTGGCAGCAACAATTCATTGAATAATTCGGGTTTTCCTTTATTTTTTAAAATAACGGCATCACTTAATTCCTGCAGGCTATGAACCATATCTTCTTTAAAATCACCTGTGGATATTCTTCGCAAATCCGCCATTTGAGCACCTGTTCCAATTACATAACCCATATCTGTGCATAAGGTTCTTATATAAGTGCCTGATTCGCACTTTACATGGAATAATATAAGCTTGTCCTTAATCTCAATAATATCCATATTGTATATTGTTCTAATTCTCAACTCCCTTGCGACAGCGGATCTCACTGGTGGAAGTTGATATATTTTCCCCGTGAATTCATCAAAAACATGATGTATGTCATATTCCGGGACATTGGAATACAACCTCATGATGGAAATATATTCTTTCGGCTTTTCGTGAACTAAATCGATGAGTTTTGTCGCCTTACCAAGGGCCATGACCAGTACTCCCGAAACGTTGGGATCCAAAGTTCCTATGTGTCCAACTCTTTTTTCGCCTGTAATATCCCTGACCCATGAATCGATCTGGTGGCTAGTGGGACCAGCAGGTTTATCTATAACTATGAATCCATTGATATTTTGTTTTTTTATATTTTCCATTTGTTATTCATTATCCATAATATGATTTTTAACTTTTCTTTTTTAAAGAAGATATTATTGAGGATAGAATATTTTTTGTTGATAATATATCAGTCTTTATTATTAAATCGTAATAAAGATAATTTCTATAATCTATCCCATAAAAAGTCATATACCTTCTTATTTCAGATCTTTCCCTTTTTATTATATTTTCCCTTGATGTATCTTTATCCCGGTCAAGTAGCCTCTTAATCCTTGTATCCTCCTCGGCATATAAAAATATTTTATATGAATCAATATTTTCCCTATGCGATAAATAGCCACAAAGCCTTGATTCAATCACAATATTATCATGATTTTTAATGAAATCAATTATCATTCTATCTTCTTCAAGGTCTATTTCTCTATGTTTTTCAGCATATGTACTGAATTCAATGATATCCATATTATATTCTTCTGCCTTTTTCCTGAAAAAATAACCTCCAGAATAGAAATTATAATTAAGATTTTTTGCCAGCATCTGGCCAATTGTGGTTTTGCCAGACCCGGATTCTCCACTGATGGTAATTTTCATATTGATTGCGCTTCTTCTTCCTCTATTTTCCTTATTTTATATGTAAAGTCGACATACTTCATGATCATTGTCACAAAATATCCCACCGCAAGATTGCCAAGTGTGTACAATCCCATCCATAATGGCATTACATATAACTTGGTCGTAACTATATCAAGGTTCATATCCCATGGAACTGAAACGTACTGGTAATGCAATGATAGCATAAAGACATAAAGCCAGATGAATATAAGGAAAAAGAAAACCTCGGTTACGAATAAAGGCTTCATTGTATTCATAGATAATGCAGCCTGGTCCATCTGCCTCTGCATTGACATCTTCTGTAATTTCTGCTGTTTTACCCTGTCTCCGGATCTCATAGCTTCTCTCATTGCCTTAGTATATGCTCTGCTTACGGTTTGAGCCTTGCCCATCTTAATCCAGTCGGTAAAAAAATACCTTGGTATTGAGGATATCAAACCAAGAATGATACCTGTTAACATTAAAGTTAGTATGGGGGAGGAATAATTAAATCCAAGAATCGGCATAAATATAACATTCATGGCATCTCCTATTGGAGTTCGAATTCCAGGGTCACTAATAATAAATATAAGACCTAAACCTGCAAACATGAAAATAAACTGTATCATCATCATTTTTTGCATTTGTGGTTGTCCATTGCTCGGTTGCATTTTTATAACCTCCTTATTATATTTTCAGCTGCCATCTCTGGATGATTATCTGGATTATATATAAAGTTAACTGTAGCACCAGAGTAAACGGAATATGCAACCGCATAATATCTATTTATTTCCTGCTGTTCCTTTATATCATCCATGGTGTCATCATCTCTGGCCCTTGTTGGATCCTTCGATCTATGTTTCAAAATTTCTTCAGCTGTAGATTCTATTAAAAAATATGAAGATACGTTTAATTCGTTTAAAACCCATTGAGGCAAACCAGGCAAATAACCTTTGGGTGATTTGATTGACATATGCGTGTCTATAATAATATTATTCATCTGGCCTAATTTAATTGCCGCTTTTTTTTGTAGGTCAATTTGCTCTGATATGTTTAGTTTTCTTATTTCATCTCTATTCTCAACAAGATTTAACTCTTTTCCCATCTCAAACATAAGTGTCCCGAAATTAATTACTCGATATTCTGACTTCTCCTCAACCATGCCAATAACTGTAGATTTGCCTACTCCTGGTATTCCTGAAACTATAATTCTCATTTACCCACCAATAAAGAATTGCCTTATCATTGGATGCATTTCCATTAACTGCTCTCTGCCCATTGCTTCGTAAAACTGTATAACTATTCCAACTGCAAGTAGGAGTCCAGTACCGCTGGTATTGCCCACAGTTCCTATCAGATCCGCACCACCAGCCAGTATACCGACAATTGCTCCGCTGAATATTGTTATTGCTGGTATATATTTGCTAAGAACCTTTTCCATGACTTTGGGATCCCTTCTGAATCCGGGAATCTGCATACCGCTGGACCTGATCTGCCTGGCTACAGCACCCGCTCCCATATTTGTTGTTTCTATCCAGAATTTCGCAAAAAGTATACTGAAACCAATAAGAAATGCCATAAATACCAGCACATGTATTAGTTCCTCTATGGGCGTATGACCAAGCAATTCAGCCTGGGACGCTCCTGGTTGAAGTATTGGGAATAACCAGCCTGCTAGCCCATTTGGAGTGTAAAGATAAAAGGCCAGACCACTCATAGGTGTTGTATGTGAAATACCCAATGATGATATCTGTGCTGAATTAGGGTATGACCCAAGAAGATAGCTGTGCCCCAAAATCGGTATTTTACTCAAAGCAGGACTACCCCAAAATAATAATGTCCACATTGATATATTTGCCAGCAAAGCTGTTGCCAATATAACAGGTATGTTTGAAGCATATAACAACTGTAATGGATATCTCCCCCTTGCACCTCTTACTCTTTCATGTGCTATTGGCAATTCTATCTTGCTGCTCTGGAAATATGCCACAATGAAGAATATAAGTAATGTACCAACAAGTGCAATCATTGGATTTGGCTGTGCAAATAATATCTGTTCCATGCCAGTATTTGTTAAATATGAACCGGGTGCATTTAGAAATAGATATAAAGCCTTTGGTATGGCACCTGCCGGTGGATTTGATAATGATAATGGTGATGATAATGTTGAAGGTATCCAATTGAATGTTCCAGTAAATAATTGCTGGGAAACACCTGCAGCTATGAATAGGGATATACCTGAACCTATACCGTATTTGGATACAACCTCATCCATTAAAAATACCAGATATGAACCAAAGAATAACTGAGCTATTATAATGGCCTGCGCAAGAAATGAACCATAACCGGGGGCTAAAGACCCAAGCCTTGATACAAGGCTCGTATCTGGAACTAGGAAGCCAAAAGCCTGAGGTATCGCCTCAACAAATATCATAATTATAACAAGAAGTTTCTGAACTCCCTGGTATATTGCCTTATCCGATGAATCGGAGAGGTCAAGATTAAATATTTTTGCTCCTGCAAACAATTGCATAACAATACTTGCCGTTACAATTGGACCGATACCTAGGTCCATCAACGATCCTGATGCCCCCGCAAATATGGCACGGAATGAGGCAAATACATCAACTGTATTTTTTGTATTTAACCCGTATATGTATATATTTGTAAGTGCGAAATAAAGAAGTACAACAAGGGCAGTCCACATTATTTTATATTTGAATTGTACATGCCCTGATGCTTTTTTTATTGCAGGCAATTTAGCTGTCAGATTTTCCAGGCCATATAACCTACTTTTTTTAGGGCCTTTATAGCTTAACATCAAATAGGCAATGAGAAACAACGGCGAAGTCAACAATCCAACTAAAAATATTTTAAAACCGGTATAGTGCTCAAAATAATACACTGTTACAAGGAAAATAGCGAATACAAATATTATTGGGATTGCCGCTCCCTTATTCCTTTGGATTTCTGTCATTTTCTATCGTAATACCATAATTAGAAAGCTTATTAATAGCCTTTTCGGTAGCCTTTCCTATAATTATTTTGGATTTTATATTAAAATTACCCGATCCTAGTAATTTTGTATATCCTGCCCTATCAAGGTCTATAACGTCATTTTCAATATAACCCTTGTTTTTTAGATCGTCATATAAAAATTCTAGCTGGTTAAGGGTTATTGTATTGATTTCTGTTCTTGAATGGGAAGTAAAGCCATGAACACCATAATGGTTTCTATCATTTTTTATAAGCCATATTTTTCTGTGTCCACCAAGCCCGGCCATACCGTTTCCTCCCTTTTTGCCCTTTCCTCTACCGGATTTCATACCTCTACCGTAATGTCCTCCCCTTAATTTCTTAGTTCTGGTTCTTACCATTTAAATCAACTCCTGCTGTTATCATTTTTTTGATGAGTATATTTATTTCATTTCCTCTATATCCTGCTGAACCTTTCTGTTTGAAGGGTTTTTGAATTGCTTCATAACCACCCTTTGGTGGATTTAATCTTATCACAGGAACTAGTTCATTTAATGAATTCATGGTTATTTTACCTTCATTTAGAGCTTCGGCCATTTCCCTGTATGATGAAAAACCTAACTCTTTTAATTTTTCCTCATCTATTTTTTTCCTTCCCTTTAACAATATCCTATTTTTCAATAGAAGCTCAAGGGTATCCGTATCTATCTCCCCCCATGTTATATAATCCTTCACCATCTGCAACATACCATTTATGCTTGGTGATTCGGGATAAAGAACCATGTGGTTAATGCGATTCAAATTTAAAAGCTCAGCAGTTTTTTCAATTCTTGGCTTAATTCCCGTATATCCTCTAATTCTGATTATCGCTATCATTTCCTATCCCTCCAATATATATAGGTGTTGTAAGAGTAATCTTTGGGTTTATTTTCATAGACACTGTTTTTTTAAGAGCGTCAAAAGTGGCAAGTGCGTAATTCACCGTTGTCTTTGTATGACCAGATGCAAATCCCCAGGCATCTTCTATACCTGCCATTTTTAATATAATTTTGGCCACATCTCCAACGGCGAGGCCAACTCCCTGTGGGGCTGGTTTTAATTTAACAGTTACAGATCCAGATTTTCCCACTATATGAAAAGGCAAGGAATGAGGTCTTCCACAACCACATTCCCATGAGCCACAACCCCTTTTAATCTCTATAATGTTCGTTTTTGCATTATTTATGGCCTTTCTTATGGCTGGTGCTGCTTCCTTGGCTTTTCCCCTGCCTATACCAATATATCCATTTGAATTGCCAACGACAGCCGTTATTGAATAATTCATCCTTCTCCCTGAATCGGTCATTCTCTGAGCTCTCTCGATATTTATGACTTCATCCTTTAAATCTGGTATAAGATAATCAACAATCTGATACTCTTTTAACGGCAATTTCGTATGCAAAGCCTCTCCAATGCTGTGAATTTGATCGTTGGCAACAAGCCTTCCAAGTTCAGTTTTAGGCACCCATTCTTCATCCATATTCATACACCTTTATTTTTATATTCTTCAAGATTTATTTTGTTTTTTAAATGCTCTCCTTTCAATCTTGATTCATCTGGAAATACGTCTTCATCTACAGGTATATCAATGCCTGAATCAACTATTCCCTTCAATGCTGCTGCAATTCTCCCACCATGCTGGAATTTGTATCTACCTGTATCCAGTATGGCCGATTCAATACCTTTATTTTTTGCCAACTTACCGGCCAAATATCCGCCGAGATAGAAGGATTGTATGTTATTCCCATTTAAATTATAGGTCTTTTTCAGTGTTTCCCGCGTAACAGTTGATACTATACTGTCTCCAGCAGGGTTATAGTTAATAAATTGAATTGCAAAACCCTTATTGCTTGGCCTTATAACGGCTCTTGTAGTATCTGATTTTAGTAATTTATATCTTTTACCATAATCCGTTATTCCGGCCTTTCTTCTTTTAAGAACTTTTATTGTTTTCATTTCCATCCTCCTTTATTAATGATGACGATTTTAGATGTGATACGAGCTGTGCCCTGGAAGTGAATGACCCACTTTTAATTATTCTGTAATATTTTCTATATGCCTCACTGCCTATTTTGTTTTCTTCCTTTAATGTTTTCAGTTCAGATCTTAATGCCCTTATGAGAGATATCCATCTTCTTTTCCTTGGGTATCTTGCATATTTTGTACCTCTCACGGAACCGGGACCGCGCCTCCTGCCCTTCTGAAGTTGGGTAATTCTCTTCTTTAACCTCATATTTGAATTTCCCTTTTTATTTTTCCTTTTGATAATGTGTAAATTTATCAGTTTCTTAACATCATCCCTTGTTGTAACATCCAGAACCTTGTCTAGATTGTTTGTATCTATCCATACTCGAGATTTTCCAACCTTAAGCTCGTCGGAAGCTATATTCTTTATACTATTCATTTTCATCTTACCACCTTGTTGAATACGTGTATGCCTAAATTTTCAGCCTCTTCCTCTATATCTATTCTCTTTTTGTATCCAACTGCAGAAGCAATTCTAGCGCCTTCTATATCGGGATTGAGTTTTTGTAATTCCGCAACATTATGGATTAAGACCTCCTTGAATCCTGAAGGGTGTAACCCCCTAACTATTCTTGGTGTTCTGTATCCAGGGTTTACAACGGGAGGCCTGTATCCAATATGATTTGCAAGTTTTGAGTGCTTTCCTCTTGGCCTTCTCCATGAATCGTCAAATTTTTTGTACCTGAACCATTCCTGTCTATGGAATTCTACCCTTCTTCTATTAGTCTCATTTTTCTTTTTTAATAATTTCTTTTGTTCCTTTGTGAGCGTTGGTTTATAACTCATCTGGATTCACCCCCTTTAAAAGATAAATTCCATCCTGGAATACCCTGGAATCAAAGTGTTTTATATATGTGGCTTTTTCTATATTTGCTGCAGTGTCACCCATATCTCTTTTATCAACACCTTCTATTGTAACACGATCGCCCTTAACAGAAACCTTGCAATTGTTTAAAATTTTTGCAATTCTTGGAGCCTTGCCTCCAAGGAAATTCTCAATGTATAATGAGCTCCCCCTAACGGAAACCCTCATGGGGAAATGTGTAAAATCGATTTTCATTTCATATTTATATCCTTCAGTTACACCAATAAACATTGATTTTGATTCAGAAAACCATGTTCCAACTATACCGTTTATGAATTTATTTTTTTTACTTGCCGAGATAACAAGATAATTGTCATTTTTTTCTATTTTTACATATTTATCCCTGAAATTTCTTGAAACTTCTCCCAGTTTTCCCTTTACTCTGACAACTGTTCCCTCCAGCGAAACCTGGATGCCGTTTGGTATTTCCAATCTTGTTTTTTCTTCCCATTTTATCATTTATATGCACCCTTAATATACATAAGCCATTAACTTGCCACCTATTCCGAATTTTCTGGCTTCCAGATGGCTCATAATGCCCTTGGTTGTTGTGAGTATGATTATTCCAAAATCCTGAGCAGGCAAATATCTTGATTCATATTTTTCTATGTTGGACTTTTTTACAGATAATCTTGGCTTTATTACACCACAGTTATTTATGGTATCACTCAATATAACTTTAAATTTTCCACCACGTTCTTCATCAACAACTTCAAAGCTTTTTATATAGTTATAATCCTGCATAACTTTTAAAACTCTTCCTATCACTATTGATGCAGGTGAAATGCTCACTTCATTCCTTCCAATTTTCGAAGCCATTTTTATTGTGTTTATTACATCATTTAAAGGATCGCTTTTCATTTTAACATCACCTCAACTGTATTTCCTGAAACCAATATTTTCAGCGGTTTCCCTGAAACATTGCCTGCACATGTTTATACCGTATCTTCTTACTATCCCGCGCTTTCTTCCGCAACGAACGCATCCCTGAGTATGCCCGAAATTCTTTTTTGGTTGTAATTTAATTTGTCCCATCCCATCACCTTATAATTTTAGCTTCAAAATTCTCTTCAAGGAATTTTATTGATTCATCTTTACTAACTCTAATTCTGCTGGGAATGCTTTTTTTGCTTATCCTTCTTTTTGAAAGCCTATATCCTCCCAATCTTTTGAGCACTATTGCTATATCCATACCAAATATGCCAATATCAGGATCATACTTCATGCCCTTGAAATCAGTATAATCGGTTATGCCGAAATATGCATTCCCCTGTTTATCGAATGAATATACAGGAATTTTGTAATCCTTTGCATAAAATGCTTCTTTAAGGAATTTATATGCATCATCCTTCCTAAGTGTAACCTTGACACCTATACTAAGACCTTTTCGAATATTGAAGTCCCTGATTGTCTTTTCTGATTTTGTAATTACTGGCTTGTGATGCGTCAATAATTCTATAACTCTTGAGGCTTTTGTCAATCTTTCACCTGCTGCACCAACTCCAATATTTATCACCACCTTATCTATCACAATTTTTGTCATTTGGTTAGCAGTTTTTTCACTCATCATATACTTTCACCTCTTTTTCAGGAATTTTAAAGTTGTATTTAGCATTACCAATAATAAAAACATAATTTTTTACTGTTGTGAATCCCTCATTGAACGAAACTGTGTTTTTACCTGATGATTTATTAATTTCTATGGATTTTATTGTGCCTATTTCTCCAACATGAGAACCCCCGATTATAAATGCTTTATTTCCCGGTGCCATTTTCAATACCTCCTGTATCTCCATATCCGGCAATTTAACAAGCAAAGTATCATTATTCTTGAGGTCCTTACGATCAGTTAACATTGAATGCCCATTGTGGAATCCGAGCTGTATTTTGTCTTTCCCTATTATGGATTTACTTTTTATCTTTAAAAGTTTCAAATTATTATTTTCATCTGGATTTGCAGAGATTATAAGTTTACCTTTATTATCATACAGAACTATAAACGTGTTATCAATGGATTTTATTGAAATAACATCCATAAAGCCAGCGGGAAATCTTCTATCCTTTATTATTTTTCCATCTATTTTTACATTTCCAGTATTTAATATTCTTGTAATCTCCCTTTCCTTATCGCCTAGTTTCAGATAATCTCTTAAAGCAATAAGAAGAGGTATTGATTCTTCCTTTTTATGTGGGCCAGGAGTTGGCGTTACAGACCAGAAATTTGTTTTCCTTGGTATTTTTAACTTGTTTGAAGCCATCATTATTTTAGTCTTCACTATCATCACCTTTTTCATCTTTTGATTCATTTTCAGATGAATTTTCTATTTCCTCTTCATCAGAATTTTCCTTTATATCTTCGGATTCATCCAGATTTTTCTCGGATTCGTCCTGATTTTCTACTGATTCCTCTATATATTCTCCAACTGAGCTTTTAGGCTCTTCCTCTGTTTCAACCACAGGTGGTGGGAGATTCTTCCTTGCAGTTATTTCCCTTAATTTATTTTCCCTCCCTGGCCTGGATAAGTCAAGTTTTGTTATAACGATATTGCTATGGTCAACATAGAATTCAACCTGCTTTCCATCAGCTTTTGCAATGGTTATACCCTCTATTGATATTTTTTTATTTTTATGGTTTACTCCAATAACCTTTCCTCCTTCACCTTTCCTTGATCCTGATTTTATGGTTACTATATCGCCTTTCACCACAGGAAAGTTTCTAACTCCGTATTTTTTTCGCAATTCCTTGTTAAGCGATATATTAATTTTATTATTTATCATTTTTATTACCTCACACAATAGTTGACGCTATTGCGGCAATTCTTGGCCATCTTTCAGCGGCCTCCCTTGCAACGGGTCCCTTTATTTCAGACCCCCTGACTTCACCTTCAGGTGTGACAAGCACAACAGCATTATCTTCAAATTGGATTACAGTTCCATCCGCCCTGCGAAATGGCCTTTTTTGCCTTACTACCACGGCATATACTACCTTTGCCCTCATTTCAGGAGTTCCACGCCTAACGCTGGCGATCAATAGATCACCTATTCCTGCAGCAGGAATTCTTCTTGCGACGGTATGGAGGGCCTTAACTCCAATTAAACTCACTATTTTTGCACCTGTATTATCTGCACATGGAATTACCGCCCCAAGTGGCAATCCACGGGACTCGTTTCCAGAAATTCCCTTCATTTATTCCACCTTCTCTACAACAACAAAACCAATAGTTTTAGCCAACTTCCTGCATTCTGCAATTTTAACACGATCTCCTGCTTTTACGCTTATACAGTCGGGTAAATGTGCATGGTATTTGGAAAATTTTGTTGCATATCTCTCATATTTTTTGATATATTCCTTTGTTTCCTTTTTTATTACCACGCTTTTATTCATTTTTGTAGACACAACATTTCCTGTTATTATCTGCCCTCTTACATTAAGATTTCCATGAAATGGACAGTTAATATCACTGCAGCCATTTTCTGGGGGTTTAATATCTATGCCTATACTTTTCATTTTTATCATATCTCCTTATTTTTTTATATATTTTCCTTTTCTCCTTTGTTCTTTCTTCCGGCCTTATCACAATAAAATCCCCGGCAATATTATGCAACTCATTATCAAACTCAATTGTAAATATTGTATTTTCCTTGGGAATTTTACATATCTTTCCCCTGCTGTAGATTGTGATCATATTCCTTGTTTCATCAACAATCTTACCTTTAATATTTACATTATTTGAATTTGATGATCCTTTTATTATGACATTATTGCCGATAAATTCCTGAAGATAGAACTCATTATTCATACCAATTGCACCTTGAATCCCATTGATTCTAATTCCTTCTTCATTGCATCTCTGTGATCGCCCTGAAGTTCTATTGATTTCCCGTCCTTAACAGTCCCTCCTGAAGCGGCTTTTTTCTTTAATATTTTTGCAATTTCATTAATATTCTCGGATTTTGGGTCTATGCCATCAATTATTGTTACCATTTTACCATATCTTCTTTTGTCTACACTTACCTTAACCACTTCATTGTTTCTGTTGAATCCTTCCCAGGGTTGTAATTCTTTGGGCATACCAGTAAAGTCTTTATCTTTCATCCCTTTTTTTCCTCCATTATTGTTAATATTCTTGCAATCTGGCGTTTTACGGATCTCATCTTGCCAGGGCTAGATGGGGCACCACCCATGGCTACCGATGCCCTTTCCTTTAGCAATGATTCCTTTAATGATTTTAATTTTTGATTTAATTCTTCATCATTCATATTTCTAAGGTCCTTAGTTTTCAGCTCCACCATTTTCATCTGCCTCCTTTTTTTCCTGCTTATTTGCAGTATTTACAACTTTTACATCGCTATTTATGCGTATCTCATCAGGCAATTCATAGTCGGTTTTCAGAAGCTTTACATATATACCAATCACTCCAGTTTTAAGCATAGCAATTGAAAATCCGCCCTCAACACCAGATCTTGCAGGTTCTCCTGAGTATTTGATTTCACCAAACATGAACTTCTGTGTTCTTGCCCTTTCTCCTGATATTTTACCACCTATTCTTATCAGTACCCCCCTGGCATGTTGGTCCATTATACGTCTTAATGTTGTATTTCCTGCTTTTCTATAGTTCCAGCCCTTTTCAAGGGATAATGCAATTTTCTTTGATATTATCTGTGGGTTTAGGTCGGGATTTTCAACCTCTTTTACCTCTATCTGTGGGGATTCCAGCTCATATTTTTTCTCAAGAGTTTCCGTCATTTCTTTTATTTTGACTCCATGGCGGCCTATAACCAGGCCTGGCCTATTTACATGAAGCGTGATATTTGTGCCAAATGGAGTTCTTTTCATTTCCATTCCCCCAAATCCAGCATTATTGTTCTCACTTCTAAGATACTCCGTTACGAGCAATTTTTTTATATTATCACTTACAAATTTTTTCTCCTTCATTGCAATCACTCCTCCTCCACAACAACAACTTCAAGGTTTACCAGATCTTTGAAGAATGCGCCTGCTCTGCCATATGCCTTTGGAGTAAATTTTTTAATCATTCTTCCCTTTGAAACGGATAGAGAAGTGATTACAAGATTTTCCGATAATCCTTTAAATTCAGCATTGGCCGAAACATCATCCAAAAGTTTCTTGAATACTTTTGATTCTTTTACTGGATATTTACCGGGTCCTATACCTTTTCTATGTGATATTGAGTCAAGATATCTGAAATAAGGTATAGCTGTTTTTTTGGCCATTACATTGTCAAGTATATCCTTGGCTGATTCAAGTTTTTTACCGCGTAGAAAATGAGCTATATTAACCGCATCTTTAACCGATATGTCTTCTTCCCTTATTCTTGATCTTGCATGTTTTTCTGGAAATTTATCAATACTGTATCCTTTCATAATATCACTTCAACGGTAAGAATTTTGAGGATCTTGTTGCACCCACACCAGGTCCAGAATGTTTTACATCCTTCCTTGTTGGAGCAAATTCGCCCAGATAATGGCCTATCATTTCTGCCCTTATTTCAAACTTTAAATATGTATGCCCATTATACAATTCTATTGTTTTGCCAACAAACTGTGGTAATATTATTACATCTCTAACATGTGTTTTTATGTGTTCTTTATCACCCAGAAGGTCTTCAAACAATTTCTTCTGCTCATGATTCATTTCCCTATTATACGATCTCCTGATTCTTGCAGGAAATAATGGAAGCAATTGAGGGAGCTCCATTTCCTGTAGTTCCTCAAGAGAATGCCCACGATATAGGAATTCCCTAGCCCTACCTGTTATGGCTTTCTGGGCCTTTCTTGACCTTCTCTTTATTGACTTGACTGATGCCTGTTTTCTAACTACCATGATTTCTTCCTCCTTTTAGGAGATAATCTCCCAACTTTTGCTCCTGGTGGAGCCCCCCTAGCAACTGTGCTTGGTCCTCCAACATGCTGATGGTTTCCTCCTCCATGTGGATGGTTTACTGCATTCATTGCAACTCCCCTAACACTGTATGCTTTTCTGGCTTTACTTTTTAAATATTTAATATGTGTACCCGCTTTCAGCACAGGTATATCACGTGCACCTGAACCTGCAACGACACCAACTGTTGCCCTGCACCCAGGATTGAATTCTTTTGTTGAACCCGAAGGTAATTTAATTGAAACATTGTTTCCATGGCTTATAATAAGTCCAGATGAACCGGCGGTTCTACAGAATTTCCCCCCATCACCGGGAATACTTTCAATATTGTATACCAGTTCACCATCTCCAATGCTTGAAAGAAAATTTGTTGAACCAATTTTTGCTGATCCAGAATTGCCAACTGCAATTTCCTGCCCAACATGTGCACCATTGAATGCGAGCATGTAATTCTTTTCATTCCTCTCATTTTTCAATACCAGGAAAGGTGCATTTCTTCCTGGTGCCTGAACTATATCATCTACCTTATAATTTCCATCTTTCAGGTGTTTTATTTCAGAAATATGCCTGAAACCTGGACTCCTGTAGGTTAATGATCCATGACCTCTTCTTTGAGCTACTATATGTTTACCCATCTCTTCACCTCAGAATATTCCTATTCTTCCTCCAATTTCCTCTGCAGAAAAATCATCTGTAAGTTTTACAATTGCCTTTTTGCCTTTTTTTGTAATCAGTATATTCATATGTGCAACTTTCACATCAAATCTTTCCTCTATTTCCTTTTTTAAATCAGCTTTGCGTGCTCTTCTATCAACAAGAAATGTCAACTTATTTTCCCTTTCCATCATCAATGTTGTTTTTTCTGTGATAATGGGCGTAATTACATAATCCATTACTCAACACCCCTCATTTTTTCAATTATTCCTTCCGTATAAATTGTCAATCTTCCAGGATTTCCTCCCGGTGCAAGTTTCCTTATGCTTAAACTATTAAGTGATGCCACATCAATTCCCGGCAATGAGGCAAAAGCCCTTAGGCTTTCCTGTGATGATCCGACAATTAGAACACTTTTAGGTTGTTTATATGTTCTGTTCCTCATTTTACCTCTTCCTGCCCTTATTTTTTTGCCTTCTTTGGCCCTCAATATATCATCATACAGACCAATATTTTTAAGGATTGTTATTGCATCTTTAGCACGGGTAATTGTTTCGATATCATCCTCCATAACTATGGGGAACGTAATATTTTTAAGTGTTTCATCCGATATTCTGTGCCCTCTTTTTACAATATAATCCTTATTTGATGTAAGAGCTATGGCACTTAATTTTGCCAGTTTTATTTCCTTTTTGTTTATTTTTTTGTAGAGAACCTTATCACTTCTTGGAGACAATGCACTTCTTCCTCCAACGGTACTGGCAAGAAGAACCCCCCTTGATCCTCCAGATATCCTGGGAATTCTGGATATACCGTGATTTGGACCCAGATTGTGCCCTACCCTTCTGGAACCGGCTATAGGACTCGAACCATAGGGTTGCCTTAACGATAATGAAATTGCCTTGAAGGCCTTATGAATTAAATCTTCTCTTGGAGTTATCGAAAATATTTCCGGTAATTCCAATTCTTTTTTTACTTCCCCATCAATTGTATACACATTTGTTTTCAGATTAATCACCCTGCTTTGATTCCTTTGATATATAGGTTATATCTATATTTTCAACCGTTGTAACTTTCTGCCTTGCTGGATCCCTTAATTTAATTAGCCTTTTTACAGGCCCGGATATGGATCCATATAGGAGCACATAATCATTTTTTACAAGCCCATAATTGAGAAAACCGCCCTTAACGTTAATATCATCAACATGATCTTTAACATCATATTTTATTATCCTTATATTATGCAGAGTTCTCTGATGAAGACCCACCTGACCGGCTTGTGGCACAGTATTCCTGACCCAGTCAGGATGCCATGGCCCAAGTGTACCGATCATCCTTCTATGTTTCCTATTATTTTTTGGGAGAAGTTTAACTCCGAACCTTTTTACAACACCCTGAAAACCTTTTCCCTTTGTAACGGAAATGACATCTATAAAGGATCCGTTGGTTGAAAAATCAGTGAAATGCAATTCCTTACCTAGTTTTTCTTCAGCAAGTTCCACTCTCTCCTCTATTGTGCCACCACCAATACGTATCTCAAAAATTTCAGGTGTTTTTGATGGTATTCCTGAAACAAGTTTTGGATTTGTATGGACTATTAATCTAACATCGGATATATCCTTTATTTCTATTTTCTTATCTGATTTATTCTTTATTTCTGGTATTCTTTTAAAAACTGATTTGTCAATATTGTCAGCCTTTTTCTCTGCGAAAACTCTAAGACCATTGTCTCCATCCTCATAATATCTGATAGATATGACGTTTAAAGGAGGAACCTCAAGCACAGTTACCGGGGCCATAATGGTTTTTCCAGCGGTTACACTGGTTTTTCTATAATCTGTCATCTGTATATGAGTCATGCCTACCTTATAGCCTGCGAATGCCTGAATCTTTGCCTTGCCCTCAATTTCTGGCCATGAGCGAATATCAGCCCCAATTTTTTTAGCGCGTACTCTGGGATAATACGCCATTGATCCCCTTCGGGAATGATGCGGTGTTGCCATTTTATATCACCAACCGTTACACGTTTTATATCAGAGAAAATATCTGATAATCTGGGATGCATTTAGCATTG
>JAKBQY010000026.1 GCA_021835025.1 Thermoplasmata archaeon | reverse complement strand
GGGAATAGAAAAAGTAGGGAGGGGCACTCCCGAAGTTACGCCTGTGGAGATTGGGGCACTACCCGCAAGGACAACTCCGGTCACAGAAGCAGGAAGCCCACGGCTTTAGTCGTGGGAGGATGTCACAATATCAAACAACAAACAAAATTGTATGAAATTTTTTCATATGGAATAAATGTATTAAACTCCATTTAGTTAAGCATAACATTCATTGGAACAGCACTATACAACGTTCTTAATGCTCTACTTCTAGCATTTTTCAGTTGAATGCACTTTGCATGATTATGTGAAATAAACTCAAGCCACAGAATTCAGGAATATTACTTCGGGGGTTTAATTTATGGATATTGGAAATGACGGTGAGGGAAACAATCTCCATTTAAAAGGAAGCTTTGAAAAGTTTTCTGTATGATGAAAATTTATTGCATAATATAATAATATTGTTATTTTTATTATAACGTTTATTTATAAAAATAATATTTATAACATTAGATGTAATTACAGTCTAATGGATGATCCAGCAGATAAATATTTTAAATGCACTGACCGTGAAAGGGCAATATTTGAAGCGGGAATCAAGTTGGGTGCTATTTACCATCAATACACAGGAATTCCTGTAAATCAATCAAACCTTGATTCTGTGAGGGAAACAATAGAAAAAAGCACAATAATTCAGCCGTTTGTCAGGGACATACATGTAACAATAAGCCAGAAAAATAAATTTGATGAAAATTCATTTAAATATACTTCCTTGAAGGGAGAAATGCTAGATATAAATTTGATAATACAGTACAGGGATCAGCAGATTAAAGCCAGGATGAAATTTGTTGAGGATTTAAAATATCCTTTAATGTATCTGGAGGAATAGGTATGGCGATTAAGGTTGGAATAACAGGGCCAATTGGTTCTATAAAAACAGAGGCACTCAATAAAATTATGGAAATGCTTCTAAATGAGGGCAAAACTATAGAAGGAACTTTGATATCCGGGAAAATTGAACGTGGAAGAATATGCACTTATTTTATTACTGATATACTGACAAAGAAAAGGGTTGAATTTGCAAGAAATGATCTTGTTTCAAGGGTTAAAATCGATAAGCTTGGGATTGATGTAAAATCCCTCGAAGATCTTGTTATACCAAGTTTGGAGAAGGCCATGGAAGAATCGGATATTATAGTGATCGATGAACTGGGAAAAATAGAAAATGCCTCAAAAAATATAAAAAATGAAGTTGAAAAGGTTATGAAATCGGATAAGGAAATTGTTATAACTCTTCATAAAAAATCCAGGAATCCGGTTTTACAGGAATTCAGAGGATATGAAAGTGTCCGTGTTTTCGACATTACACCAATAAATAAGAACATTTTACCATTTAAAATTATAAAGGTGCTGAATGGAGAGGAAGAATCTATATAACTACATTCAGGAAGGAGATGTTAAACTGGCCGTTCCAGAAAATTATTATGTAAAGGGGCCTGGAAAAATAGGAACAGGCTTCTATAACATGGATCAGAAACTGAATAGGGATTTCACGGTTTCATTTGTAAAAACTTTCAAGCCAAAACTGGCTTTGGATGCATTTGGCGGTACCGGCATCAGAGGCATCAGATTCAAAAAGGAAGCAGGCGTAAATACAGTAATTTCTGAAACAAACAAGGAATCATACAATCTTATTAAAAGAAATGTGAAGATGAATGAGGGAAATATTGAGGTTTATAACCAGAGTTTCAACTCTGTTTTAAATTCATATCTTTTTGATTATGTGGATCTTGATCCATATGGTTCAGTATTACCATATATAGATTCCACCTTGATGAGAATAAAAAATGGTGGTTTCATTGGAATAACAGCCACGGACCTAACTGCACTTACCGGTTCATCCAGAAAAAAGGTTTTCAGGAGATACCATGCAAACATAATCAATGATAAATTCAGGCATGAATCGGGGATCAGGCTTTTAATAGCAGAATTTGTGAAGAGAGCAGCGGCTCTTGATAAAGGGGCGTTTCCATATTTGTCATTATGGCACTCACACTACTACCGAGTAATTTTTAAGATTTTTTCCTCGGCTAATATGGCTGACGAAGCTCTTGAACATATACATACTGTCAATAAAAATCATGATGTAAACTCAATGTATAGGGATATCACTGAAGGCCCAATATGGACGGGGGATATTAACCACATAAATTTTGATTCAATGAATATTATAATCAATCCTGATAAACTGTTTTTAAAATATCTTTCCAGGATAAAAAATGAAGACTACCATATTTACTTTATTGAACTTTCGGATATTGCCAGGAAAAATAAATTTGACTCAATACCAGTGGAATACGCCGTTGAGAAATTAAAAGAAATCGGTATGAGGGCGGGAAGAACCGAATTTTCCGAAACCGGTGTTAAGGTGAATTCGGAATTTGATGAGGCAATTAAAGCACTTTTTTAAATTGTTTTATTCATGCTATTTTCTTTTTCAAGAACAAATGTTTTTATATCCAAATTGTTATCTGATAAAACCGTAAGCAGTGCTGTTTCAAAATCAATGAACTGCATATTTCCTAAAAATTCCTTTGCCCTGATAATTGCCTCCTTTTTTGTCATTTTACCTGAGGCTGACACTGCATCTAGCATTCTGTCAACAAGAGGTTTTTCACCGGAATCAATAAAAAGTTCATCAATATTCACGGAAAAATCTAGTGGAACTATAACACCTTCTGTGCTGAAATTTGGTATATATTTTCCATCCTTTTCTATTAAAAGGTCATCTTTCAGGCATCCATCAATAAATCTTTCAATCAGGTCTGGAGGTATCAGGGTTCGTTTAAATGAAAGTGCGGTCATGAAATCATTTTTAGTATAACCCTCCATTTTTCTTGCTGCTACAATGGCTATTAACTTTCTGGAATTATCCTTGTTCATGTATATATATTTTTATATAATTAATAATCATTTTCATTTATATGCTTCTTTATCTTATCAATAACCTCATCTACAGTACTTTCAATATTTTTATTTTTGCCTGATGCCGTAACTTCTATTTCAAGTATAGGTGATTTTACCTCATTTCCCTTTGGGTGTGTTTTTATGTAAACGGCATTGCCATATTCCTCCATCAATTTCTTCACAAATGGGGCAAGAATGCTTTCCATGACACCACTCACTTCAAATGACCTATCACAGTATACAAAATTATTAAGCCTTATTTTGTTTATTATGTTTGCCATAATGGATTCAGCCTCCCTCGGGACTCCTGGAACGATTATATAAACGTTTTTATCTATTTTTATATATACCCCGGGTGCTGTTCCAACATCATTCCTTATTGGCATTGCGTTTTCCGGTATAATTGCCATTTTCTCCCTTTCGGGCGTGAGCCTATCGAATTTTGGTTTAATCATTTCCACTGCCTGTTCATTCATAGAGAGTTTCAAACCAAATGCCCTGGAGAATCCTGTAAGCGTCATATCGTCAAACGTAGGTCCCAGGCCGCCAGATGATACGATAACATCACCAATTTTTGAGGCCTCAACAAATGCATTTGATATGCCATCAAGGTTGTCAGGAACAATTATTCCTTTAACGACGGTATATCCGGAATATGTAAGCATTTTAGCAATGAATGAAAAATTTGTGTTTACTGTTCTTCCACTCAATATTTCATTGCCCACTGTAATTATAACAGCCTTCATATCTTCTTATTATGATACTATACTTAAAATTTTATATGCCTATAAATTTTTGAAAATGGAATCGTATATATCGCCTTCTTTCTCAGTATTGTCTGGTTTTTCCATTGCTATTTTATGTAATCTGTTTGGATCTATATACCATTGGTTTATACGCCATGTTTTTCCCTTTATTATACTCACCTCTTCCCTGTATGTGCTTACTATATTGAATTCTTCAAGATTGTAAAATACATCTCTTTCCGCAGATGATAGAACATTATCAAGTACATAATTTTCATAGCCAAAAAAGGATAGTACAAAATCGCAGAGGTCTCCAACATCTTTTTGTGGCATTCCTCTTTTGCCGTAAATATTATTTAATGCAGCAAATAATTCTTCTCTACTTATAGTCATGTTTTTATTCATTATGAGATAGTAAATAAATATTTCTAAACTCCGATGAAACCTGTGTTCAATATTTATAATTTTTTATTTTTTTCCTTTATAATTTCAAGTTTTGTATTTTCATAGGGTAGTATATGAATTTCACCCGAGATTGAGAGTATTGAACCACTGTTGTATTTAAGTGTTTTATCTGTGTAAATATAACCTGAACCGGCCATTAATTTTATTATTCCTTTTTCCTGTATATTTACCTTATAACCCTTTTTGATATAGTATTCTTTTATTTCAATGTTATTTGCGGAATAAAGGTATTTGACATATCCATATTCAGTATCATTTCTGCCAGAATAGAATTTTTTTATTGTCTCAAGATCCTTTTCACTATCTATGCCCATCCACAATGAATCGTCCTTGTAAATGCCAAGTAAATTGTTATGCACTATTTCAGGAAAAGCTGATTTCTCAATATCTGTTTCTATATAATCCTTTAAAAAATAATTGAATACAGATTTTTTTATATAGTAAATACCGGCATTTATATAATAGTCAAGATCTGGCTTTTCCTTGAAGTTTATGGCCGCATCACCAGAAAATTCAACAATACCATATGGGCTTTTCATTTTTGTAATATACATTGTCATTCCAAAATCCTTTCTTTTTGAGTATTCAATAAAATCCTTCATGTCTATATCGGATATTGTATCCCCATTTCTAAGTACTATGTCATCATCTATATGGCCTATTAAATTTTTTAATGAATACAGTGTTCCCATGGGCTTTTCTTCATTTAAAATATGGATATTCAAATCCCTGTAATCCCTGTAATATTCCTCTATTTTTTCGCTCAAATACCCTGATAATATATATACATCCATTATTCCTGAATTTTTAAAATCAAGCAATTGCCTGTCCATTATTGTATAATTTTCCCTTATTTCTATCAATGCCTTTGGAATATTGTCCGTGATTGGCTTTAATCTCTTTCCATAGCCTCCTGCCAGTATTGCACCTATCATCATTGGTAATATAAATGGTATATATTGTATTTTTCGTTTGCCATTTGTGAGCCGCCTCGCATTTAAAAAAGTGAGGTTTCCTATTTCATCCTCTAAACTTGCACGTACGTGAGGGATGCTACTCTAGTCATTGACATAACTACATATCCATATTTAAATTTATGATTTTATGGGTAAGAGAAAATACTTGTTGTTGAAAATATGGTCATCGAGGCAGAAATAAACAACAAGATAAAGACAGCATTCAAGAGAGTGCATGGTTTCAAGATTCCGAGTCTAGGGACGCGATCATTTTCCTTGTGGCAGGGAAATTACCCCTTCCAAAGCTATATTGAGGAATATTAGATGATTTATATACCCACATGACCTTCAAGAGAAGCTATTTGACTCATCGAACTTTTGTGTGGTTCATTTGAATGATATTTGACATAAAATGCTTTAAATGGCTGATTTGTTTACATGTTTGAAATATGAAAATTCAAAGATAGAGCAATCTCAATTGGCAGCATCCTCTCCAATGTTCCAAGAATATTCGAAAGTGAGCTACCTACATGAAAGTGTGAAGAACCTGAAAATATATATGATATCCTAAAAAAACAATGCAAAGAGATATCTGAAGAAATGGGGATATATGAATATTTAAATAAGATAGATTTCTTTAAACATCTAATGTTAATGGTACATTTATCATTGGCTTTTGTGCACTAAATTATTTATAAAAAAATTTTTTTGAATACTCTTTAAGTTTTAATTTATCAATTTTATCTTTAAGCAACCACATTGTATCATCATCTATTTTTATTTTATAATAATTAAGATCAAGATATGTCTTTTCCAGGTCCGAAACTGGAACGAATATACCACCGTAGTTCACAAAATCAAATCCAAAAAATCCCTTATCATTTATCCTCCGGACGAATACACGGGTATTCATACAATTTCTAAAACCAGTATTTGCTTTTGTTTTTGTTATTATTATTGGAATGGATTGCTCTGTCCATATTTTTCTGATAGTCAGCGCATACTGTAGGCCATAATAGAAAGGTCTGAAAGCGAATCCTATTGCCGCCTCATTTTTATTGAATGTGTATGTTCCATTCCCAACTCTGTATACTTTCTTTGATACAACCATATTATGAAGCATTACCCTTATGTAAGGTTCATTTGCACCAAGTTTTAAAAGAAATCTTCTTGCATCTGATATTTCAAAAATAAATTGTTTTGAAAAAAAGTCCATAAAGACTTTTTCATACTTCATTGAGCCACCTCTTTATATACTCTATCATACTGGCAAACTTTATATTTTTATTTTCTGAATATAACAATGAACCAAGAACGTTTTCATCCAATGGTTTAGAAATATCCTGAAGAAATTTGGAAATACTTGTTTTCACAAGGTAATCCGATTTATCCAACCATTTTGTAAGAATAAAAATATCATAAATATCCCTTATATATTTCCTTCCCTGATATGCTTCTATCTTCCTTACAAGCAATTCCGTCGGGCTGAATACACTTATTGTTTTCATTGTGCCATCTGTTCTGAAATATGTTCTGATTTCATTTTCAGCATAGCCTGGTTTTGATTCCAAAAGTATTTCGGTATCGTTTTTTGCTATTCGTATTCTGTATCTGTATTCTGGGTCACGCCAAACAAGTTTGAGCCCATATTTTACCAATACATCAAGGAGTTTCACAAATGAAGTATCATTCATATAAATATCAATATCCTCGGAAAATCTCATGCCTCCAAAGCATCTCCATATTGCCGTACCACCATATAAAAGTGCGTCTGGCTGTATTCTATCATATATTATATCGATTAAATAATCTTGAAGTTCTGCTATTTTTAATCGTTGACCACTTATGAATGATTGAATTGGTTCCATGAGTAAGTAATTGTTATATTATATTATAACTTTTACTTATTCACTTTTTTTAAAAATGTTTAATAAAAACGCATGTGGCGGGCGTAATATAAACTGTTAAAACCCTTATTAAAAAGAGTCATGGTATTTTTTAATCTCCTTATATATTTGTGATCTTAATTTTATAATATAAAAATAATATTATATAATTTATAGTTTATATTTGATAATAAATAAAATTAAAAAAAGTAAAATAGAAAACTAGGGAATCCCTGAAACTAATATCACTGTTAAAGAGGCAAAACATTTTTGTAACACTGATACATCTGAGTAACTCTTTCAAGGATGGCACAGATCATAAAGGAGGCACAGATAATTAAAAACATCTCCCAAGGGCATTTGCATATTTCGTTCACATAGTAACCAATGCAATATACTTTTATTGCGGAAATTTACAGTTTTGTCCGAATGCCAACAGAAATGTAGGATGGATCTTTATTTATATATACGGACAATCATTTCAATAATATTTCCAAAAAATTATAGATGGAGGTGTTAAATCAATACAATCTTGTTGTCTCAAGATTTTTCATTGATATTGATTCTACACCGAACTTTGCATGAATCAATTTTGCAAATTCATAGCATTTGTTTCCATCGCCATGGTTTATCAAAATCCTCTGTGGCCTTGGCTGCATTGTTCCAATAAAATTTATCAGTTGCCTTTTTGTGGAATGGCCTGAAAATCCCTCTGCATTTTCAACAGCCATCTTTATTTCAAATTTTGTTGATTTTCCATTTTCAGATAATGTCACGGAATCAGCGCCTCCCTGAATTCTCCTTCCAAGGGTACCGTCTGCCTGATATCCAACAAATGCAAGTGTATTATTTTCTGACGATATCAATGATTTTAAATATTCAAGGATCGGACCCCCGTTCATCATTCCTGCAGTTGCAAGTATGATCTTGCTTTCAGGGGAATCGCACACTTCTATTCTTTGTTTTTTTGTTTCAACACTATGGAATATGGGGCTTAAGAATGGATTTGCCCTCTTTATCATTATCTGGTCCCTCAGTTCATGGTTTAAATGTTCAGGATATGCTGCATGTATTGCGGTTGCCTCCATAATCATTCCATCCAGGTAAACCTTTGTATTTTCCGGTATTAGGTTGTTTCTGTATGCATCCTCAAGAACAAGCATGACCTCCTGGCTTCTTCCAACAGCGAATACTGGGATTAAAACAGATCCTCCCCTGTCAAATGTTCTGTTTACAACATCTATCAATGAATTTGAAGCTTCAGTCCTTGTATATGAATAGTCATCTCTGCCGGCATATGTTGATTCAATCATAAGCGTCTCTACCCTTGGAAATCTATTAACTGCCTGATTGAATAACCATGTTTTTTCAAATTTCTGATCTCCACTTAAAACGACATTGTACAAACCATCACCTATGTGCAGGTGAACGGCAGCCGATCCTAAAATATGACCAGCGTTGTACAATGTTAATCTTATATCGGGTGTAATATCTGCCGTTTCATTGTATTTTAATGTAATTGTATGCCTCAATTCATCCCTTACGTGTTTTGATTCATATGATAGCTTATGTCCTTCCGAGTGGGAAACCTTAATGTAATCATTCTGTAACAGTGCTGCCAGGTCTCTTGTTGGTGCAGTGGTATATACCGGTCCTTCATAACCGTATTTATATAATAGAGGCAATAAACCTGAATGATCAAGATGGGCATGTGTTAAAACAACAGCGTCCAAAGAAGAGAACGGCTGTATTTCTGGTGCATATAAATAAGGTGCCTCTTCCCATGGCTGTTCGGGATCATTAACATTCAGCATTCCACAGTCAACAAGAACCTTGGAATTGTTTGTTGAAATCAATGTAGCACTTCTGCCAACTTCCCTGTGCCCTCCAAGCGCAGTTATTCTTATCCACGTTTCTCCTGGCATTGTTGGTGTTGTCAATTTAATCCCAAGATTGTGCAGAAATTCCTTTCTTTCCTTTTTTACATCTCTTAGAAACTCCCTTACCTCCTTGACAGTTCTTGAATACATTGGTGGTGCCCTCACAATTCTTGGTGACCAGTTTGTTTCCGATTTTATATTTGTTATGACATCTGTATTTATAACAACTGACGGTTCATTCAATTCAATTACAGCTTCACCTGTATCTGATTCAAAATATATATCCTGCAATCCAGCATCATCAGGAACAAGATTTTTGATTTTTTCTTCTGCGGATTTCTCATCAGACATTATGCTTGGATCAGGCCTTATTGCTATCCTTCTTCTGAGTTCCTGGGCAATCTGCCTTGCCAGATCATCACGTTTTGAGAACAACTCCTGGTCCTTTGTGTAAACAACTATAGTTGAACCTTCATAATCAATTTCACTGATTTTATTGTCCGGATAAAGACGATCAAATATAGATCTTGCCTCGCTTAAGTAATCTCGAAAAGACATGTATAACACCTTAAATTTAAAAATTAAAAATTTATAAAACTAATTTGAGTTTTTTTAGCCTGGATAAAACTTCTTCCTCTGGAAGATAATAAAAGCCCTTCTGGGGGTCTATCACTGCCACCTGAAGCATATTTCCTGATGCTGAATCTCTTTGTTTTGAAACACTTATTGATTTCACAACAAGGTTTATTGCATCCTCTAATTTCATATTCTCCTGGTATTCAGCTTCCAGAACGCCATATACAAATGGTGATCCTGAACCTGTGCTTGCGTACGTATCCTCCACAGATCCACCTGCTGCATCTATTGAAAATATATGCGGTTTTTTGTCAAACCCACCAACAAGCAACTGAACCATATAGGGATAGTATTTGCTCTGGTTAAGCATGTTTGATAACAGTGTTGCCGCAGCATCGAGAGGCATGTTTATTTTTCTCTGAACCCTGTATAATTCCATTTCTGCTTTCATATACCTTACAAGAACCTGTGCATCACCCACAAGACCGGCTATGGTCATTCCGGCGTAGGTATCTATCTGGTATAATTTTTGTGCATTTTTGTTTGAAATGAAATTTCCCATTGTTGCCCTGCTATCAGTACCCATTATAACGTAATCTCCTGCGGTTATACCAACCGTTGTTGTCCCAGTTTTTAATACATCATCCATATTAACACCCTGTAAAACTATAATCAAATTATATTAATTCCTAATCGCTATTTCTATATTTAAATTTTCTTTAATAGTTTATTAAACCAAATATTAAATACTTTAAATAAAAAATATCTATTTATCAATATATTCAGAAACATGTCTCAATATTTCCCTTTCAAGTATTGTCCCAAGAAATTTTCTGTTTTTGTCTATCACAGCTACAACCTGGGGATCCTCTTCCCTGAACTTTTTTATTAGAGACGTGGCAGGGGAATCACAGTATACCTTTGTTGCTGGCAAGATTGGAATTTCATTCACATGCAACTTCCTCAATCCATCCTCGCCAAGGGTAATTAAGTCCGAAAGTAGCAATTGGCCTATAACCTTATTTTTATTGTTTATCACGATTACTGCTCTGGCATTCAAATCCATGCACATTTTAAATGCCACGCTTACTGGAGTGTCTATATTAACTGCTATTGATTGAAGATTTTTTGATATGTCACATGCCTTTAGGTTCTTAAACTGTGCAAGAACAATATTCCATAAGTATTCAGATTTTGGCTTTGTTTGCAGTGGTGCCCTCAATGAGAATAGCAATGGAATTATGAGTGTCGCAAATATAATTGCAATCATTATATACGAATACTGTGAGCCAGAAATCAGGGATATCGACGCTGTAAATGCCACTGCAAGCAAAGCAGCATCAACACCCCCGTGTACAGATGTTCCAAAGGCGTTTTTCCATTTTTCAACATTTTGCAATTTGGAGAAAATTAAACCTGTAAATGGTTTTATGAATATTGCAAGAACCGTGAGCAAAATGCCAAAGAAAAGTATATTGATAGACAGCTTAACGAAATATAGACCCAAGCCTATGAAAAAAAGCGGCTCGAAAAAACCGTGGGTTATTGTTGAAACCTGTTCTGCAACTAGGGGTCTTTCCTGTATGTATTCTCTCAATATTATTCCAAGAAATAACGCATCTATTGCTGAATTGAAGCCTGCTATCTGGCCTATAAATCCCAGAATCAACATGAACGCAATTATAATTGCTATCAAAGCATCCGAAACCTTTGAGTATAAATCCAGTCTTTCAAGTATCCTGACCAGAACATATTTTCCAAATAGTATTACAAAGGCAATTGAGAGCAAAACTTCAATAAATATTGTTGAGACATTTACAAAATTAACCGTTCGGTGTGACAGATCAAAAACAAATGAAAAGGTAATTACAGCCACTATCTCTATCAAAATTGCCTGTTGAAAAATTTTATTGCCCTCATTTGTTTCAGTTAAACCCGTATTTGAGAGAAGGGAAGTTAGTGGCCCGGTACTTGTCATTCCAAGCACTATGCCTATTATTAATGAAATTGTAATGCTATGTATCAGTAAGTAACTTATATATGATATAACCAAAAAAGGTATTAAAAATTCTATTATACCTGTAGCAATATTTCGTGTTTTTATTAAACCGTTCATATTTATGTGCTTGAATTCAAGTGCACCCGCAACAAATAAAAGGAAATTTATTCCTATTGATATGAACAATGATATATTTGGAATCACGTGGATGAGGTTTAGAACTCCAGGGCCTATTATTATTCCAGCAAGAATGGCACCCACATACGGTACAAGTTTTAACCTTATAAATAATTCTTCTGCAAGTTTTGCAACTAATAGGAGTACACCAATGAACAGTAAAGCAAGTACCGAATTCGAAATCATATCTTAAAATACACTTAATATACTTAAATATTTACGTATTTTAACCGGAAATATGCATATACCATGAGAATTGCTATTATACGTTATGATGAAATACGAGAATCCAATTAAAATTACTGGAGTTTTGTATTAATTCTATTCAACTAATGCAACTCCGGATCATCTCTCAGCTTATCTATCCCATTGATTGTCCAATGTCTGGTCTGACTATCACATTTTTTGCGGAATTTTTCAGCTTCAGCGGTAACATACACATCGTAAGGCAAGGTTATTGCAGCTCCTTCCGTATGTCACTAAGCGGTCTTATTCTCCCCTCCTCAATGTCCTGAATTCCTCTTTCTATTCCTTTCAGAAACTCGGGGTCTGAAAGTATCTCTATTGTCTCAATCAGAGTCTCTCGGTTCACATTCTTTACAGATGATAAATTGATCAACCGAGAAATAAGTTCATTATAGGACTCTCTGGGATGGATCTTTAGGGTGTTAAGCTTAGCTTTAACCTTTTCATCTATTTGAATTGTTGTTACCGTAGTTAGCAATACCTATAAACAGCTATTAAACTTTTGGTCACATTCATACTGATTATACATAAGAACGCTTAGATGATAACAAAGTGGTTATGACCAGTTTAAATTTGCATAAATTTAAAAAGACTAATATAATTAGTATGATATATAATTATACGATAATATGTGGTTGAATAATTGCAAGAGTATGGACATCTGATGAAAATATAATATTATAATGAAATCGATAGAGAATAATATACCAATAGCAGGGAGATGCGGGAATGATGGGTGAAATGCCAAAGAGGGGAAGAGAGATTGTTCAAAAACTCAATGTGAATCTTGGCATACTACGTAAAAAAATGAGAAATTAAGGTTTAAATGAAAAACAACTTAAACTCGACAATGTCAAAAATCTAATACTATATATGTCCTGTATATTCAAATATTTTACAAAATCCTTATACAATTTTCAGAGATAAATACTGTTTTGATATCTGTTTTATAAATTTCGGCCAGATTTTTATATTGTGATTTACCTTATAAATGTTTATGTGGGATTTGAGCAGTCTATGGATTGCCCGTGCCGGGATTTGAACCCGAATCTAAGGCTCCGCAGGCCTTTAGGATGTCCAAATTACCCCACACGGGCTATATTATATAGCTTAACTGTATTTTAACTTTATAATTTATGAATAATAGAAATACATAAAAGCAATAAAAACCTCCCATAAAAATGTATATTCCTGCAGAGTTTAAAATAGAGGATATGGAAACGATCACGAATTTCATCAAAAAGCACAGTTTTGGTATCTTCATAACACATGGTGACGTAGGTCTAGAAGCAACCCATTTACCATTTATTTTAAAAAAGGATGGTAATAATCTGGTTCTATGGGGGCATCTGGCAAAAAACAACATGCAGATAGAAAAATCAGATAAAAAAGGTCTTATAATTTTCAATGGTCCTGATGCCTACATATCACCAAAATGGTATAATGGAAAGGAGGCAGTTCCAACGTGGGATTATATGACTACGCATCTTAAAGGCAGCATAAGGCCATGTAGCTATAAGGAAACAATGGAGAATCTGCCGGAATTATTGAAATTCTATGAACAAGATTCAGATATACCTGAAAAATTAAATTTGCCATTTTACAGTGGGATGAGCAGGGCTATAAAAGGTTTTTATTTTTATACCGAAGAAATTGAAACTGCATTCAAACTAGGGCAGAACCACAGTAAGGAAGACCAGAAGAATGTTGTTTCTGCACTTGCAAATCAAAATAATGAATGCATTGAAGAAATGATTAATGTCATAGAAAAGGATATATTTAAATAATGTGTAAATATTATCGATTTATCCGAAAGGATTAAGGAAGTAATAGTATGGAAGACGTAACCAAAATTAAGGATTTAACGCCCGGCTCAAGACGTGTTAACGTTTTGGGAAAGGTAATAGTATTGGGAGAGCCAAAGGAGATAAGAACCAGATTTGGTGATGACAAATCGGTTACAGAGGTCGTCATAGCTGATGACACCGGAAAGATAACATTAACATTGTGGGATGACCAGACCAAAGACATAAGGGATGGGGAAATTCTTAAAATTGATAATGGATATATTTCCCTGTTAAGAGGCCATATGAGGTTGAACGTAGGAAAATACGGAACAATGTCAGAGGGCGATGAAGATATAGAACCAAGTGAAGAACTGGATATGAGCGAAAAGGAATACGAAAACCAGTACAACAATTACAACAAAGGATACAGAAATAGCGGAAACAATTCAGGTAGAAGATACAATAATAACAGAAGAAATAACAATTATGGAAGAAATAACGATAACGAAGACGAAGAATAAGGATTAATCTTTATTATTTTTAATTTTTATATTTTTTTTCTGCATTTTGTATAACTCTATAATTTCTCTTGTTGTTGTGGCATCTTCTGGATTTTTGTCATCTCTTATTTTTATAAGCCTCGGAAATCTAAGTGCGAGTCCTGAATTTTCCTCAATAATATTGTTTGCACATGTATGTATAGGGCTTATTGTTATTTCAGCCCCCTTTATTTCCATCACAGTTGAAGGATATATCCAGTAATCAGGAATCATTTTTGTTTCAAGCCTTGCAGGTTTCTCCCTTACAATTTTATCGGAGAATATTTTTGGCAATGAAAATAAAACCTCATCGGTAAACCCAGAACCAAGTTTTGTAAATGTTTCAAAAGAATCGTTATCTCCATTATAGCAGGCCATTAATAACGCCCCATATGTTCCTTTTCTTCTTCCATGGCCATTGAACGCCCCTACCACAACCAGATCAAAGGAATCACCTATTTCATTCTGATAATCTCTCTTGAATTTTATCCAGAGCCATCCCCTTGCTCCTGCCCTGTAGACGGAATCGCCAGAAATATTCTTTGAGACTATCCCCTCACAGCCATCCTCAATGCTTTTTTCAAAGAATTTAATGATTTCATTTTCATTATCACTTTCAATTCTGGTTGAAAGTTTAAAATAATCGTTTTCTTTTATATTTTCCTCTAGAATTTTCCTTCTTTTAGGATATGGTAAATTCACCAGGGATTCCCCATTCAAATACAATATATCAAAAATGAACATTACTATTGGGATTTCAGTGGTTTTTTCCGTTAATTTATATTTTCTCCCCCTTCTCTGTGATACCATCTGGAACGGCATCAGTTCACCCGTTTCCGGATTATATGGCACTGATTCCCCGTCAAGTATTATGGAATCAAAGGAATAATTATTTAAAAAATTTTTAACAATATCCGGAAAATTTTCAGTTGTTTCCTCAAGACCTCTTGAAAATATTTTTACATTGCCCCCCTTTTTATGAAGTTCCGTTCTCAATCCATCATATTTATATTCATATGCGGCTTTTCCATTCATTTTATTTTTTATATCTTCTAAGGTTCTCAATCGTTCTGCAAGCATCACCTTAAACGGTACCAATGGCTCTGGCCCCATATTTTTTATATCGTTTATTCTATTATTCTTCAAAAGTTCAGCAATATACCCAATATCTGGATGAAAATTATATGCAATTTCAATTATATCCGAATACTGTTTATCTGAGAATGCCAATACAAGGGAATCCAGTATTGTTGAATCCGCCACACCGAGCCTGAGTTTTCCGGTTATTATTCTTGTTATATATTTAATATCTGCTGGTGTTGAGCTCATTAGAAGATCTGTGTAAGCGTCCATCTTTGTTTTGATGCTTCCCGTTCCTGAAAATTTTGACAATTCTTTTAGTTTGTTATATACATACTCTACGGTCAATTCAACATTGAATAATGACCTTTGGGTTATTTTTGAACTCACATTTTCTGCCACAGATCCAATATCACCCAACCTGCCGAATATTTTATTGACATTTTCCTCAGAAAGCCCAGAAACGTTGATTAGAGATTTTATTATAAGCTTGTCTGATATTCCAAATTCCACGCCTTCATAGTCAGGTGCAAGTTTTCCCTGTGTCAGATACACAATATATTTTAAATCATCATTTGCATTTTTAAATAATGAAGCCAGAATATCAGTTAATTCCAATCTTTTTGTTGTATTTTCCATTTCAGAAAATTTTTCCGTTACTTCTGAAAAATCCATAAAAATATATTGCCATTGTAATTATTAATCTTTTGTTTATTTAAGATTCAGGGAAAATTGCCAATTAAAGAGGTATATGTGGAAAATTTTTTTGAAAATAAAAATTAACCAGGTCATTTACAATGGGTCATCTGGTTGAAAATAAGGAGCATGAAAAATTCCGGCAGCCTTTTAATATAGCAATTGTAAAATATTAAAATTTATATTCTTTGGATATATTATGTTATTACCCGGCTTAGCTCAGTTGGTAGAGCGATGGACTGTAGAGAGTTAACTGCAAGGCGCAGATATCCATAGGTCTCTGGTTCGAATCCGGAAGCCGGGACTCATAATTTAGTTTGATTCCTAAGACTATCCAGTTCTTCAAGAAGTCGAATCATCTTCTGCACTTTATCACCAACCTCACTTTTCACTATTTCTCCAATGTCTTTCAAGCCATCGTATAGACCGTATCTCTCGTAAACTCTTCTTTTGTTGGGCCAGCTATCTTTCTCCCCTATCACAAGCAGGAATATAACGCCGGCATATTCCACTTTCCATCATAGAGATCATTGATGAAGATGAGCCTCTGGAGGACTTTTCCTCTATTCTGTTCTTTCCTTATCAACCGCCGAAGTTCCAATGCCTGAAGATGCCTCTTCACTTCAACCCGTCTCGTTTTTGACATAGGTATAAGAACATGAGAGAGTCTATAAAGTTATGTCTAACACTATAATAAGGATAATATATTAGGGTTGGCAGAGTTATACAAGAAGAGATGGTGTATAGAAAACGGTTATTTGCAAAAGAAGGAATCAAAGGAAAAAACACATTCATATACAATGTATGTAAGGTATTTCCTATATTTATTCTCAATATTGTTGTATAATTTATGGATTCTTATAAATTGTATAAGATCAATAAGAGGTAAAACACATCTTGTATTCATTGATTTCCTCATATCATTGGGAAGGGATATTAAAAATAAAGATGGAAACAATAGGTATAAAATGATAAACCATTATGTATAGCCTATAAAATATAAATTGATTTTTCAATATATAATATATCTATTATAGCGATAGCTATGCAAAATAACCCTTTAAACCATAACAACCTATTGAAAATACCCATTTATATGTAGTTTATAATACTAAATAATAACAAATTATTACAGAAATTATAATAATTTTGGCAATTTATTGTAAAATTATTGAAAATATTAATCCATCTTTTAAAATATGCAGAGTGTCTGAACAAATAGACAAATATTTATATTATACTGGTATACTTGGTATATGGAGTATACCACTATCAAGGTTCCTAAACAGACAAAGGAGAGGCTTTTAAGACTATCTTCTAAGATCCAGATAGAATCGGGAAAAAATGTCACGTTGGCCCAAGCTATTGAGTATCTGTTAAACCGAAATGAAATCGATATGAGTAAGATTGAATCCGTAAGAAATCAACTGAGAGGGTTGAATTTATCTCAGTGCCTAATCGAAGGAAGAAGAGAAGATGATCAGAAGTTCTGAAAGAATGGTGCTCGACACTGGAGTATTGATGGATATACTTGATGGCAACAATGAAAGTTTGTATAACAAAATAATACATAACTCAGTTGATACTTATATTTCAAGAATATCGCTCACGGAACTTACCTACGTTGTATGTAGAAAAATTGGAGGGGAAAGTGGAAGAAGAGTTATAAACAATCTCCTAGCATCAAACCTTGTAAAAGTCGTATCACAAGAAGAGGTCCACAACCTTGCGGCTGAATTTAAATGCCGATATTCAATATCAATTGGTGACTGCTATTCTCTGGGACTTGCAAAGCTTATGGAAGTCCCTGTTTACTTCAGGCCAGAAAAGGAGATCATACTGATTCTTGAGAAATTGAGGGGGGAGTGTGATGTTGTGGTAACGAAGTGATATACCACATCAAATATGGGTAAAAGTTGGCGGAAGAGCCTAAAATCTAATCGATTCCATTTGTATTTACAGAAAAGTTATAATATTCATCACTTTAAAGCCTATCTTTGAGATTCAAAATGGAAAGGTGTGTGAAAGTAGGCTTGAACAGAGGATAGTGTCAAGATTGTAAGTTCTGATGGAGCAGATAGTCTTTTTCCGTCTTGATTCTAAGACGTTTTCTATTAACCTAAAAAAGATGGTTTTTTATTCAGAATAAACAATTATGAAACACACATTTTAACGGGTTTGTATGTACATGCCATTTAAGAATTGGATAAATTTATAAAATTTTTAGAAGAGGTTCTAAGATAACAAAATACAGCGCCTAAACCTTATAGGCCGACAGTTCTTACCTCACTTCAAGTTCATCATTATTACCAGTTGATGTTGAGGTGAAGTTGTACCATAACTATATTGAAGCCACGGGTTTTTATCAATAAGATGAAAATTTGCACAAAGTCCCCCCTCTTTCATGGTCTTGACTATTACAGTTCCAAGTAAAGGTGTCTTGGATGTATTCAACGCTACCTGTATCACATATACATGCACATTATGAATTATTCCTTAAACTATCCAATAAATAAAATATTGAATGATAATATTTGTATAAATTCCATGTGTTGTATATTATAAAGGCAATGAGGACTGAATCTATCCATATAGGATATAATAAAACAATATCAGAACTATGCCACTTATCAAAGAATCTTTACAATCAGGCAAACTATACCATAAGGCAGGTGTATTTTAAAAATGAAAAGATTCCCTGTTATGCATCACTTATTAAACAATTGCAGGTAAAATCATACCACTATGAATACAATAATTTCCAGAAATTGCCAGGACGGTAGACAATAAGGACTGTAAGGAAAGAATACTCAGTATTTTTCAAAACAATGGGAGATTACAGCAAACATCTGTATAAATACACGGGGAGGCCAGGCTTGCCAGGATACAAACATAAGAATGACGGATTCATGATCATCTTTACAAACAATGCAAGTATAAGGATCGAATATGCAGAATCCTTTCCAACAATGCCGGATAGAATATCCATTATGGAGAATTCTTCTGAAATACTCCAGTATATTGCAAGTGCACCTAGAGAAAATAACTTGCCAATGCTATCAAACGTTGATCTGGCAGGTAATGCCTCGTCGATGACACACCCAAGATGCCTTACTACCTGTATCCTTGACCACTTTTTCCCTTTGTCCCATACAGATTCCACAAGCTGCCTTTACTTCCTGCAATTGACATCCATTCTCCTTTCAAGTGTCATACATACTAAATAGTAACTATGTATCAAAACAATTCACTTCTTAGATCTATCCAATAAACCAGTAATATATACCCTCTCAAATTAATCTGTTGAACCATAGTTACTAATACATCAGATGGTCAGGTTTTAATAAAAAGTACATCATTTTTTATTTATGATAAATAATTTACAATAATTATATTATAATGCAAAATATTATCGAATTTGTAATACGCTCAAAGGAATTTGTTGATACTGTAAAAAACAGAATTATGTTGAAAAAGAATTAAAAATATTAAAGATTTTTCAATTAAATTCATGCCTTTATGGAAATGGCTTACAAATATTCTCTAAAAATTATATATTCTAACTTTTAACCCAAAAATAGAATTATCCGGGTTTATATGTATAAAAATACCTTTGTTATGAATAAATAATTAGTTATATCAATTTATGATATATATGCAATGGAGAAATTTGTACCAAGGGAATGGCAGGATTCGTTGATAACCACAATATCAAAAAACCTTGAAGAGAAAAATACAATGGCGATTGAAGCCCCAACTGGTTCAGGAAAGACAAGTTTCATTTTATATCTATCGTTTTTAACAAATAAGAAAATAATATATTTGACAAGAACGCATAATGAATTTTCAAGAATTTATGAGGATAATTATAAGTATTTTAATTTGCCAATTGTATATCTATACGGAAAAAGCAGCCTATGCCCATTGAAGGAAAGATGGTATGATACAGATGAAGAATCACAGAAAAATGTTTGCAAAGGTTGTATATTAAAGGATAAAATCTCAATAATAAATTTAAATTCTGCTGAATCACCGGAGGATTTTATTGAATATTTGGTGGATGATGCAACCGAGAAAATAAGAAAAGATATAGAAGCCAGAAACATTGAAAGGGATTCAAAGGGCAATCTAATGGTATTGAAAAATAATGACATCACATCGTACTGTCCATATTATTCAGTGAGGTCAACAATGAAGAATGCAAGAATAATTGCAATGACGTATAATTATTTACTGAATCCCGCCATAAGATACAGTATATTTTATGGAGATGAGGAATCAATAAATTTAAATGATTATTATGTTATATTTGATGAGGCCCATAACCTCGATTCTGTTCTGGAAAACTTTGGAAGATCAATATCACTGAAATATATCGATGGAGCAATAAAACAGCTTGTTGACAACTTTCCCCTGGATAAATATAGATGCCATGAGAGAATTGAGGCAAATTTAATTCTTGAAAAATTATTGGACAATTTCAATTCGGAAAAGGCAGATTATTCATTGAAATTATTCAAATTCAACAATGATATAAAGTCAAGATTAAATGATCTAGGGCCTTTAAGAAAATTTTTGGAAGAATATGAAAAAATTAATGATGAAAGGCAGTTAAAAGAAAGAAAGAAAAATTATCTAGAAAGTATATATAATTTCCTTGATGATTATAACCATTTAGAAAATGGGGATTTGTATCTAACAATAGAAGGGAAAAGAGAAAATATAAAATTGAAGATAATGTATTACAACACATCTGAACATTTGTCATTCCTAAAAAATAAGGCGGTGATATTCATGTCGGGAACAATGCCCTCCTCGGAACATGTGTCAAAGGTATGGAATTTCGACAATGTTTTATATTTAAAGGTAAATGATTTATTTTACAATACTGGAGGAATAAAGAAATATGATATTGTTAAAGGTTTTACAACGGTTGGGAAATATAGAGAAAACCTAAATAACTGGTCAAATATGTTAAAGCATTACATGGAATATTCTTTAGAAACTTACAATAAATCCGAAAAAAGCGTTCTTGTGGCCATTCCGTCATACAAAATATTATTCGGTGATTCAGAAAAACAGATTCCAGGAATAGCATCATTTTTACCGGAAAACATGAGAAAAAATACAATTTTTGAAACAAAAAAAATATCATTTTTAAATATATCAAAAAGGGCATATAAGGAAAAATTGATAATATTTTCAGTTCATGGCGGAAAACTTTTAGAAGGAATACAAATAATAAAGGATAATAAAAGTTTGATTAGTGATGTTATAATAGCCGGGTTGCCATTGATACCAATGGATGATTACAGGAAAAACAAAATAAAATATTTAACAAAAACTCTCGAAGGAAATAATATGTACAGTATTTTATATTATGAATATGCACTGATAAAGGTAAAACAGGCTGCAGGGAGATCAACAAGGTCTCCTGATGATTCTGCAAATATATATCTGTGTGATGACAGATTTGATTCATCATACTGGAGAGACAACCTTTTGGCCTGATATTAATTCTGGATAGTATTTTGCATATTTTAAAGTGCACTATAATTCTCTCCCCCAATCACTTTATTTAAATTTTGTTCTGAATGCAGAATTTGCATATAAAAAAACACTTTTTTAGTTCTCCCAAATAACAGTTTATGGTAAATTTATATAAAATAATAAAAAAATACCAATTTGGAGTGGTACTGGCCATTTCAAGTTTTATGCTCGCCATATTGTCATATAAATTTACCGGCAACGGTCTTTGGTGGGGTGTAACAGGAGCAGAAAGCCAGATAGGTGGTGTTTTCTGGAGTTACTTTGGATTTCCAGTGGGTAAATTAGCCTATTACAACCTTTATAAAATTCCCGAATTCAACTATGCCTTTACATGGTTTCTTGTATTTGGCATTATTCTGGGATCATTTTTTATATCGGCAGCAAGGAAGGAATTTTCTATCAGGCAAATACCAAATAGATGGATGGCATTAAAAATTCTGATTGGTGGATTCCTTATAGGATATGGAACACGCATGGCCGGTGGTTGCAATATAGGTGATTTTTATTCCGGATTTGCAACTGGTAGTGCATGGGCTTTTCCATTTTTCCTGACAATGGTGCTGGGAATTTATTCAGTTTCTGCATTTGGCAAACATGAGGTGTGGAAGATATTTCCTGCAAAATTTTCCAGTAATATTATATGGCCGGGGAAAGGATTACAGGCAATAATTATGGTGGCTTCCATTATTTTAATTGTCATCCTTGTTATTCTAGGAATTCACAGCAATATGGTTGAACTGTGGCTCATTTTTGGCATTATATTTGGAGTTACAGGCTATATTGGATCGCTGTGTTTTCAAACATCATTCAGGGAAACAATCTCAGGATCAAATAAAAAAGAAATGGTAGAAATACTTTCTATTTCCCTTCTTATATTCTCTATCCTATCACAGATAGCTATACTTGGGTTTGGAATGAGGGCTAATTTCTTCTTTGATCAAAGTGAAAGCATAGGTTTCCAGTCTATTGGTGGATATATTTTTGGTCTTGGAATGGGATTGGCGTTCAACTGTACCTACAGTATGGAATGGAGGATGGGTTCTGGAAATATGCAAGCTATTCTTGCGTTCCTGGGCCTTACATTCCTGGGCGCACCAGCCTTTGCGCTTACATACTCATGGTGGCATTACGCAGTTCCCCAGATTGTGATGCCCGCTTCGTACTGGCAATTTTCCCTTTATAAATTTGGAATTACAGGGGCGATCCTTATTGACATTTTCCCTATTCTATGGTTTCTTTATGCAAAAAGATTTAAATGGAAAAAATTTTCATAAATTGTACATTATCATGGCCTTCAGATGGAGTGTATCTTCCTCTTTGCTTTCTCCCACCCATAAAAGTGGGATTTCGCACTCAAAGTGTTAACGTTTTGCCATTTCCAAAGGGAATATGATTTTTCAATTTATTCCCTGATTTCTCTGTTGGATATTATATATGTGATCACAAGCATGAACAATGCCAGTGCAAGTAAACCGAGCATGTAAATGAGAACAGTATGTGCCTCGCTTGCAGTGAGGGTCCCATGTATCAATACCATTCTTATTGACTGGGCAGACCATGAAACAGGGTTGTATTTTGCAACATGGCTCAACCAGGGTGCCATCAAATCTGGTGGAAACATTGCATAGCTTGCAAACATAAGCGGTAAATTTATCAGATTAACAATTCCGAATACAGATTCCATTCTGGTCATTCTAACAGCCAGTATACTGAAAAAAGAAGAGAATATGAATGATACCATAAAAACCGCAGATACAAGTATAACCCCATCCATCAATGTAAAACCATTAACAATTTTCAGACCATTTGGTATAACAAATGCAACAGCAAATAATATCATTATCTGTACGGATATTCTTGCAACTGAAGACAGTATTCTTGAAAATACTATGGAAGCCCTATTAATTGGTGCAATTAAAAACCTCTGAAGTATACCAAGCCTTCTGTCCCATATAATGTTAACTCCAGAAAACATTCCGGTGAATAATCCAATTATTGTTAATATTCCACCCATTAAATACGTAATATAATCTGGTGCACCCTCAAAAAATGTTGTTGAACTAACGCCAAATCTTGTAATATCAAAGGCACTCCCGAATAAAACAATCCAGAATATTGGCTGTATTACTCCCACCACAGCAGATACAGGATTTCTGTACCATCTTTTCAAATCCCTTATTGTCAAGGGTATTAGGCCGCTCATTTTATTTCGCCCCCCTGCCCATTGTCATCAATTTCTCATAATCCTTTCCGCTTTGTTCCGCGTTTATATTTCTTCCAGTATATTCAATAAATACCTCATCAAGTGATGGTTTTCTAACATTTATTGACTGGGGTGAAATTTTATGGTCTGACAAATATTTCATTAATTCCGGCAAAACAACGTCCGAATTATTGACCTTTATCCGTATATCGCCAAGTTCCATTTTTTTAACTTCTATTGCCTCCTTAAAATTTTGTACAATTTTAAATTCATCGTCATTTTTTAATTTTAACGTTATTGTATCACCCTTAAGGCTTTTCTTCAGGTCAGAAGACGTCCCAGAAACAATAATTTTGCCGTGGTCCATTATAGAAAGTTCATTGGCAAGTGAATCTACCTCATCAAGATAATGCGATGTAAGTATTATTGTTATATGGAATTCACGCTCAAAGGATCTTATATAACTCCACAAATTTTCCCTGGTTGTTACATCCAGGCCAAGTGTGGGTTCATCAAGGAATAACACCTCGGGCGTATTCATTAAACCACATACAAGCTCAAGTCTTTTCCTCATTCCACCAGAATATGCGCTTGCATACCTATCTTTGACATCATATAAATCCACCATTCTTAAAAGCGTTTCAATTCTCTCCTCAGCATCCTTTCTTGGCACATCATATAAATCAGCAACAAGTTTCAGATTTTCTTTTCCGCTTAAATCACCATCTGTTGTATATTCCTGTGGTACCACTCCTGTAATCCTTCTTATTTTCAAGGCGTCCTTATTGAGGTCCAGGCCCGCTATCATCGCAGTACCTGACGTTGGTTTTATTACACCTGTTAGCATTTTTATAAGAGTTGTTTTACCAGCTCCATTTTGGCCAAGAAGGCCATATATTTTGCCCCTTCCAATTTTCAGGCTCACATCATCAACAGCCTTAAATTTACCATTATAAACCTTTGTAAGACTTTCAATTTCTATACTGTTATCCATAAATATCACCTATATTTTCTTATCTCTGATTTTTGCCGTTATGTCATCAACACATTCAATTATTTTCGCCTGATTTTTATTTATATAATCCTTTTCTGAATTTCTCAGGGTGTCTATCAGATTTCTAATTGATTTTCTCATGTTTTTAAAAAAAATTTTATTTTCTGTAAAATTATCCACCATTTTTCTATAATTTTCTTTATTTTTATCAAAATATTCTATCCCATTCCTGGTTATTGCATAACCATCATCCTTTTTTACTATCATTTCCATACTGGTCAATCTTTTAAGTGCTGGATATATCATACCAGTACTTGGCCTGTAATCGGTATCAAATTTCTTCACTATACCCGTTATTATACGATATGGTTTTTTGTTTGAATCGTAAACCTGCTCGAGTATAAATAAATCAGATAGATGGGATTTCATCCATAGTTAATTCATTTTTAGTATTTAGATATATCTTTTTTAAAAAAGATAATAATTATTCAATAAACAAATAGGATTTTTCCTGGTCACTCAGGCTATTCAAAAGTTCATCGACTCTTTTGACCATTGAATCCCTTAAATTAAAATCCCTATTTTTTGCAAGTTTCAGTAAACCGCCTATGCATACATGATATCCGTAGAATATTTTTATATTTTTATACGAATTTTCAAGCTTTTCTCTTATGGTTCTTGATCTCATAACGCCACCAACTGAGCCCATAATAAAATCTCCGGACATTTTTGATGACATGCCATCAAGCATCAATTTAATTTCATTGTATGCCATTTCCAGTGTTTTTATAGAAATTTTATCGTTCAACTCGGCCTCCCTGTCAACCATGATGGCTATTGATGCCATTTTTCTTTTATCGAAATTATTTTCCAGGGAAGAAACAAAATTCCTCAAATTTGTGCCTGAATATTCCTCAAGAATTGATACCAATGATGTGTTCTCAATCAGGCCATCGTAACTTTTTTCGGAAAACTGTATTGCTTTTCTGGATATCCAGTAGCCTGAGGCGATATCATCCGTTAAATAACTCCAGCCCCCTATTCTATAAGTTTTCCCATTTTTTATATAGGCACCCACAGAACCGGTACCGATTGCAGTAACGACGCCATCACTGCCGAGTGTTACAAGGTATGTGGCCGCTTCACCGTCATTGGTTATCTCATATTTATTTTCCGTAAAAGAAACAATATCCTCAAGCATTTTTGAATGATATACAGAATCCCCATAACCTGCAAGCCCAAAAAATGTTTTATCAACTCTATCAACACCTGCCATATTTTTGGCATTTTCAATGGCTTCGAATATATTTTTTTTGGAAACATCTGGTGTTACGGACCTGACATTGCTTGGGCCGGCAACACCTATGCCCGTAATGTTTAAGGAATCGTCTGCTATTGCTGCAAAGGTTTTGGTCGCACCACCGTCAACTGAAAGTATCATGGTTCTTTAATTCAACAAGGTTAAAATATTTTTCAGTTAATACGAATTTAGTAAATTAAATACGAAAATTTTATTAATAATTAAATAATTATCCCGTGATAATTCATGATAAAAATGGGGATACTCGATACAACACTCAGGGAGGGAGAACAAACTCCGGGAGTAATATTTACAGAAAACCAACGGGTCAGAATTGCAAAAATGCTGTCCGATGCGGGGGTTTCCATGATTGAAGCGGGGCACCCGCTTGTATCCGAAGATATATACAATGGAATAAAAAGAATTATGGAATTGAAAAATACGGGGGAAATAAGTTCAGAAATAATAGGCCACAGCAGGGCTGTAACCTCGGATATTGATTCTGCAGCTTCATTGAACGTTGATAGAATTGCAATATTTTACGGTATCAGCGATCTGCATTTAAAATATAAAACAAATAAAACCAGGGAGGATGCCCTGAGAATAATTGAAAATTCTGTAAGCCATGCAAGTTCTTATGGATTAAAGGTAAGATTTACCGCAGAAGATGCCACAAGAGCTGATATGGGTTTTTTAAGAAAGGTTATTGAAGTTGCAAGGGACAGTGGTGCCGATAGAGTTTCTATAGCGGATACAGTTGGGATATTAACGCCAGAAAAAACAAAATCACTGTTCAGCAATATAATGGATATAAAAAATGTTGAGTATGATATACATGCGCACAACGACCTTGGTATGGCAGTTGCCAATAGTTTAACTGCTTTAGAAAGTGGAGCTACAATTGTACATAGCACAATCAATGGCCTTGGTGAAAGAGTGGGCATAACGCCAACCCAGGCAATAGCAGCAGCAATAAAATTCCATCTCAATGTTGATGTAATGGATTTAACAAAACTTATAGAGTTATCAAACATTGTTGAAACCTACAGCGGAACCAATAATTCCTCAAATATGCCCATAACCGGAAAATATGCATTCACACATAAAGCAGGAGTGCATGTTGCAGGCATAATAAATAATCCTGAAACATATGAATTCATGAATCCGGATAATTTTAAAGCAACAAGAAACTATACAATTGATAAATTTACGGGTAAAAATGCCTTGAAAAACAAATTACAAAGTATGAACATCAATGCGTCTGAAGAGGATTTGTTGTATATACTTGATTTGGTAAAAAAAAGCCCGGATAGTTTTACTGATAATGATATTGTTGAAATAATGCGAAATATAGAAAGATAGTTTAATAATATCAAAAGAGTGAAACAATATACAGGGAAAAAAGGGTGAGGAATAATACAGGCAGGGCCAGGATCAGCCCAGTTTTCATATAATAACTGAATGATATTTTTATTGCGTTTTTGCGTTCAAGAGTATACAACCATAAAAGTGTCGCCAGGGAACCAATAGGTGTAAATTTTGGACCAATGTCATTTCCTATAATGTTTGAATACATCAATAATCCCTGATTTTTTAACCCGGATATTGCTATATTGTTTATCATAACAGAAGGCAGGTTATTCATAATTGCTGCATTGAAAGCAAAGAAATAGCCAGAGAATATAATGGAATATGGTGCTCCGAGTGAATTTATACCATTTAAAACATTGATATAAATTGAAGCTAACCCCTCACGGCTAACACCAAATACTATGATCAGCATACCGAGAGAGAACAAAACAATCTGCCATGGAGCTATTTTTATTATATAATTTGCATCTATTTTTTTATTTATTCTTGCTACAATATACAAAAACAGCGCAAATGGCATGGCTATAAATGATATTGGAACCCTCAGAAATCCAGAGATAAAATAGAAAAACATAAGCACCACAATTAGTGGAAAGGCCATGATAAAAATTGTATGGTCTTTAATGGCACTTTCCGGCTTTATGTTTATACTGCCATATGTTTTTTGTATATCCTTCCTGTAATAGATAAAAAGTATTATTGTACTTGATACAATAGAAACTATATCGGGGAATATCATAATCTCAGTATACCTTAAAAATGTGATATTGAAATACCCAACAGTAATTAAATTGACAAGATTGCTTACAATAAATGGTATACTGGCTGTGTCAGCAATAAAGCCAGTTGCCATGATAAATGGCAATATTTTATTTTTGCTGAAATTGCTTCTTATTAATACCGCATAGACTATTGGAGTTAGTATCAACGCAGTGCCATCATTTGCAAATATTGCCGAAATTAGGGCACCAAGAAGAATTATAAAAATAAATAATCTTGTTCCATTTCCCCTTGCCATAATAGCTATTTTTATTGCAATGTATTCAAAAAAACCTGCCTCATCAAGTATCAATGATATTATTATCACCGAAATAAATGTAAAGGTAGCATTCCAGACGATGTCCCATACTGTGATAATATCCCCGAAGGTGGATATGCCAAAAATTAACGTTAGGAGAGCACCAAATAAAGCTGAATATCCTATACCAATATTTCTTGGTTTTTTAATTACAAGGAAAAGGGTTACAACAAAAATTATCAGCGAAAGGTAAAATAAAAAGTTCATATTTTCTCATCATTGCATTCAACGCATCTGCATATCGTTTCAATTCTGTTTCCTGCATCTTCTGCTGTTTTAACCACATTCTTCAAAAGGTCATCAGATATTTTGTATATTATATTCTTTCCAGATCTATAACTTATTACAAGACCGTTCTCCCGGAGTTCCTTGAGTTTATGTGATACCAACGATTGATTTATCGCAAGTTTATCTATAATAGTTGAGACATCCATTTCCCCCTGTGATAGTAATTTTATTATTTTTAATCTGGATTCATCGGATAACATTTTGTATATATTTACATCGGAAACTTTGTTTAACGGTGAATTCATTGTTTGTTATTGTGATTATATATAAAATAATTTTCATATGAATAAATTTACATATTTATTATATATACCATATTAATATGCAAATATGAAAATTCTGGTCATATCAGATATACATGGAAATTTTGAGGCTTTAAAAACACTGTATAACAAAGAGAGATTTGATAAACTATTATTTCTGGGAGATGCGGTTGATTATGGTCCCGAACCTGAGAAGGTCATTGATTTTCTTAGGGAGAATTCAGATATAAATATAATGGGAAATCATGATTATGCCGTGGTTTACAATACACCATGCAACTGTTCCGTGGATATGCTGGAAATGAGCGATACCACAAGAAAAGAAATTTCTTTGAAATTATTGGGCAAAAATGACATGAATTTTATTAAAACATTTAAGGACAATTACAATATTGAAATTGATAATAAAAAATTTTATTTAACCCACGGTTCACCATATAACAATCATGATGGGTATCTGTTTGCTTCTGAGGCTGAGAAAGTTTACAGGGACAAAAAAATCTTCAATAATTTTGATTATATTATGATCGGGCATACACATTTTATGATGTATTACAGAAATAAGATTATAAATCCAGGAAGTTGTGGCCAACCAAGGGACGGAATTTACAGACCGTCTTATGCCCTTCTTGATACGGTGAATGATGAAATTACGTTCAAAAGATTTGATTACAATGCACATAAAAATGTTGAGATGTTGGACAATCTTTTAAAGAACTTTCCAAAAACCTTGGAATCGTTGAAGAAATTTTATTCATAATTTTATTTTTTATTTATTCCTGAGATAATCCATTGGAGAATGTATTCTCTGTAGATGGCACAGGCGTCCTACAACCACAAAGGTGAATTATGAGACAAAGAGAAACGGGCAGAAAATATGCACATACATATAAAAGGCAAAATGTTCATAAACACGTAAAATACTATAATTATAGAAATATTGCTGCATCATATCATGCGGAACTCGGTTTATATAAAAACTATGAATAAATTTATGAAAATACCCATTAACATAAAAATTACAACCTTGATAGGATATGAAACGTGACCAGTACTTTTTAATTGGTTCAACATAAAAAATTCATTTAATACTTCACTTTTTTCATGAAATAATGGTTCACATACAAATTTATTTCTATTTTCTCTGTGTATAATAGCAACAACTCTTCCTATAACCTGGGATCTTTCAATGGGTGGGTCCGGCCTTGAAACATTATCTCCCTTGGTTTTTATGTATTTACTATTTTTATATATAACTCTATGTGTTATTTCGCCTGACATTGCTAACGGATAATATATGGCTTTTCCCCTAAATGTAATGATATCGCCGTTTTCAATTGTTATATTAGGTTTTATATCAATTATGAATAGGTCATAGGGCTTTATTACAGGATACATACTAGATATTTATTATCATACACAAAATTAAAGGATTTATTGGTTAAATATAAAATTGTATTAAGAGGTAAAATCAGCTCAATAATCGCCAGTAATGGGTTAAATTTTCCAATTTTAAGTTTATTAAAATTAAGAACATTAAAAATGAAGATACACAACAAATCATGAAAATATATCCAAGGTACCTATGGAAACTGTAAAAGAAAGGAGAACAAAACGTCCAATCACGGATGATGGTTATACTGCACATTAAACCGGCCATTTATGTATTATATAAATATTATTTCTCTATAAAGTTTAGTAATATCATTATATTTATTATCTCTAAAGTAATTTGCGTCAGTGAGTTATAGAACAAAAGCTATTCTAATCCATAGTGCTAGGGCCGTATATGCTCTTAACTGGATGGATATTGCACCCGCTCTTGTGTATATTAAATCACATTTTTCACTAACAGCTGTACAACTTGGTGCGCTTATAACTTCCTTTTATATGGGCATCTCAATTTTCCAACTTATGGGTGGATACCTTTCATCATTTATAGGAGATAAGAAAACTTCTTTAATTGGGCTATTATTTGTTGGGATTTTTGCTGTTACATCCGGATTGTCGGCAAATTTTACCGAATTGCTGATATCAAGATTTTTTGCAGGGCTTTCTGCGGCTCTCTTTTTCTCACCAGCTCTGAGCCTTCTTGCGTCAATAGTTCCTGCAGAGAAATATTCATTTCATATAGGCATCTATAACGGTGCATTCAACGTTGGAGGAGGTATTGGAGTGATAGGATGGGCCATCATTGACATATATCTGGGATATCGCATAGGATTTCTTCTGGGAGGTATAATTACAATAATACTATTTTTTATTCTCTACCTGCTTTTCAGGGATATACCAAACATAAAAACGGAACGGTCTGATATCAAAAGGAGCCTGAGGAAGGTTTTTTCATCAAAAATGGTGATTCTTCTTGCATTTATTGGAATTGGAAGTATGGTATCAGAAACTATAATTGGCCAATTTTTTGTCTATTATCTTGAATCAATAAATTTCAGCACAGTATTCGCAAGTTCAGTATCTTCCTTGTTTCTTCTAATGGGTTTCCTAGGAGGTGTTATAGGAGGGTATCACTATTCCAGAACAAATCATAAAATTGTGGTTTTCGTGGGTCTGAATATTTCATTGGGAATATTATTGATTGTTGTTGGGTTTTCATTCAATTATATTGTTATTATTGCCCTTGCAATTATAATGGGAATGCTAGCAGTTTATGCAATGTCAGTAACATATACCATAATAAGATATCTTGCAAGAAGGGATCTGGTATCCATGACATTATCCTTTGTGAATTTTGTCCAGCTAATAATAGCAGCCATTATACCAATAATATTCACTTATCTATACACATTTTATAATTATACATTTTCATGGTCCGCTATGGGAATTTTAACATTAGCTTTTATTCCAATGATATTTCTAATAAAGAATCAATTGCAAACCGTAGTGAAATCAAAAACTTCAGTAAATAAATAATTTATAAAGGATTTCCGAGCAATTTTTTATTTTTTAAAATATTGATGATCCCCCCATTTTCTATAATTTCCATCAGGAAATCTGGAAGAGGAGTGAATTTTATTGTATCATTATTTATTGTAATGGTATTATCCTCCATATTGATTTTAACAATATCCTCCTCATTTACCCGGCCACTTATTCCCGGAACGCCCAGAGATAATAATCCGGAATTAACAGAATTTCTTAAAAATAAACCGTTTATCGATTCTGCCAATACGCATGCTATTCCAAGATTTTTAAGATTGTCGGCTGCGGGTCTGCTAGATCCTGTACCAAAATTTTTCCCAGCAACAATAATATCACCCTTTTTTACAAGTTTTGACCATCCTGGCCGGTTTGCACTCATTGCGTAATATGGTTTCTCCTCCTCTTTCAATGTATAGCATATCTGAGGATACATTAAGTCCGTATTTATGTCATCACCAAATTTCCACACTTTTCCTCTAATTTCCTTCATATCACTCACCTGAAATATATCCATTTACAGCGGATAGGGCTACCGTTCTAGATGACCCGAGATATATCTTTGAAGCTGGAGAGCCCATTCTACCCTTGAAGTTTCTTGTCGTTGAACTTATTACCACATCATTTTCCGACGAAACTCCCATATGCCCACCCAGACATGCTCCGCACGTTGGATTTGTAACTATCGCACCCGATTCAACTATATCGGATATATAGCCTAGCCTCAAAGCTTCATTATATATATCCATGGTTGCTGGCGTAACAATAAACCTTACATTTCTATTAACTTTTTTATTTTTCAATACCATTGCAATATCTTTTAAATCTGACAGTCTACCATTTGCACAGGAGCCAACAATGGCGCTATTGATTTCTATTTTTCCTATTTCAGATACGGGTTTTACATTGTTTATAATTCTATCAGGAAAAGCGACCATGGGCTCAATTTCGTTAAGATCCATGTCGTATGTCTTGGAATAAATCGCATCATTATCAGGATATATTGGATTCACATTATGAATGCTATGGGCTTCCAAATAATTACTTAAAATGCCATCAAATGGAAAAATAGCAAATTCCGCACTCATCTCTGCACACATGGTTGATATGGAAGACCTTTGATCCATATCCAGATATTTAATTCCTTCTCCATGAAATTCAATGTTATCATTGGGGATATCCCCAATCTGTTCAACCATTTTAAAGAAGATATCCTTGGCCGATGATTTTTCTGGTAATTTATTTTCAAAATTGATGTTTATTGTATTGCCGACCATAAACCACGTTTTGCCTGTGGCTATTATTCCCATTAATTCAGGTGTTCCAAGCCCCCTTCCAAGAACGTTAAATGCCCCTGTGGAAATTGTGTGAGAATCTGTGTTTGCTATTATGCTCCCTGGTTTCAGCCATCCTTTTTCGGATGATAAAACGTGTGATATGCCACCCCTTCCGATATCATAAAAATCAGTTATATTCCACAATCTGGCAAGTTTCCTTAATTTATCAACTCTGTTGGCAATTTCTATATTTGGAGCTGGGACAAAATGGTCAAATATTATTGCAATTTTATCCTTATCAAAAGGTTTTATTGGGGGATTATTAATAAACTCCGGATGGAGTGCAGCCATATCAACTATAATGGCCTTATCAACATTTACTGTTACGATATCTCCCGGTGAAACTTCCTGTGGTTTATCTATTGAATGATTTTTTAAAATTTTTTCTATGGTGTTCATTGAAGAGCAATATTTACATGTTATAAAATTATTCCTCTTTTAGTATAAATAATACGATTTTAGTAATCATGTTTCAAAAAATATTAATATTTAAATTTTACTATAAACTTAATATTAATTATTTAAATCAACCATGAATAATGCTTAAAAATAAGTTATTAAATCCATATTTAAATATTGATATAATTTGATGTTTTTTTTCGAATCAACATTGAATTTCAATAAAGTATTTATCTCAATAACTTTCCTTTTTTAGTTTTATATTTAAGCCATTTTGATTTTTATAGTATAAAAAAATATTTTATCCCTAAATATTAATATATGTAAATTAATTAAAAAATAGACTGTTACTAAATTTAATAATAAAATCATTTGATAAATATTTTTTTAATAAGTATATAAATAATAATATAATGAATAATATATAAATATACTTATAGCATTCTGTGAAATGTGATGGCAAATAATAAGGGGAATGTTACTAAAATCGCATGGGATTTCAATAAAATATCGCCCATATTCGTATACTCTGTGGCAACTTTCTTCCTCATGGATTTTGCCTTTTTTATAAATAACATTGTTGATACCCTTCATTTTACATATCTTGAATCGTTTATCCTGCTCGGGATACCATTTATTGGAAGAATGGCCACACCATTTGTTTATCCCCCTATGGCAAAAATTGGCGTCCCTAGGCTTGCCTTATTATCCATAAGCATTATGGCATTGATATCATTCAGTATGGCGTATGAGAACCAGTTTATTGAGTTATTCATAAGCAGGTTTATTATAGGTATACTCTTTGGCACTGCCACATCTGCGGCAATAGAGACGTCATCATTTACAAAAAACAGGATTGTAATTGGTCTTACAATGGGTGGCTGGGCTATTGGATGGCTTCTTGCTGCAGTTCTTTTCATGTTTTTGAAATCGTGGATACTTGTTTCGCTTGCAGGTGCTGTTTTCCTTCCATCATTTATATTCTCCAAAAAACACAATGTAATATCACCGCTTGTAAGGAAATCCCATTTAGATTTTTCCATAAAGGTTTTTATTGTCTTTTTACTTGGATTCACCCCGGCATATATACTTGAAATAATACCCGCCTATCTTGGCAACTCCTCATTTGTCGAGTCAATAGTTGCATATTCCATTGCTATCGTGGCATATCTTGCCCTTCCATACATGGTAAACAGATTCTCAATCACAAGGATTATCTATTCAACGTTGCTTGTTATTCTTGTAAGCGGAATATTATTCTTTTTAACAAAAGATATGGCTATGATTGTTATATTTACAGCATTTGGGCTTGGGATGAATTCACTGTTGCCAATAATCAGCAGGAGATTGGATATAGAGCCTGAAAAAATAGGCCCAAGCATGAATTTTTCTGCAATTAGTGGATTTTTACTGCCAGTTATTCTTACAGTAGGAATTGAATATTTGAACATAATAGTTGCTATATTGCTTTCATCCATTGGCATGTTTATATTCATAGACTTTGAATTCAACAGGAGATTGCCAAAAAGAAATAGTGGAAAAAGGTTAAGATATAATTTAATAAAATAAATTTGAATTATTTTATATTCTTTACATCATCTAGGCTGTCAATATCATATATATCCTTTATCGGTTTTTTTGGCTTTCTTATTGTGCCTACAATCATAATTGCCAGTCCAGCTATGCCGGCAATTACGCCTGCAATAACCATAAATCCTCCCGTTTCAACGGCTGATAGTGTTGCGTATTCATATATAACTGAGGGTTTTGATGAATTGAACATAACATAAACATAAGTTCCTGAAGGGAGACCGACATAAACCTTTTCATTTGAAAAATGTTCTGATGGTTGCATGGTAGATGAATTTACATTTGTGGAATTTACGCTACTCAGCCGATTTATATTTACAAGTCCGGCATTACTGGGGCCTCCTTCCACCAGCACTTCATATCCAGACTTTATAGTTATATTTGAAGATATATATTCATGTGATGTTGAGTTATAAAATGAAGTAGCAGTATGTGAGTTGTGTGAAATAATTTGGTCGCTGGTATATAATCCCCCAAAAAAAAGTGCACCCCCTATTATAAGGATAATAAGCCCTATAATAACCATCCTTTTAATCATACATCATAATCATAAGTACTTTATTTAAGGTTTCGGAAAATATCTATTATGGAAATCTTTTACATGGCAATTTCGCAATTTCTCCAGTGGAATGCCGAATGAGCTATTGATTTTCTGTATACCATACAATGCACATATTTTTATGGTAAAATTCCAGTTATAATAAATGGTAATATAATAATTATAGGTATAACTATGGATATTATTATATAAACATTATATTTATTATTATAAACATTATAAACATCATGTCTAAAGGTTATGCTATCTATCCCAGAAGATAAAATTACATGCCTATAATATAAAGAAAGAATAAAAAATATAATTGCTATAAGAAATAATACAAAAGGAATATAGGAAAAATTTTTAAGTAGAAATCTCACAAAACTAAAAAACATAGAATAAAAAACAATGAATGTACCTGACATTAATAGAATTATACTAGTTATTTGATATTTAACATATTTTTTAATATTCATAATGGTGATTTTATAATTATTTTTCATTATGCCCACCATGGTACAGGATGAGTCCAAGGAGTCCCATAAGAACTTAATTGCCCGTAATATCCTTCAAAGTAAACACCGTGTAATCCTCCAGAATCATCTAAAGCATTTATTTCATATGATCCTACCCCTAATATAACAGATGCTAAAAATGTTATAACACTACCCGCAAAGACCCCAAATGTTCCCAACACAAAGGATAAATATCCCATCAGTACACTTAATGAAGTCATGTCTGCAATTAAATTTACAGTTGCTGGCTGATTAAATGAAAGAAACCATCCAAGGGTACCAGTAGAATATACATTACATACTTCATTGTAAGAATAATCTGGTTTTATATAAGAATTTGACATTACTTTGGGATTGTCATTTGTATTTATTAAAAGGTGAACGTAAATTTTGTTCCCAATAACATTTGCCCTATAATAATCATATTGGTTTTTCATTGATACATTTTTTCCTATTTTTAAATTTCTAGGTAATTTAGAAGCAGTAATTACCTCAAATATATTTTCTATTGTTTTACCTTTAATTGTTTTTTTATTACAGGATTCGCTGTCAATTTTTATATATTTAGATGTTGAACTATTGGTACTATGTTCAGGTATTTCCGGTACATTTTGAAAGTTGTTTTTATAGAGATTGCCATTAAAAGACACCATAACAAACATTACAATCACTATCACTGATATAACTACTATGTATTTCTCTTTACTCATAATATAATATATAAAATTTTATATATTTTTTTACAATGTTTTATATAATACATTGAAATTTTTGACCATTTATAATTTTATATGAGTACACAGTTCATCGGATTTTTGTGTGGATTCATTAAAATAATATTTTATAGAAACACATTAAATTGTTGGAAATTCAAACGTTAGCATAATCGCAATTAGCTTTTCTTCTCCAATGTTCTAAAAATGTTTAAATGTGAACTACCAACATGAAAGTTGAAGAGCCATTTTTTTATTATCTCACTTATTTAACTCATTTTTTATTTGTTGTTAATAAAGAGATCTATTTCATTTATAAAATTATTAATATCATCTAAATCTTTATTAATATTTTCAAATATTAATTCATCGTTTATTTTTCCATACCTGTGAACCAAAATATTTCTAAGCCCTTTCATTTCCTTAATTTTATTGACCATTTCATTATTCAATATTCCCGCCTTTCCAAGATTGTCTATTATTTTCTCTTCAGAATCCGGTTTTTCAAGCCTGAGATCGGATGATATTATAGCACATATATCAATAATATTCTGTATAATTAACTCTAATCTTTTCATTATACCATCTTTTAAGAGACCCATATTATTAAACTCCTTGGAATCTTTAGGCATGTTTTCCATTATAAGGTACAGTGAATAATCCACCTCTTTTATTTTATCCATTATGATAAGTTTTCTTAGTATTGCCATTATAAATCACTGTTATCTAAATATAATTTATAGCTATGTTCAAATAGGTTGTATTCCTTTATTGTATAATAAGCAATGTCATTTAAATGTGTAATATCATTACAGTAAATAACTTTCCCTTTTAGAATTTCCATTCGGACCATAATTGGAAGGTCCTGAAATGTCTGTACATCAAACTTTTCATTTAAGGAAGAAAGAATTTTCATTCTTGTTTGAAATCTCTCTTTCTTTCCCGTCTCCAGGTAAACGCATAAATCTATATCCGAATCTTTTCTCTCTTCATTTTTTGATAATGAACCAAAAAGAATGATCCATTTCACTTTATAATTAGTAATTTTTATAATTTTATTTACTGAATTCTTAATTAATGCATTATTGGTGGAAGAAACGTCATAACTCATAAGTGTATAATCATTATCCGGATAAATAACTTTCCAATGAAATGTAAAAAGAAGGCTTTGATTTTAGTTGAGAATATCAGAAGTTAACATTGCGATTTCAGTTATTCAATTATAACCGCCTAAGCCCTGATGCTAGAAGATGCTTTTTTATTTCAGCCAGTTTTGTTCGTAAAATTATGTCTTACACAATAATATGGGCTTAATTTCATGATTGCAACCGCAATTAATTAAAGTTTATTTACCATAGCAAATTATCCATATATGAAAAATGAAATTGACGATTATATAAAAAACATAATTGGTTCCGCTCCTTCAGAGGAAATGTATTTCGAAGCTGTAAGGGATGTGTTTAAGGATCTAATAAAGGAATATATCCGGAAAAGGATAAATGAGGATGATGAACTGAAAAAACAGATCAGCGACGTTCTTGAAGAATTTATGGAGGCAAAAATAAAGGAGTATGATTCCATAGCAAAAATGGCAAAAATTACCGCCAAAATAGGAATATTGAGCACTCCAAAGGGCATAAAGGAAGAGGCTATAAATGATTTTATGAATACTTTTAAAAATGAAATAGATGAAATAATAAAAAGAACTCTGTAGTTACTGCTTAAAATCCTTAACTATTGTTGTTTTGGAATTTAAATCAAACAGTGTCATAATTGATGGGTTTGGAGCAAAATTCATCATTTTCTGGTAATCTGTTTGTGATTGCCATGTTGATGCATTTATGTATCTAACTCCACGATAATTCCCCTGTGAATATGAATGTATGTGCCCAGTTATAAAAACGTCCGGAACTTCCTCTATCACATGATAATCCCTATTTGAGGGTATAATTGGAGTTTTTCCACCATAGAAAGGCGCTAGGTGCCTTCTTTTTAAAAGCTCTTCAACCGCCGACCCAACACTTGCATAATTTGCTCCTGGAACAAGCTCGATCATATCATTCAACGACATGCCGTGGTATATGAGAATATTTTTCCCCTCAAGTTTAAGATTGTAAGGGTTGGGAAGCATTGTAACATTTTCCTTGAAAAAATCATTTATTTTCCTTGAAAATAGGGGCTGTGGTTCGGCCAGCCTGACTATATCGTGATTTCCTGGCATTACGAAAACACTTATGTCATCAGGTATATCCTGCAAATACTGTGAAAGAACTTCATATTGTTCATATGGATTCAGAACTTGAAGGTCATTCTCCTGCCCGGGATATACTCCAATACCATCCACAACATCCCCGCTTAATATTAAATATTTCAATGATTCAGCTTCATCCATGGATTTTTTTATCCATGAAATCATATTTTTAAACTCATTTTCCCTGAATGTTTTACTGCCAACATGTATATCTGAAATTGAAGCAACATATACGGGTGGTTTCTTTTCCTCATCTATCATTTTATAGGGTATATCAGGCCTTATAACTTCATCAGCGAACATAACAATCTCTTTTCCAGAGCTTGAAACTGAGCCTATGATACCTACGACTTCATCCTCTATTATAAGCTCGTTATTCAGGCCCTTGTTTTTTAATAAAAAAACGTTGATACTGTCATCAAGATCTTCAACCAATAATTTTTTATGGCCATTTTTTGTGGTGCTTACATCACTTACCATTCCCACGATTTTAACCTTGCCTGCCGTTTTTTTTGCAGTTTTGATTTTATATGACCCTCTCATTTCCGTTGATTGTATTATCATTTTTCTAAGCTGTTCATAACGATCAACAAACATTTCTCTGAAATCCTCAACAGAGCTGTGTGATTTTATATCCGGCATATAAACTTCAAAATTTTTTTTCTCCCTGACAGGGTTTTTAATAAGATGCATTATATCGTTTTCCGTTAAATAGCCCTCAGAGATTACATTGTCGGAAATCATTTCGGGCAAAAATTCTCCCATGCTTTTTTCAAGTATTGTATTGAGCGCATCGGTTGTAACGAGAATTCCGTGCTTCTCGAAGTATTCAAGTATTTTTTTTCTTTCCTCAAAAAGTTGCATTATAACAATAATACCTGCTCATTTAAATTTTAATCGGTAACAAATGTATTATACGGTAATTTCCATCTAAAATGACCCATAGCAATTATATTTTGCATAATAACATTTAAAGATAACTGATAATAAATAATTTTATATATTGTTTAAGTCTTACTTCACAATGTTTAAAGAAAAATTTTCAGATATAAAGGAAGGATATACATTCGATGATGTTTTGCTGAGACCATTGAAATCTTCTATAGATCCAAAGGAATCTGATGTGTCCAGCCAGTTCTCAAAAAATATCAAAATCCGAATACCAATAATAAGTTCACCAATGGATACTGTTACGGAGGATGAGATGGCTATTGCAATGGCAAGATATGGGGCTCTGGGTGTTATTCATCGGAATATGGGGGCAAATGAACAGATAGAAATGGTTAAAAAGGTCAAAAAAGAGGAAACAATAATTATAAGAAATGTTATTTCCATTGATCCAGAAACTCCTGTAAGTGTTTCAAAAACAATTATGGGAACAAAAAATATTGCTGGTTTGCCGGTAGTTTCATCCGGTAAATTGGTTGGAATACTCACAAAAAGGGATTTGGAATTTTCTGATTCACGTGGGAAAATAAAGGATATCATGACAAAGAATGTTATAACAGCAAATGATGATGTTTCCCTAGACGAGGCTAAATATATACTTTATAAAAACAGAATAGAAAAATTGCCCCTCGTTGATAAAAATGGAAAGTTGACAGGTCTTATTACTGCAAAGGATATTAAAACAAGGGAAAAATTTCCAAATGCCTCGAGGGATAAAAACGGTCAGTTAATGGTTGGTGCAGCCATAGGCCCATATGATATTGATCGCGCAATAAACCTGGAAAAGGCTGGATCCGATTTTGTGGTTGTTGATACTGCACATGCACACAATGAATATGTTCTCACATCCTTAAAAAAGTTAAGGAGAGAGCTTTCCATAGACATTGTGGCAGGTAATATAGCCACCTCAGAGGCTGCAGTGGATTTAATATCCGCAGGTGTAGATGGGCTGAGAGTTGGTATTGGACCGGGGTCCATATGCACCACCAGGATAGTTGCAGGAATAGGAATCCCACAACTCACAGCTATTTCAGATGTATCCGACATGGCACATGAACATGGTATTCCGGTGATAGCAGATGGTGGTATAAGATATTCCGGTGATATGGTAAAGGCATTTGCGGCGGGGGCCTCAACGGTAATGCTGGGATCCCTACTGGCTGGAACCGAGGAAAGCCCAGGCGTTGAAATGATAATAAATGGAAGAAAATACAAATCATATCGTGGAATGGGATCAATTGGAGCCATAACTGCTGGAAAATCTGATAGATATGGAAAACTGGGTACAAATGAGTTCATAGCAGAAGGTGTTGAAGGCTCTGTTCCATATAGGGGAAAAGTCTCTGAGAATCTGTTCCAGTTCGTTGGGGGGATAAAAACTGGAATGGGTTATATTGGAGCCCATAATCTTGGCGAATTGCGTGAAAAATCTGTATTTGTAAAAATATCAAACAATGGTTTGAAAGAAAGCCATCCACATGATATCAGAATAGTTTCAGAACCACCTAATTATCAGAATTTTAATATATACTAATTTTAGAATTCGATAATTTTTTATATATTACCGGTATAATTACGAACCTGCATAAAATAACAACACATAGCATTTTTACAATAAAAAGGTATTGGGTAGGATTTTTGGCCTGATGGTATTTTCTTCAGTAATTGAAATGTGTGAATTCAAAAAAAACTTTTTCACATTAAATCATTTAATATTAAATAACAGAAAAAAATTGAGTTTATAATGAACAATGATAATTTAATTGGAATATCCGGATATTCTTCAAAAGATCCAGGTTTTCCGGGTGAAATTAAATATAATCCCGGCAGTTTTATTGTAAATGAAATACCAGAGAAAATACATAAAAATGAAAATGGAAAGTACACGATATTCAAAATAAGATTGAAAAACTGGGACACAAACAAATTTGTTATTTATTTATCCGATTATCTGCATATTAGCAATAAAAGAATAACATATGCGGGTACAAAGGATAAGACAGGAATAACAACACAGTATTTCTGTATAAATCTTCCTGATGACAGTATAATAGATATAAAAAATATAAATATAAAAGATGCTGAATTTCTTGACGTTTTTAAATCGGATCATATCTTGAAATTAGGCAATTTAAAGGGAAATGAGTTTATAATAAGGATCATGTCCAATAAAAATAATAATGACAAAATATTAAAGATTTACAATGAGATAATAGATAATGGTGGATTTCCAAATTTTTTTGGATACCAGAGATTTGGAAACATAAGGGTAAATACCCATAAAATAGGAAAATTGATAATCACAGGAAGATATGAGGATGCGGTTAAACTGTATTTATATGACGAGGAATTTGACCATGAAGATTACAGGATAAATTTTGGTAAAACTGGAGATGCAAAAAAGGCTTTATCCGAATTTCCAATTTATTTGAATTTTGAAAGAGCATTGCTGAATTATATAATGGAGCATAAAACATATAAAAATGCATTCAACATATTCCCCAAAAGTTTATCTATGCTATTTGTTCATGCATACCAATCATATATTTTTAATAGAATTCTCACAGAGAGAATGAAAATTGTTGACAATTTATTTCATGTTATGGAAGGTGATTGTGTATTTCCAGTTGATGAATATTTTAATCCTAACAAAACAGAGGTAATTCATGCTACAAAGTATAATATTGAAAAACTTAACGGACTTTCAAATAGCAATAGAGTAAGGCCTGCTATTCCACTAATTGGATATAAATCAAAACTCTCATCGGGGGTAGAAGGTGAAATAGAAAATAGGATTCTGGAAAATGAAAATATAGATAGAAAGAATTTTTATATAAATGAATTAAAAGATCTAAGTTCTGGTGGGGATCTAAGGATCATATCAGCAATACCAAGAAATTTCAACATTGTTGGTGAAAATACACTAAAATTTGAACTTGGTAAAGGTATATATGCTGTATCTTTTTTAAGAGAGTTTATTAAAAATAATAAATTAAATTAGACCAACTTTTTGTAGTTCTTTCTTTACTTTGATAACCGCCTGCTCTATTTCACTTTCTTCCTTGGCACCTGTGCAAACAACCTTTCCAGATCCGAAAAGCAGGAGAACGACCTTTGGTTCTTCAACACGATAAACAAGTCCAGGAAATTGCTCAGGTTCATACTCAACATTTTCCAATCCCAGAGACATTGCAATATCCGTTAAATTCAAGTCGGATTCAAGATCATAAACTGCAACAATATTCTGGACAATAATGTCCGGACTGTCATATACCTCTATATTTGCCTTTTTCATTTTTTCAATAATTATATCTATTGTTTTTTTCACATTTTCAAGATTTTTGGCACCTGTGCAGTTTACCTTACCGCTTCTGAATATAAGAACAGCTGTTTTTGGATCCTTTAACCTATAAATAAGTCCGGGGAATTGCTCCGGTTCATATTCAGAGCCTTCAAGGGCCAAGGCGATTTTGCTCAAGTCAAGATGTTCAGCTAGTGAGGTTGAAGCCACTATATTTTCAATCGTAATTTTTTCCATTTCACTCATATTAATCCATTAGTTTATATTTAAAGGGTATATAAAGCTTTTAATTTTTTTAACGATAAACATAAAAATGGTTTAAAATTATTTAAAAATTAATACATATTTAATTGTTCTCGGGCATAATCTGACATCATGTCGGGATTCCATTGTGGTTCCCAAACAAGTTCTATATCAGCCGCCTCAACGCCCTTAATGTTTTCCACTTCTTTCTGGGCCTCAGATAAAATCCATGGTGTAACAGGGCACGTTGGAGCGGTCATAGTCATTTTTATATAAACCCTGTCATTGTCAATCTGTATATCATAAACAAGACCAAGGTTAACGATATCCATTCCAATTTCCGGATCTGAAACTGATTTCATTGCATCAAGAATTTCTTCCTTTGTTACCATATATAATTTATTGTAATTACATATTTAAACATATTTATGTGTTTAATCTAATAATCTATTATATTATAAAGATCGGGTCTTAATCTAACCAGGAATGCATTTCTTATTGCCTCATATATAAGATCGTACCTTTTTAAATTATAATCCGTAATTATACCTATTATTCCTTCTTTTTTCCCAATATCCTTTATATTGTATAAATTCTCAATAGCGTGTGAGACATCAACACCGGATTTTACAAGTTCAATAATATTATCAGGAATTTCAAAGCCACTACTTGCACCAGTTGTTATCCTGCTGTATCTGTCTATTACGGAACAATAGTGAAAGTCATAGTAAACATCATTAATTTTATTGTAGAAAACCCCGGATTCAACCCCTACAGAATAATCATTATCTTCAAGCCCACGCATAGCTCTTTCGGTAGCGAGCTTCATTGTATCGCTTCCAAAGGGCTGTTCAGTTTCAATACTGTAATTTATATTTTTTATCAGATTAAAATTTTTCATCCTTTTTTTTAAAAAATTGTTTAGAGCCCCATATTTCAAATTGTTTTTTGTTGATATTGTTATTCTTATCTGGTTTTTTCTTTTACCAGTTCTTGTTATTTCCCTGTTGATGATTCTTGTTGAACTTATTGGGAAAAGATCTTCTGCAAGCACAAAGGGGACCCTAACGATATTTAGAGGTTTCATTCCCATATTTTTTCTTGATTGGTTAATGTATTCTGCTATTTTATATGTCTCAGGCGAAACAACTATATTTGCATCAGTAACTTTAAGTGTTTCCCCGAATTTGTCGGTTAAAGGATGTATTTCAAAATTATCGGTAAACTTTTTCATATAGTTTTCAACGTTTTTTTTCCTGCTTTCATATTTTATTGTTTTTGATTTGTTTTTATTGGCATATTCATCGGTGGTGATTCCTATGAGTACCAGTTCCCCAGTTTCATATGCCCTTTTAAGCATTAATTCGTGGCCTTTATGAAAATAATTGAATGTGCCTCCAACCAGTGTAAACATAAACTTTAATTAATAAATAATATTAAAATATCTGCTTTTTTAGCCAATATAAAATTAAATTTCCAATACCATTTAAATTTAAAAGATCATTCGTTTTTTGCGGTATATTATTTTTATGGTGACCTACTCCTACGAATGAATTCGTGGGCTTCCTGCTTCAAGGGCTACTGGCAGAGTCTCCACAGGCATGCATGGAGCTATATGTGATCCGGCCTTCTTCCATTATGTCTACCAGTTGACAGGAATCGTGTTCTCCTGTGATCTAAAAAGGTTCGCTTTCATTCTACCCATAAATGGTGAGGGTTTTCCCGCTCACTGTGTTAAAAATATATAATTATTAGTTTTTATTATTTTTAATTTCCTCTTTTATTGTTTTTGCCAATCTCTTCACTCCCTCCTGTATATCGCTATCAGAAGAATAAGTGAAATTGAGCCTCATTGTATTTATTTCAGGATTATTCTGATAGAATGCTGATCCTGTTATATATGCTATTTTATTATCAATTGCCCTTTTAAGCATTTTTTTGGTATCAATATTTTCATTTAGTTTTAACCATAAAAACATGCCTCCATCTGGCCTGGACCATATTGCATTTTGCATTTCCTCATCCAATGATTCAAGCATTATATCCCTTTTTTTTCTGTAAAGTTCTATTGTTTTTGAAACCTGAGTGTATATGATGCCTTTTTTAATGTATTCATATGCTATGTACTGCGATAATGAATCACTTGCCAGGTCCAGTGATTGCTTTAGCAAATTAAATTTATGCAAAACCTCGGGTTGTGATAATGTATATCCCGTTCTTAAACCGGGAGCCATTACCTTTGAAAGTGTTCCCAGATAGGTTACAATTCCATAATTATCCATGGCTTTTAATGATTGTATTTTTGATCCAGAATATCTAAGATCCCCATATGGATTGTCTTCAATAATAGGTATTGAATTATCATTGGCCACATCAAGAAGTTCTTTTCTTCTATCAAGGGTCATTGTATAACCTGCAGGGTTCTGGAAAGTCGGTATGGTATATATGAATTTTGGTTTTTTACCTTTATTTTTTAGTTCCCTGATTTTATCATCCAGCATATCAACTTTCATTCCATTTTCATCCAATGGAACGGAAACTGAATTTACGCTATTTGCATTCAGTGCAGATATCATACCAACATATGTCGGTCCCTCCGTGATAACGTAATCCCCAGGATTTGCAAATATTTTTGCCAGAGCGTAAAGGGCCTGCTGTGATCCAGTAGTTACCATCATTTCGTCAGTTTCAATATCTATGTTTTCATCCCTATATAAATAGGATTTCAACTGTTCCTTCAATAAAGGAAGACCATCTGTTTGCCCGTACTGCAGAGCAGAGGAAGCATAATTTTCTATGATATCGTCAAGTATTTCCTTAATTGCCTGTGATGGGAACGATTCTGGGTTTGGTAATCCTCCGCCAAACGAAATTATTCCTGGCATCTGTGTATATTTAAGTAAATCCCTAATTTCAGACGATTTCACATTTTTCAAATTCTCAGAAAATTCAAAATCCATAAGCATTTATATATAAGCGATATTTAAACATTTATTATATCACAATAAAAATAAAAAAATATTTTATAACAGTTTTCAATTAAACGCCTGATGATTCATAAAATAATATGGAAAGTTACGGTGATAGGGATAAAAAATTCGGGAAAAAGTTCTTTGATATCCTCAGCTGCTTTTAAAACTGGTACACCTCTATCCACTCGTGGATTTATCCGGAAGAAGGTAAATATTGAAATTGGCGGCGAAGAGTATGATATTGGCCTTCTTTTTTTTGAAATGCCGCTTGAAACTATTTCTGATAAAATGCTTTCAAAGTCAACATTCATTTTATTAACCACGGATATAACAAATATGAGAAGCCTTATTGAAGCAGAAAATTTTATCAAGAATAATTCTAATAATGAAATATTTATAATAGCAATGAAGTCAGATATGCGTTATAAATCTGAGTTCTGGTCCCCAGAACTTGATAAAATAAAAAAGAAATACAATGTAATGTATTATTTATACAATACCGAGGAGGATTTTTGTCCACTACTGAATGACATTCTTAAAAATTCTCTTGGGAAAATTTATAATCAAAACAAGTGATATAATAACATGGATATTTTTTGCAATAATTATAAATTTAATCTAAAAAATACCACAATATCGCAAATAGTCAACAAGTACCATGTTGGAAAAAAGATTGGGGACGATTTCTTTTTGACCCCGTTTGAAACACTATATCTTTATCTAAAGGGTAAAATATTCCCCGAACAAGATGATGGTTTGGCCTTCTTGTTCAGCGATATTCTGGACGATGATATTTATACATACCTTGCTTACGAAATTCTAAAGAATAGGGGATATTACGTAAATAAAGCGGGAAATAAGTTTTACTATAAAAAAATAAAAAATGAAAAATATGGCCCCCCAATTATTTTAAAAAGGGAAACGGACAAAATCTCATTTCAAGACCTGTATAATGAAATGCCGGCAATTTTTATAACGTTGGATGAGGAGAAGAGTGTAACGTTTTATTCGGGGCAGATTATTGACCCACATGGTACCAATATAAATGAAAATCTTGAAAACATAAATGTAAATAAAGCAGGTAATATTCATTATATTGACAGTAGCGTACCGACATGGCTCGGAGAACCATTTCACAATATAAGGCTGTTAAATGAATTTGAGACGAATTTTCTCATTAATTCAGTAAAATCGGATGGGGATATTCTTTATCAGGATTTATTGCATAGAAATTTTATTGTTAAAAGTGGTTTTAAATACGGGGAGCATTTCAGGATTTATACTAAATCAATGGAGGAACATGCAGAATATCTTGTAACTTTTATCGGAGATGAAGAATGGTATAAAATAAGCAGGGCAATAAGATTGTCAATAAGCGTTAGAAAAAAGATATTATTTTCAGGATATTATGAGGGGAAATTAAAATATATAGAAATAAACAGATTAAAAGATATCTAAATCTGTACCTCGAAATCGCCAACCTTGGCCTTCATATCATCATAGGTTTTTATGTCACCACGATCCTTCAATATTTCTCTTGCAAGAATCCAATATATTACCGCCAATGACATTCTTCCCTTATTATTTGTTGGAATTATAAGATCAACAAAATCGGTTTTATTGTTGGCATCACATAGTGATATTATGGGAATTCCTATTCTTATTGCTTCCTTCATTGCCTGTGTATCTGCCAGGGGGTCTGTTATAAGTATAACTTTTGCTGAGGAATATGATTTTAACATTGGGTTTGTCAAGGTACCTGGAATGAACCTTCCTATAATAGAGTTTGATCCCACAACCTCAGAAAATTTTGCTACAGGCCTGAATGCATATTGTCTCTGGGCAACAACAAGTATATCCTCTGGGTTAAATCTTGCCAGCATTTTACCTGCTTCTATAATTGCATGGTTTGTCTTTTTAATATTCAAAATATATAAACCATCATTTCTAATTTTAAATATATATGGATCCATATCCTTTGATTTTACCTGTGTACCGATATGAACTCCAGATTTCTGGTATTCATCTTCTGGTATTAATAGCTCTTCTTCCATCATGAAACATCACATTATTTTCTATATAATTATAAATCATTATATAATTATTCCGTTTATGTTTATGGTGATCATTGAGGGTTAAAATTATAATTGAATTTTATCTCAACTATACTGTGAAATTCCGTATGGATGGATAATAGTTATTGTGCCCAATAATTAGTATACACATAGCAATTGATTAGCATCTAGTAATTCCTCAATATCCAGAATAGAAATTATGTGAAATTTCATCAGAGAATGCCTGCCATATAGTTTATGATAATAAATATGTAATACTATATAGTTACTATATAAATATTTTTATTTTTTAAAAACACTAATTATTAAATTCAAGCAAAAGTTTATATATTATATCATATTATATTATATTATATTATGGAGGTATACAATATAAATCCAATATATAAAAATCTCATAAACTCCAGAGGTGTAAAAACCTCTTTTAAGGAAAAAAAACATAAAAATAACTGGATAAAAGCTCTGATATCTATTTTTGTATTAGCATTGCTAATGATGTCAGTAGGAGTTCCGGTATATGATGGTTTGTTAGCTATTGAGAATAATGCAGTTCCTTATGAATTTGGAAATATGGGAAATCTAAATGTTAAAACTACTTCTACATTAGGAACATCCGAAATGGGCAATATAATTTGGTATGAAATTGAGTATGGGCATGTACCCACTGCTAATGAACTCCATACTTTACTCATTGGTATATTGGCAGGTTATGGTATTGGTGGAGCTATTACAATACTAATCGAGGCAATAATAGCCGCATTTACAGTGGGATCATCCATATCAGCTGCAGTTTCAAATGTCCTTCTTGGCTTAGTAAGTCCTGAAGCTGAGGGTGGTATATTAACAGCAATTTTAGCCGCATGAGGTGTCAATAAAATTGGTAAATACAAAAATACATTTAATAGCAAATCAAATTCTTATATTTGGATTTCTTATTTATTTATGCATTGTATTCGGTATATTTTCATTTTTTGGGCAACCACCTTATGGTTATCACTTTTTATTTAAATTAATACTGGCAAATATTGTTTATTTAATAATTTTTTATATTTCTTTAATATATGTTAATAAAAAGATCTATAAAGATAAAAAAATCACTTTTCATAAATTCAAAATAAAGGAACCGTTCATTCAAATATTTTTAGGTATATTGATATTTGGTAATGTTTATTCTTTATTTGATTATAGTTATTATTATGAAAAGATATCGTACCCTATAATATTATTATCAACTATAATAATAACATTAATATTATTATTTTCTCTTATTTTAATAACAAATATTTTATATAAAAGAAATTTGAATTATGCTATTTTTGATAATAATCTTACAAAAAAATACTCTCTTTATTCAAAAAAATTTTTAAAAACTATAAATATATATAAATCAATAGATGGTGATAATATTAATAAACTGAAATATACGCCTGCCTTTTCATTTGTGCTGAATAAAAAATATAATATCATTGTAAATTCGGAATTTTTAAACGACATAGATGATACCGAAAAAAATGTTCTTATATTGCATGAAATAGGTCATCTTTCACAATATAAAAGTGAATATTTTATGAAATTATTGATTTCTATTGTATTATTATTATCTTTTGTTTCTGTTACAATTGCAATTATAATTGTAAAATCAAATTTATTTTTGGAAATAATTGCTTTATTATTAATTTATGTATTTTTTATATTTATATACTTAATAAAATCAAATATTTTTGGATATCTATCAAAATTTGAAATAACAGCTGATAATTTTGCTTTAAAAGAAAGTAATAACAAAAAAGCATTAATTTCTTTATTACTAGATTTACTTTCATATGACTTATTTCAAATAGACTATAATCCCGATGGAATAGAACAAATTAAAATACATATTGATGAAAGACTGAAAAAACTTGATTACATAAATACGTTCAATAATGATAATGATTATTATGAAAATCATGGATTTAAGTGAAAGATATATAACATATATCACAGAACAAACATTTTTAATTCCATTATCTGTTATAATAGATTATTTGTTAAAAATAAAGGTACCTTTATTAGGATTCTTTTTAGCATATAGATTAGAATTTATAAAAGGATTATCAAATTTATTTTATACAGAAGATGGATTGTTAAATTTATTTATGGTCTTTTACTAATAATTTAATTATGGGTTTTCCATTTTAAACAACTATAGATATTACATGAAATCAAAAAATTAGTAAATTTACTATGATAAATATGGAATACTATATAGTTTCTATATAAATATATTTATTTTTTAAAAACACTAATTATTAAATTCAAGCAAAAGTATATATTATATTATATTATATTATGGAGGTATACAATATAAATCCAATGTATAAAAATCTCATAAACTCCAGAGGTGTAAAAACCTCTTTTAAGGACAAAAAACATAAAAATAACTGGATAAAAGCTCTGATATCTATTTTTGTATTAGCATTGCTAATGATGTCTGTAGGAGTTCCGGTATATGATGGTTTGTTAGCTATTGAGAATAATGCAGTACCTTATGAATTTGGAAATATAGGAAATCTAAATATGAAAAGTAATACAATTCCTAGTGTAAATATGGGTAATATGTTATATTATCAATTGATACATGGACATCCTCCGAGCCCACAAGCCCTTAGAGCTTTAATAAACGGCGTGCTTTTTAAGTATGATCTTGGTGCCCTGAGTGGTCTAGCAATTGCAATAGTGGATGCCATAATAGCAGGTAGTAGTGTTGCTGATGCAGTGGGATTGGTTCTTACGGGTCTTGTAAGTCCGGAGGTCGAATCTGGCATATTAGGGGCAATTTTAGCCGCTTAATCATAAAGGGGTTTAATTGATAAGCACACACGCAAAAGCTATGCAAATACTTATAATAGGATTTTTATTGTTTTCTTTTATAACGATGGGGTTTGGCTTTGGTCCACCATCATATGGCTATCATTTTTTATTTAAAGTGATAATTGCAAATATGGTTTATATAACATTTTATTATATTTCTACAATATATTTTAATAAAAAAATAAATAAAAAAGGTAAGATTGTGTCTTACAATATTATATCCATACAATTTATAGGTATGCTGATATTTGCTAACATTTTTTCTTTAATGTATTATATTTATTATTATGGTAGAATTTATCAACCATTAATATTATTATCAACTTTAATAATTGCAGGAATATTATTGATTTCAACGATTTTTATAATAAAAATACAATTTAAAAAATATTTAAAATATACTATTCTAGATTCTGATTTAACAAGAAAATATTATTCTTATTCTAGAAAAGTTGGAAAAAATATAGATATATACAAATCAATAAAAGATGATAAAATTGAAAAACTAAGATTTACCCCTGCATTTTCTTTTTCATTGAATAAAAAATATAATATTATATTGAGCTCGGAATTTTTTAATAACATAGATAATGATGAGAAAAATGCATTAATATTGCATGAAATAGGTCATTTTGTACAGTATAAAAACGAGCGTTTTATAAAATTATTAATATCATTTGCACTTTTGTTTATTGTTGCTCTTATTGGCATTTTAGGTATAATGTTTAGCACCTATTCATTTTTATTCACAATTATTGCCATAATAAGTCTTGTTGCTCTTATTTTTCTGTATTTATTAAAATCAAATATTTTGGGATACCTTTCAAAATTTGAAATAACCGCGGATAATTTTGCAGTACAGGAAAGTAATAATAAAAATGCTTTGATATCCCTATTATTAGACTCTCTTTCCTATGATTTATTTGAAGTAGACTATAATCCTACTGAGATTGAACAAATTAAAATACATATTGATGAAAGACTGAAAAAACTTGATTACATAAATACGTTCAATAATGATAATGATTATTATGAAAATCATGGATTTAAGTGAAAGATATATAACATATATCACAGAACAAACATTTTTAATTCCATTATCTGTTATAATAGATTATTTGTTAAAAATAAAGGTACCTTTATTAGGATTCTTTTTAGCATATAGATTAGAATTTATAAAAGGATTATCAAATTTATTTTATACAGAAGATGGCTGGTTAAATTTATTTGTATTATTTATTGTTTCTTTATTATATTATACCACTGAATCCTTAACAAATATAGGTATAGCAGAATCTATATTTAAACTAAAAATAATAAATAAATATGATATACCTAAAAAGAAATTATTAAAATTGTTGATAATTAGAGATATAATAAAAGCATTTTTTATTTCAAATATAGTAAATTCATTATTTATAATTAAAACTTTAATTCCTCAAGATCTTAGGGTATAAATAACTATAATTGTTTATTTATGCTTATTTTACATTATTTGTTGATAGAAAACTTTATTATTATGTATACGTTATTACTGTATATATGAAT
>JAKBQY010000053.1 GCA_021835025.1 Thermoplasmata archaeon | reverse complement strand
ATGGAGAAATACATACATATGGAGCTATGAAAATGCCATAAATAAATAGATTTAATTGGTAGAATAATAACATATTATTAATAATATAATAATGTAAGGAAATTAATAATGGTTATGCAACACACCAGGATTATATGCATTTTATAAATTCCATAATTTATCACTTTTCGGGATTATGTTTACTACGGAATTTTTAGCTATTATTACATTAGGTCTCAATCAATTTAAAACAAATCTGATCTCTATATGGAAATATATTTTAATTTCAATAGTAATATTATTATTTACTATAATTTATGCTTTTATTTTTTTATTGTGAATAATGATGAAATTGTTTTTTAGGATCTGTTAACTAAAGACTTCTTCCAGGACTAAGTGACCCTCTTGCATTGACTATTACCAGTGGAAGGTTATTAATTAATGGGCACTTAGTTTATAATATTGTTCCATTTGTTTTTATTTAGAAAAATCAGCTGGTATTATAATAAAAAATAATAAAGCACATTTGATATTTTATTACCAAATATTCCTATAAATTTGGTATATACTCACCCCTTATACTGAATATTTCTTCAATATCCATCTATGATATATGTTAATTTTTTATAGATACCGGCATGGTGAACTTCCAAATTTTTATATATAAATTCTGCATAAATCCATATGGAAGAAATAAGCCCCGGGCTGGAAAACGTTTACATAAAATATACGGACTTAACTTTTATAGATGGGAATAAGGGAATAATGAGATACCGCGGATATGATGTGAATGAACTTGCAGAAAAATCAAGCTTTGAAGAGGCATCATACCTCCTACTCTTTGGAAATATACCATCAAAGGAGGAACTCAAGGATTTTAAAAATAAAATATCGGAGAATCTTGCATTGCCGCCTTATATACATGAAATCATAAAAAATGCCCCTGAAAATGCTGATGCATTGGGTATTATGCAGACCGCATTATCTGCCCTGTCTGAAACATACATAAACTATCAATGGAAAAGGGATAATGATTTGAAATTGATACCAAAGATACTGGGAAATACACTGTCAATCGTTTCAAATATTTACAGGATAAAAAACAAATTGCCCATAAAGGATCCTGTATTCGATAAAAACTATGCAACTACATTCTTAAAAGCGTGTTTTGACAAGGATGTGGGTGAGGAAAGGTCAATGGCAATGGATTCCGCCCTGATACTGTATATGGACCATGAAATACCGGCATCCACAACTTCAGCTATTGTTACAGCATCAACACTATCAGATATGTATTCTTCACTGACCTCCGCAATAGCGGCTCTGAGAGGTCCATTGCATGGCGGTGCAGCGGAATCGGCATATAAGCAGTTTGAGGAAATAGGTTATCCGGATAATGTGGAAACATGGTTCAATAAGAATATTCTTCAGGGCAAAAAAAGGCTTGTCGGCTTTGGCCACAGGGTATACAGAACCTATGATCCAAGGTTGAAAACATTCAAAAAATACGCAGATGAGCTTGCTGAGACAGAAAATCAGAAAAAAATGCTGGAAATTGCGAAAAAACTTGAAGGACTTGGAGTGAAAAATTTCGGCTCAAAGGGCATATATACAAATACGGATTTTTATTCAGGCCTTGTTTTCAATGAAATAGGATTTCCACTGTATATGTTTACAACACTTTTTGGTTTATCAAGAATTTCTGGAATTTTAGCTCATATCATGGAATACGTTGAAACGCAGGAAAGGCTCATCAGGCCAAGGGCAATTTATAAAGGGCCAGGAGAAAAAAAATACATGCAGGTAGATTGAGGTATTGAATAATTTTTATTCTGTAATATTTTTATTTAAATTTTCTGTGATAAATCCGTTATATAGCCAAAATCAAGCAGGCCAAAATCTTCTGTTATCCCATATGCCCTGAAATTTTTTGAAACATGCTTCAGTACGGGTGTGAAATGTTCATCGCTCAAGAGGGATTCAGAAACATCAGTTCCGGAGGAAAAGAAGCTCATTGCGGGTGTTATCAGCACCTTATAATCGTTGTTGAATACAAATGCAGGAATTTTGAAAATTCCGCCTATCTCATCTCTTAGAACTATTGATGGGTGTTCATGCCCCAGAATTGTCAACTTTTTCAATGACATATCCCTATCCCCATGGTAAATATAATATTTGTCGGTTTCAATATTGTCTTTTACATCAATATTGTTGTGCTTTAGTATTGTCATCAAATAATTATCGTGGTTCCCCCGGATAAATACCAGGTTTGTTTCATTTTTGTATCTATCTATAAAATAGTTCACATCTTCCCATTCCTGGGGTAAATTTCTAGAAAATTCCTGCTTGAAATCCCCATTTATAATCAATTTTTCTGGTGAATACCTGTCCATGATATTATCAACCATTTTTTCGATGTGGTTTCTTTGCAATTTTGGCAAAAATAATCCGTGCAAATTCATTTCATCCTCAAACCCAAGATGCAAATCTGAAATAACAACTGCAGATATATCCCTTAAATATACGCAATATAAATCCGAAATAAAAACATCCTTCAATATCTGTATCTCTTTCAATAAACCATTATCCAACATTCAATATTAATATTTACCAATGCACAATATTTTCATGAATTTCGGTATTATAATGTTGAAAAGTACCACATTTATATATGAATTTTTTCAACATAGTCCGTGAAATAATTATTATATAATATATGCGTTTATATGATATTATGGATAAGAAGATATTATCAGAATTTATAGATGCGGCAGGAAATGGCAATGTATTATATGATGAAAAAGATCTTTTCCCATACAAAAGGGGTAGCATAGATAGAATAGAGGAGATGCCAGAAATAGCAATTAAAATATTTGATGAAAAAAGCATATCAAAAATTATGAAGATTGCCCATAAGTACAGAATTCCCGTAATTGCAAGGGGTGGAGGGTCAAGCCCAACTGGCGCAGTTGTTCCAGAGAAAAAGGGCATTGTTCTTGACATGCGCCCCTTGAATGCAATCAGTGTAAATATAAGGGATGGCTATGTTGAAGCCTATGCAGGCGCAACACTTGAGGAGGTAAATAATGAATCGAGGAAATATGGATTTTTCTTTCCCCCTGATCCATCAAGTGTCTCAATATCAACTGTAGGTGGGGCAATAAACGAGAATTCTGGAGGGATGCGTTGCGCAAGATATGGTGTTGTGAAGGACTGGATATTGAAAATAGATGTTGTATTATCCAGCGGTGATGAAACGTCCTTTGGGGAATCTATATATAAAAATCGAGGGGGCTTTAATTTCGTTGACCTTATATGCGGCAGTGAGGGAACCCTTTGCATAGTGAAAAAAGCATATTTAAAAATCATGCCTTTGCCTGAAAAAATAACAAGAATTGCAGGTTTCTTCAATACAATAGAGGAGTCTGCAAATGCAATTTTTAGCATAAGGAAAAATGGCCTTAACCCCCTGATACTGGAATATGCCGATTACTATGGAATTAAAGCGGCAAATGAAATAAAAAAATGGAATTATCCGGAGGCGCATGGGGGAATGGTCCTTGTTGATACGGATTACGGCGAAAATTATTTAAGCAAAATCCAAAATGTGCTTGAGGAAAACAATGCCTTCAAAATTTTTATACCTGGAAATGAAGAAGAATATAATAATATATTTGAGATAAGAAGAATAGCATTTGCCGCACCAGGGCTTTTATTCAAAGGTTTTATAGATGGGGACATAGTTGTTCCCCTTTCAAAATTAACGGATGCAATAGAAGGAATAAACCAGGTAAGAATAAAAAACAATGTTTATATCGCCACATGCGGCCATGCAGGAGATGGAAACCTGCATCCCCAGATTGGCGGAAATCCCGATAATATTTCTGAATGGGAAAATGTTAAAAAATCAGTCAGGGAGATCAATGATCTTGCCGTAAGGCTTGGCGGCTCAATATCAGGCGAACATGGGATAGGAAAAATTAAGGAGGACGATTTTATAAGGCAATTAAAATACAAGAACCAGATAAAGACCCTCGAATTTATGAAATCGGTAAAAAAAATATTTGACCCGGAGAATATATTGAATCCTGGCAATTTTGCACTTGGTGGCAATTATGATTGATGGCCTGTTAAGTGAACTTGAAAAAGAGTCAACTAAATGCATCAGCTGTGGTTTCTGTGATTCCGTATGCCCGACCTATAAAACCTCCGGCTATGATATGACAAAAACATCAAGGGGAAGGGCACAGATCGGTTATAATCTCTTCAAGGAACTAAAATCAGGGGAAATAAGCATGGATATATCTGATACGTTTTATTCCTGCCTAGATTGCCATGTATGTGTGCAGGTATGCCCAACGGGCGTTGACTCTGGAAAAATAAGCGATTTAGCAAAAAACATTATATCCTCAACAAAAAAATATGAAAAACCCGAAGTAAAAGCCATTGTTAAAAATATAATGAAATATAAAAAACCATTGATAATTAGGAATGAATCATATTCATGGTATGATGGCTTTGAACCGGAAAAATGCGACACACTGCTTTATACTGGCCTGATGTACCAGTTAATGCCATATACGGAAAACCTTGAACAGCTCAGGAAAAAGATGGGCAAAAAATCCTTTTATGCAATGATATCAATTGCGGAAAAAATACCAGTAATAACAAAATTTTTGAAACCTGACCATTCAAGCGTTGAAAGGGCAAATAAAACACTAAAAAATATAATTTATATTCTAAAAATGTCAAATGTCCCATTTGACCTCCTTAAAAGCAACGAACCATATCCAGGTACCTTACTCTATGAGTATGGATATATAAGGGAATTCAAGGAATACATAAAATACGTATATAACATACTTAAAAAATACCACAGTATCATAACCATTGATCCCCATACATATAATTTATTGAAATACGAATATCCAAAATATATTCCCGATTTCAATTTAAACGTTATATATTACCTTGATATGGTTGACAAAAATATGTTGTATAAATCGGATGAACATTTTGCCTTCCACGATCCGTGCCACTTTCAGGGAGAATTTAAATACAACAACGCAAGGAAAATTATTGAGAATATGGGAAATGTTTCATATCCAGATAGAAATGGAAACAGAACATACTGCTGCGGGGGTCCGGATGAACTATTATTTCCTAGCCTTTCAAGGAATGTTTCAAGGGAAAGGTACAAACAGTTGAAGAACATTTCTGGGAATATAGTAACATCCTGCCCAATATGCCTTTATTCCCTTTCAAGAAATGGAGATATTGTAGATATTGCAGACGTTATTCAAATGCACCTGAAAAATTAGGTTTAAAATGGCAAAATAAAATATTTAAATATTATCGATTAGCTTTATTTACATCTTTAATATATTATGGCAATGAATAATTCATCCAACTCGGGAGAATTTAAAAGGCATTTGAAATTCAAGGATGTTTTTTTCCTTTCATTTGGCGGCATGTCACCATTATTGAGTATACTTACATATGGGGCATTTGCCATAACTCTTGCAGGCTATGATGCGCCTCTTGTCATGGTTATTGGCACAATGCTTGTCCTGATAAATGGACTGGTTGTAACCCAGCTGTCAAAAAGGTTTTCATCCACAGGGGGATATTATACATATGCCTTTCAGGCATTGTCGGCAAGCATAGGTTTTGATACGGGATGGATGTATATGTTTTATTCGATTTTATTTGGGCTTGCATACCTTGCCGGGGGAGTATTCATAATAACTCTTGTACTTGGAATTCCTGTACTTTATGCCTTTCTTTTGATTACTGTACCATCGGTTACATTCCTTATAATAGGTATAAAATTGTCAGCAAGATATGCATTATATGCGGTTTCTCTTGAAGTTGGGTTAATGTTTCTTGTTATAATTCTGTCATTCATATTTGCCGGTGGAAAAGCATACATACCCTCCCCATCAATATATCCCGTTTCTATTGGGAATTTTTTCCTTGGGGTGCTTTTTGCAATGGGCATACCAACCGGTTATGGTTCAATTGCCCCAATTTCAGGCGAGGTGGAAAATCCAAAAAAGGTTGTTGGAACAAGCGTAATAGCCGTGATACTATCAGGAGGCATTCTAGCGACGCTTATGCTTTATGCCATCATAGATCTGGTAATACATACCAATTTCTTAATACCGTTCGCCGATAAATTGCCCGTAATCCAGGTTTTAAAGGGAGATTTAGGGCATGCTGGAATATATGTATATTATGCGGCCGCCATAGCGACAGTCAATGATGCAATTCTTGCGTTTCTATCATTTGGTTCTGCGGCATCCAGAACCCTCTTCAAGATGGGTTTTGATAGAACTATACCAACATTCTTTGCAAAAAAAATCAAGGACAATCCACTGGTATCAGTGGTAAGCGTAAGTGCCCTTATGGTAATAATATCTGCAACACTCTTCAGGTTTACAACCACAGAGAACGCCTTTATTTTACTTGGCACAATATCTTCCCTTGCTGGCCTATTCATCCATTTAAGTTCGGATTTTTCACTCATAAGAATAGGATACAGAAGGGGAAAAAGGCTGATATCAAGAATGGAGAAAACCTTTATGAATTACCTCTCTGACTACAGGGAATTGGCCCTTGCAAGCACAGGTACAATAATAAGCTCAATTGTACTCTTTTATTCGGCTTATTCCACTGTACCGGCATATACAACCATTTTTCTAACATGGATTGTTATAGGATTTATACTATCTGAGGTGAAAAGCATTGTTACCCAGACCCCATATATGCCGGATATTGGCAAGGAGGGAAAAATTGTTGCGGAAAATCTCGCCAGCCTGACCGTAATTGCAGGAAGGATACCCGACAATGATATAATAATAAACATAAATGATACGATCAAATCTGCAATGGAAAAAATGCTTTCAAAAAATCTCCCGGCTGCAGTAGTAATTGACAGCAATTCAAAGGCGGTTGGAACGGTTTATCTTATAGATATATTGCTGCTTCCACAGATTGCGATAGAGAAGGGCAAAATAAACCAGATGAGAATAGAAAAAATTGTGAATATAGAGGAGAATGAAAATATTACAAATGCCATAAAATTAATGAAAGAAAACAATGTGCCAATACTTTCCATAGTTGACAATACTGGAAAATGCTCCGGAACAATATCAGAAAGGGAGGTTTTATTACAATTGGGAACTATAAACAATAAAAGTTCCGATATAACTTAGGGAGTCCAAATTATTCCATTGGGAAAAATTTCAAGGGATTCAATCCATATAAATTTAAATATTTTTGTCCATTGCCGGATATCATGGGGAAAAGTAACCATTTAATGGCCGTCCGCTTCCAGATAGTGGGGGCATTGAACCATAGATTGATTGCGCTATTATTTTCATTAGTGTTTTTAACGAAAATCAAAAATGTAATTCGCATTTATACCGGAAAATTCCTGTACCTGTCTTCTTGACAGCCATAATAATTATTTTATTATTCGTATATTGTAAAAAGAAACATGAAACATGCAATATGCCGCAGGGATAAATAAAAAAACCTTATAAACCATATGGGTATGGAGATTTATGGTTTCATCAAGGGTAAAGTTAATCAATGAATCCGCAACCGTTAGCATGTCAAATAAAGCCGCCGAATTGAAGGCACAAGGTAAAACAATTTACAATTTTGGTATAGGCGAACCTGATTTCACCACGCCCGAGAGAATCATAGATTACTCATACAAACTTGCCAAGGAGGGGAAAACGCACTACACCCCGTCTGCGGGAATCATGGAATTGAGGCAGAAGATTGCCGATAAAATGAAGACGAAAAACAATATGGATGTTTCAGCAAAAAATGTTCTGGTTACCCCTACAAAATTTTCATTGAGCCTGGCGTTATATTCAATAATAGACCCGGGAGATGAGGTAATACTCCCATCGCCATATTATGTTTCCTATACTGATATAATTAAATTGAATGAGGGCAAGGCAGTAACGACACCAACAGATGAAAACTATGAATTTGATTTTGACCAGATGAAAAAAATAATATCACCAAAAACAAAGGTGTTCATGCTTAACAATCCAGTAAACCCAACGGGTAAGGTGTACAGTGAAAAATCCCTTCGGCAATTATCCGATTTTATCATTGAAAATGATCTTTATCTGATATCAGATGAAATATATGAAGATTTAATATATAAAGGCAAAATGTTCTCTCCCGCTTCCATTGGGGAAATGAAGGAAAGGACAGTAACATTGAGCGGATTCTCAAAAAGCTATGCCATGACAGGATGGCGCATAGGATATATGGTGGCCAATGAGGATATTATAAAGGCATCAAATAAAGTTCAACAGCAAACATTAACATGTGCACCTTCTGTGTCCCAGTACGCGGCTCTTGATGCACTGGATGACGAGGAGGACGTTATAAATATGAGAAATATTTTCAATAAAAGAAGGGAAAGGGCAATATCTCTTTTAAGGGAAATAGACGATATATCATTTTATGAACCTGAAGGGGCATTTTATATATTTCCTGGATATGGAATGGATAAAAGTGCAGATAAACTTTCAATGGAACTTCTTGACAAAGAAAATGTCATAGTTACACCCGGGGATCCATTTGGTGCCTCAAAGCATTTCAGAATATCATATGCAACATCAGAAGATGTAATATCAACAGGCATTAATAATATAAAGGATTATTTCAAAAAAATGAACTAAAATTGTTTATTTCAGTAAAAATAATCTGGTTTTATTGGCGTTTCCCTTATTCTTTTATTTGTGCTTAGTTCAATAGACCTCACAAGGGCAGAAGGAGTGCCAATTGTTGGGGATTCACCAAGGCCCTTTGCATGGCTCGGAACCTTTGAACTACCTTCAGACCATTTTATATGGAAATTCTCCGGTATGTTTTCCGCATTTAAAAGCCCTGCCTCTTCGATGCTGGATATTATTAATTGCCCATCATCGGAATACCTCAATGATTCTGACAATACTTGGCCAATACCCTGAAGTGCACCACCTTCTATCTGTCCTATCACATTGGATTTGTCCAGAACCTTTCCAAGATCGTAATATGAATGCCAATCCTTTATCATGGCCTTTCCATCCTTGACATATGATGTGACCATATTTGCATTTAATGAATAAACATCAAAGTCGATCTTATAAAACTCAGACGCATCATACTCTCCATTTAAAAGATTATCTGTATTGTATACACCATATTTCTGTATTACCTGGTCCCTGATCTTTTCGCAAACAACTGCCAACGCCGATCCTCCAGCTATTGCAGATCTGCTTCCCCATGCACCAACACCCATATCAAGCAGTGAGGTATCGCCATTTTCAAGTGTGACAAGTTCCCTGTCCACTCCAAGCATTTCATTTATGATGTTTCTTGCAAAGAATTCATGTCCCTGCCCATGCGTATCGCCACCAAGGAAAACATTGACCCTGCCATTTTTTACCTGTATTCTTGCACTATCTCCGGGTCTGGAAGCAGGAATAAGCACAAAAAACGATATGCCTGTTTTATTATTTTTTGAAACATTGTAATAATCAAATTCATCAAGTGCTTTTTTAAAAAACGGTCTTGTTGGTTCCTCAATTTTTTCGCCTGTGGGAGATGTAAACGGTTCATCCGATGCATTTAGCAATCTTAAATCTGCAGGGTCTTTATTCAGTTTATCTGCCAGAAGATCCATCATTCTTTCCATGATAAACGAAGCCTCTGGCCTCCCTGCTCCTCTGTATGGACCCACTGGGGATTTATTTGTAATAATTGACGAAGATTCTATGTAAACATTTTCGATCCTGTAGGGTCCTGTTACCTGAAAACCTATGAAGTACGAAGAAAATCCACCAGCACCCGCATCATATGCCCCCGCATCAACGTATATTTTTGCTTCAAGGCCTGTTATTTTGCCATTATTTTTGGCATATATCTTTGCATAGGATTTCACTCCCCTTCCAGCGTAGGCAGCAGATAAATATTCAGACCTTGTTTCGATCCATTTTACCGGTTTTTTATATTTCATTGAGGCATATGCCGCTATGAGATATTCAGGATAAAAACCGCCCTTTGAGCCAAAAGCGCCTCCTGTATCCGCCTGGATAACCCTTACATGATCCTTATCAAGGTTTAATGTATTCATTAAACCACCCTTTACTGAATGTACTGACTGTGTTGAAACATAAAACGTCAGCATTCCATCCTTATAGTCGGCAATGCAGCCTCTGGTTTCAATTGAGTTTCCAATGACCCTTTCATTGAAAAATGTATCCTCCAATACAATGTCATGGTCCACTGCTTTTTCATCAAATTTTTTTCCCAATTCATATTTTGCCATTGTATATTTTGAAATGTCCTTTTTGCCCAATGCGGCATCAATTGAACATGTGCTCTCCATGGGTTCGAAATCTACATTTATGGAGTTCAGCAAATCCTCACTTTCATACCTGTTTTCAGAAAATACAGCAGCGATCGGCTGTCCATAATATTTAACCTCGTCTATTGCAAGTGAAGGTTCCAGAAATTTTGTTTTATCCTCCTTATTTCCTGAAAGTTCAGCCATTTCACCCACAGAGGACTTGTAATATGATTTAAATTCACTTGAGTTCAGCCCCCCCTTGATATTTTTGATTTTTGCGTGGGCGTACGGGCTTCTATAAATGTTCATATAAAGCATGCCAGGCAATTTTATATCATCAATATACCTTCCCATTCCATTTGCCAGTATTTCCTTTTTATTCATAAAAATCCCTTAATTACAAAATAATTTAAGATTAAAATACTTTTGGTTTTTTAAGTAAAAAACATATTTATTTATTCTTGAATATAGCAGGTATATCATATAAGGCTATGGCCTCCATCAACCGGAATTACAGCACCATTTATCCATGAATTTTCATCCGCTAGAAAGAATATAACTTCTGATATATCCTCGGGGGGAGTAGGCAAATCTCCGAGTTTTCTCATTATGGTGTAATCTCTATCTGGTTCAAAGGTTTGATCTATATACTCCGGCGCAACACCGTTCACACGTATATTTCTTGTAATCAACTCTGCAGCCATCAGCTTCACCGATTTATTTAGCGCATATTTTGATACTGTGTAGGATAAAAGGTTTTTTCTGTTCTTTTCAAAAGTGTCGGAATTGCTCACAAGAATTATATTTGAAGGGCTGTTCATTGATGGGAGAAGGGCATTTATGAGCAATAGTGGTATTTTTAAATGGTTGTTTACCATTTCATCAAGTCCTGATAAATCATCTATTGTATCTTCAATATAACCACCAATGGTTATGACCAATGTATCAATCCGGATAGCCTGTCTTTTTATTTCATTATAAAACAATAAGCAGGAATCCCTGTCTTTTAAATTTTTTGCAATGTAATCAATTTTTCCATAGGGGGAAAGTAAATTTTTTATTTTTTTTAAATGCTCTTCATTTCTTGAGTTTATAATAACATTATTTCCATTTTTTAAAAATTTATAGGCTGTGGCTTCGCCCAGAATACCTGTGCCTGCTATAACAACATTTTTCATAACTTAATATTGTGAATTTATAGTTAAATTTAATGTGGATTTAAATCATAATTGTATCATGTAATATTGTTCTATTTTATGGAAGCCAATTGGGTTTTATTCAAATAATATTCCGTTATTTCCTTTTCAATTATTCTCATTTTTCTTGAGATATTTGATTTTGATGTATTGAATTTATGGGCCAACCCATCAATATCTATTCCTCTTGGATATCCGAAATAGTTATTGTAATATGCTGTATTTAGCAAATTTATATAATCAAATTTCAAATCATCACTGATGAATGAAAAAAGTTTAAAATAATCCTCTCCTGGCAGAATTTCCATACCCCGAATGAGTGATATCTTATTGAATATTCTTTTTATTTCCATAAAGTTTTTTTCGGAATCCAATATATACCACAATTCATGCCCTCCGAAAAAAAATTCCTTAAATATTGGTATTTCTAGATTATTGACAAGATTTGATATGCTATCTTTTATTCCTGCAGATACCTTTATTATATTAATATTCCCATTTTCCAGTGTTCTTATGAATTTAACGCTCTTAATTATCCGGTGGGTTTTTATATTATTAACAAGCGAAAACAATTCACCTTTAAAATTTTTGTCCAGAACCTTAAACGCGATAAAACCCTCAACCACTCCCTTTTTAACATTCTGCGATAAAAGCTCACCACTTATATGTGGAAAATTAGATAATACTTCGCTCCAGCAACCAGGATGCTTTATATAAATTTTTAAAAACATGATAATTTAAATCAATATTTATATTTAACTATTTCCATAATACTAACATGTATCCAGATATCTTTATGCCTGTTATATATATATTTTATAGTATGACTGAAATTATAACCGAAATAAAAACAAAAAATATAACAGTAGATATTTTGAAAAATAGGACTATAGGCGTTATAGGATATGGAAACCAGGGTAAATCACAAGCCCTTAATATGAGGGATTCTGGACTAAATGTAATCATAGGAAACCCCAAAGATTCATATCTGGAAAATGCAGTTAAGGATGGATTTAAGGTTTACAACATTGAGGAAGCCTGCAAAAAATCTGATATAATATTTATTCTGATCCCTGATGAAATACAGAAAGATGTTTTTGAATCCAAAATCATGCCGAATTTAAAGGAAGGCAATACCGTTGTGATGGCGTCAGGTTACAACTATTTCTATGGTTTCCTTAAACCACCAGAGGAAATAAACATCATAATGATAGCCCCAAGAATGATAGGGTGGGGACTCAGGGATCTATATAAAAGGGATATGGGATTTCCGGTGCTTGCTGCTATAGGAAATGACCATTCTGGAGATTCTAGAGATGTTCTGCTGGGATTATGCGATGCTATAGGTGTTTTTAAGGAAAGTGGGTGTGCAATAATGTCCAGTTTCAGAGAAGAGACTCTTGTTGACCTATTATCGGAACAATCATGGGCGGGCGCTATTCTTTTCATATTCAGAAAGTATTTTGAAGTTGCCACGGAACTTGGGGCATCGCCAGAAGTGGCAATACTGGAAATGTATGCATCTGGCGAACTTGCAGAGATTGCAGAATCAATGAAAGATATTGGCTTGTTCAGGCAATTAAAAACGCATTCAAGGACGAGTCAGTATGGCCAGTTAACAAGGGGACCTGAATATGCAGGAGAGGAAATAACGAATCTTATTAAGAGAAATGCCATGAACATTTTAAATGGAATATTTGCAAGGGAATGGACAAATGAGCAAATGACGGGGGAAATGGTTTTCCAGAAATTGCATGAAATTAATCAGGAACATCCAATGGAACTCGCTGAAAGAAGTTTATACAAACTTCTGGGGCGTGATAAAAATGATTAATGTAAAGGATTATGAAATTGTGGACTTGACCCATGAGATGTACAATGGAATGCCTGGATGGATAACACATACAAATTTCACGGTTCAGGACCTTATGATCATGGATCGTGATGGTTACTCAGTAAAAAAGATTAACATGAATACACACCATGGAACACATATGGATACAGCAGCCCATATGATCAATGGCGGAATGACTCTTGATGCATATCCCCTTCGTGCATTTATAGGATATGGAACCGCACTTGATTTTTCAAATAAAAAGGATGGTGAACCAATAACTGCAAATGATTTTCGAAAATATGAATCCTATATAAAAAGGGATAGCATAATATTGATATATACAGGCTGGTATAAATACAGGGGATTCAACGAAAAATATCTGTATAAGTGGCCGTATCTAGATGAAAGTGCAGCCAGTTACCTGGACAATAAAATGATAAAGGCAATTGGCACCGATGGATTGAGCATAGGCGGCTGGTCCTCGTCAACACCAGTGCACGGTCCTGTGGCCGATAGTGCAAAAAAAGTTCATGAAATACTTTTAAAAAAATCAATAATAATAGAGGAGATGGCCAATATTGATAAATTACTAAATGAAAAGAAGGCAGAAAATGCTTTTTTTATTATTCTGCCATTGAATTTATAGTTTGTGACATAACTATATATCCGTATTTGTATTTATAATTTCATGGGCAGGAAGAAAATACTTGTTGTTGAGAAGCTCGTTAACGAGGCAGATATAAACAGGCGAATCAAGGAAGAGA
>JAKBQY010000001.1 GCA_021835025.1 Thermoplasmata archaeon | reverse complement strand
ATGTCCCAAGGGTATATAGGCGAAATACTTGAAAATTCTTATAATGAGATAAAGAATAAATATAAACTTAAAAAAAACATATACACAATTATCACAAGAACGTTGGTTGACAAAGACGATGTGGCCTTTAAAAATCCTGAAAAACCGATAGGTAAGTATTATAACGAAAAAGACTCTTTTAATCTAAAAAATGAGGGATTTACATTTAAAAAATTTAATGATGGTTATAGAAGGATTGTACCTTCGCCGGATCCTGTCGATATACTTGAAACAGATTTGATAAACATTATAATGGAAAACAACGACATACCTATTGCCGCAGGTGGAGGAGGTATACCGGTTATTTACGATAATGGTAAAATTCATGGTGTGGACGCAGTTATTGATAAGGATCTTGCATCATCAATGCTTGCCTCAAAAATAAATGCCGATGCCCTTATTATTTTAACAGATGTTCCATATGCATATATAGATTATGGGAAACCATCACAGAAACCAATAAAAAAAATAGATTATGACCTTATGCTGAAATATTATAATGAAAATCAATTCCAAAATGGTACAATGTTGCCTAAAATAAAGGGTGCTTTGAATTTCATTAAAAATGGAGGCAAAAAAGCTATTATAACATCATTTGAGAATATACAAAATTCCTTGGAAAAAATTTCTGGTACAATTATAGAATAATGTTTTTTTATTTATAGCTTTAGCTCCACAACTTTTAGGGAATGTACTTGTTTCAAGTGGTGTTGGATGTGTGTCATTATAAGGTGGTAAAGTCTCTTGGTGTTTAATCTGTATAGTTTTAACTTGCTTATGCCATTATATATTTATTAGAATACCTATGGATGATCTAAAAATACTCTTTGATATCCTCTCTCTTTTGTAGTTATCATGATGTTCTATTGTTTCTTTGCCAGGGAAGGCAAATTTCTCAAATAACCAGGTTTAACGGATCACGTATAGTTCCATGTATGCCGGTGGATATTCAGCTATAACTATCTAGACAGGAAGCATCGTGTAATAGCTGAATGGACATGTCACTAGAAAATTGAACTTATTTACCTTAAAAATTTTATATCATAAAACCATAATATTATTGATAAAAATGGTAAAATTAAAATGGCTAGGGCACGCAGGATGGATTGTTGAGTTCAGTAATTTAAAAATTGTTATAGATCCCTTTCTTACAGGAAATCCAAAGGCAACCATGGAAGAAAAGGATATCAATAATGTTAAATATGTTCTTGTAACACATACACATTTTGACCACATCGGGGATGCATATAAAATAGCTAAAAGAAATAAAGCAAAAATAGTTGGAATGTATGAATTATCACTTGATGCAGAAAAAAATGGCCTGACAGAGAATGATTTCATTGGAATGAACAAAGGAAGTTTAAGCAATATAGGGGATATTTCAATAGGTTTAACCGCTGCAGTACACAGTGGAAATGAAAATGGTTTTGTTATAAGGGGAGATAATAAAACGATATATCATGCTGGAGATACTGCATTGTTTGGAGATATGAAATACGTTGGTGAATTATATAAACCTGATATTGCATTGCTTCCAATAGGAGGATTTTTCACAATGGGTCCTGAAGAGGCAGCAATAGCAACAGAATTACTAAGACCAAAGTACACAATACCAATGCATTACGGAACATTTCCCCCAATAGATTCAAATCCAGAGAAATTCAAAAAACTTGCGGAAAAATACACACAGGTAATAATATTAAAACCTGGAGAAGAGTTTACAATACCCTAAAATTTATAATAATTCATCTGTTTTTATATCATTATTTACCACATTTTTCTCCTTTAAACTTTTTATCTCCTCAGGCTTGAATCCAAGGGATTTTAAAATTTCATCCGTATTTTCTCCAAGCTCGGGAGGAGCATATTTAATTTCACCTGGAGTTTCGGACATCTTAAATGGTGTGCCTAACATTGGTATTTCTCCATATTTTCCCTTTATTTTTGTGACCATTTTCCTGTATTTTAACTGATCATTTTCAACAGTTTCATTTATATTATTTATGGGTGCACAGGGTATTCCATATTTATTTAATTTTTTTATCAGGTCTTCAGTGTAAAATAGGGAAAGGCTGAAATTCAATTCCTTTTCAAGTTCATTTCTGTGATTTACCCTCTTTTTATTGTCTGTGAATCTATCATCAAGTTTTAAATCCTCCCTATTAATGGCTTTTAATAAATCGTTCCAGAGCTTTTCCGAACCTGCCGCTATGGCTATATACCCATCAAAGGATTTGTAAACCTGATACGGTGCAATACTCTGATGTGCGCTACCCAGATGCTCTGGATTTTTTTCCGTGCCAAAATAATAAAATGCCTGATGTGTTAGTTCCAGAAAATTTGAATCGAGCATTGACATATCTATATGCTGGCCTGTACCATTATTTTTTCTCTCAACTATGGCTGACAATATAGCAATATCCGAGAATAATCCCGATGTTATATCAGCTATGGGAACACCAAATTTTATCGGTG